>DATGDN010000296.1:0-3049 GCA_035310865.1 Pseudolabrys sp. | reverse complement strand
CCGGAGGACGAGGCCGACTGGGCCGCGCTCGACGTAATGTTCGCAACGACGAGCGGCACCGTCCGCCGTAACAAGCTCAGCGATTTCGCCGACGTGCGCCCGTCAGGCATCATCGCAATGAAGCTCGAGGACGGCGAGGCGATCGTCGACGTGCAGATCTGCACCGAGAAGGACGATGTGCTGCTGACCGCCAATGGCGGCCAGTGCATCCGCTTCGCGGTGCCGGATGTGCGCGTGTTCCAGGGCCGCACCTCGCGCGGCGTGCGCGGCATCACGCTCGCCGAGAAGGATCACGTCATCTCGCTGTCGATCCTCAGCCACGTCGAGGTGACGGCTGAAGAACGCGCCGCCTATCTCAAGCGCGCCAGCGCAATCCGGCGCGGGGCCGGCGACGAGCCGGAACCGGCCGAGGCCGAGGAGGGCGTCAAGAACATCGAACTCGGCGAAAAGCGCTACGTCGAGCTGTCGGCGGCCGAGCAGTTCGTGCTCACGGTGTCCGAGCGCGGTTACGGCAAACGCTCGTCGTCGTACGAGTACCGCACCACCGGCCGCGGCGGCAAAGGCATCGTAGCCATGTCGCTGACCAAGAAGACCGGCAAGATCGTCGGCTCGTTCCCGGTGGAAGAATCCGACCAGGTGATGCTTGTCACCGATGCCGGCAAGCTCATCCGCACCCCGGTCTCCGGCATCCGCATCGCCGGGCGCTCGACGCAGGGCGTGATCGTGCTCAGTACCGCCGAGGATGAGCGCGTCGTGTCGGTCGAGCGGCTCTCCGAGGAAGACGACGAGTAGCTGTAATCGTTCTCGTCCAGACCACTATCGCACTAGCCCAAGAATTACGCCGAAACGGTTTTGCCGGTGCGCGACGGGCTCTCCAAGCTGAGAGATTTCCGAAGGAATTCGGCGGCAGCGGCCAGCTCGTGGCTGAGGTCGCAATTTGCCGTTCGGGCGACAAATTCAGTAGTTTGGCCCGATGAGCTGGCATCTGTTCTCTACGTTTCTCGTCATCGCCATTGTGCTGTTTCTGACGCCGGGGCCCATCGTTACGCTGGTGGTAACGACCGGTGCCCGGAGCGGCGTTCGCGCGGCCCTGACGACCGTTGCTGGCGGAGTCACGGGCAATGCGCCTCTGCTCGCATGTATCGCTTTTGGCCTGAACTGGATTCTGCAGACCTCGGCGGAAATCTTTGATTTTCTTCGCTGGATTGGCGCGGCTTATCTCGTCTGGCTTGGCATCATGGCGTGGCGCCATGCGGGAGCCCCGGACAAGGCATCTGGTCCGCGTGGCCATGTCCACGCGTGGCGCGGTTTGGTTGGGGCGCTAACCAACCCGAAGACCATCGCCTTTTTCACGGCTTTCCTGCCGCAGTTCATCGACCCGACCCTGCCGGTTGAACGGCAATTGCTTGTGATGTGCGTAACCTCGGTGTTGCTTGGCGGCATTCTCGACAGTGGTTGGGCGATCGCGGCCGGCCTTGGCCGCGCGTGGTTCATGAAGCCGGCGCGGACCAGGTTGCTCAATCGCGTGTCCGGAGTCGTGTTGATCCGCGGCGGCCTGTGGCTGTCGCTCCCGCGGCGGGCAAGTTAGCGGGTTTGCGCTACCGCGCGCCGGCCTTTTCGAGGATCGCCACCATCTCCTTGAACCCGCGCTTCCTCGCGAGCGTGAGCGGCGTTTCGCCCGAGCGGTCGGCGAGGTTGATATCGGCGCCGGCATCGACCAGCGCGTTGAGCGTCTCGATGTGACGCTTGCCGCCGTTGCCGAGCACGATCGACTCGATCACCGCGGTCCAGCCGAGATTGTTGACATGATCGAGCGGCGCTTTCGCCGCGATCAGCGTGCGCTCGACTTCATCGTGACCGAGATGCGCGGCAGCGATGAGCGCGGTGCCGTGATAGGGGCTGGTGATGTTCGTCGGCTTGCAGCCGCCTGCAAGCGCGGCCTTGAGCATCGGTACGTCATCGGCGACCGCGGCGATGGTGACGATGTCGTATTGCTGTGCCTCCAGCGCGTTCGCGTCGGCGCCGAGACGCATCAGGGCGCGCGCGGCATCCGGCTTGCGCATGAAGGCGGCGACATGCAGCGGCGTGCGCGCGTGGCCGTCGCGCGCATCGATCGCCGCGCCCGCCTTCACCAGCTTTTCGATTTCAGCAATGTCGCCTTTGGCGGCCGCCGCATGCAGGCCTCGATAGGCTGTGATTCGGCAGGACTCGGCGGGATTTGTGCGGACGCGGGGCATGCAGATCCAACTCACGCGAACAGCAGCGCTGCCATTATGCCCCGCGGGTAATTCCATACCGATGGCAAAGCCAAGCTATCCGTTGGCCGATTCCACAGACGACGCGGAAATCTCGGCGCTACTCGGAGTTCGCACTTGCATCTCGCACGATCTCCATCCTTCTGGGGAATACGCCAAATACCACAGGCCCAGGGAGGTACTCTGAGGTATCTATGGAGGGGCTTCTAATAAAACTTTTCTGAGGCTTGGGGGCAACGCCATGCGAGCGTTTTTTTGGGCGGCATTGTTCACGGCTGTTCTTGGAACGACGCCTCGGCCCAATTCGCCGCCATCGGGCCAGTCGCGATCACCAACAAAGTGAATGGCGTCCCGATTACAGTCAGCGCGACGTCGTGGATTACGGTCAATTCGGCCGACAACGAACGCACGGTAGACACAAGAATATTCGTTGACCTGATTGATCTTCAGCGAAAATTCCCGGACGTCGTCGACTCGTTCAAACTTTCGACAACCAACTGCGCAAAGCGCGAAGCTGACAATCGGAGTCCGGTGGTGTCTCTCAAAAGCGGATCGTTGCTGCCCGTTGATGATCAGCTCATCATGTCGGTCCGCGGCAATGTTGACCTCTGGTCGTGCAAGGCCAGCCCCGCGAAATCCGAATACGTTTGGAAGAAGAAAAAAATCGGATTCATCAAAATAAAACTTCCAGTGCTCCACACTAAGAAAGCGGCCATGAAAAAAACAATGGATGGCACCCAGCCGTTCCGAAGCAATCTGCCTATTCAATTGATCCCAAAGGGCAGCGCAAATGT
>DATGDN010000295.1:0-14800 GCA_035310865.1 Pseudolabrys sp. | reverse complement strand
CAAGACGGGCCAAGTGGATCGGGAGAGCACCAACTGAGCAGCTCAAGCCTTTCGACGGGCAGGGCTACGTCTTCTTTCCGAACTGCTTTTCGGAAGAGGAGATCGCGCTATTGCGTGTTCCACGGCAATCTAGGCACGCCTCGCCGCCCAACATCACACCCTATCCGCGCAAGATCGTCTATCTGACACTCTGCGCGGTCTCCAAGCACATCACCAAGTTCACGGCCGGAATGGATCGCGCACCGCGACTTCACGCCGATCGAGCCGGTCGTCGTCGACGCACTCGTCGAGTATGCGCGTGCCCATCGGGTGGCGGGCGCAATAGAATTCTTCTATTCGGCACTGCGGGAGATTGCGCGTTCGCTGCTGCATTGCAGCGAATACGATTTTAATGTTTTCGTTATCCCGCGTCCGTCGGCCTTGTAAATGCCGGACTTTCTTCGTCTTAATGGCCGTACGCGCCGGGGTAGCGCAGATCCCGAAAGACCTTTCACGTTCGGGAGCGAGCACACGTCAACGGACTTGTTCAGAATGTACACGCTCTATTCGATGCAACGTTCCGGCAATAGCTACAAGGTTCGCCTTGCGCTGGCCCGCCTTGGCATTCCCTTCAAGCTCGTCGAGGTCGACGTTCTCAAAGGCGAGAGCCGCACGCCGGAATTTCTTGCGAAGAACCCCAACGGACAGGTGCCGCTGCTGGAAGTCGCACCTGATCGCCATCTCGCCGAATCCAATGCCATTCTCTGGTACGTCGCCGGCGGGTCCATGCTGGCGCCGGAAGACCGCATCGGGCGGGCCGAGGCACTGCAATGGATGTTCTTCGAGCAGCACAGTCTCGAGCCCAATATCGGCGCGGCCTACTTCTGGCTGTCGCTGATCAAGGGCGGCCGCGAATTGCAGAGTCACGCGCTCGAGGACTGGATGGAAAACGGCTATCGCGCGCTCGGCGTGATGGAGACGCACCTCACCCGCCACCGCTTTTTCGTCGCTGACCATTTCACGATCGCCGACATTGCTGTTTATGCCTATACGCACGTCGCCGATCAGTGCGACTTCGACCTCAGCCGCTACCCGGCGATCCGGGCCTGGCTTGATCGGGTCGCCGATGAGCCCGGGTACATCCCCATGACCTGGCAGCCGGAGCTGGCCCCCGCGCAGTAGTGCCGGAATTGCAGGCCTGTTGGTCCACTGCCTTGAAAACGCCCCGCTTCGTCACCGGCTCCGCCCCAATCGAGCCGAACGGTTGCCGGGTTCCGGCGTTATCAGAACACCATTGTCTAAGCGGACCCATTTCAGGCTCGTCATGCGCAAGCACATTGAATCTGCGGGCTTCACGCCTCCCGCCGGCCGCACAATCGGCCGCGAGCACCGCACTGCGGTTTTCGCCGAACTGGTTGCCACCCTTGCCCTCGCTTTTTCCATTGTCGTCGCCGCCACGGTCGTCTCTATCGGCGTGGCGCGCGCGGATGTGGCGGCCAATGTCATCGATAACGAAGGCGGCCTGTTCGCCATAGCGCTTCTGCTTGGTCTTCTGTTCATTGGCATGGGCAGCCTGACCGTGCTGTCGCTGCCGCCGCACCACAAGCACAAAAAGACGCATCTCTAGATCGTGGCTACCGGAATTCCGGCCGATGGCGCACAGTTGAGGCGGCATCGATGGAAGACGGCATGCGCTGGATTCTCACACTGGGCTTCATCTTGGCCGCCGGTGGCCCGGCCGCCGCGGCCGATCCCACATTTCCCAGTTCAGCCGGCAATCTCACCGTTCAATCGGTGGCCCAAGGCCTGGTTCATCCCTGGTCGCTCGCGTTCCTGCCCGACGGACGCATGTTGGTGACCGAGCGGCCGGGCCGCATGCGCATTGTTGCGCAGAACGGGCAGCTGTCGCCGCCGCTCGCAAACGTGCCGAAAGTATTTGCGGTCAGCCAGGGCGGCCTGCTCGACGTCATCCTCGACCGCAACTTCGCGCAGAACCGCACCGTCTACTTTTCGTACGCGGAGCCGTTCGACGGCGGCGGGCGCACTGCACTTGCGCGCGCCCGGCTCGAGCCCGGCGAAGTGCCGCGGCTTACCGACGTGAAGGTCATCTACCGCCAGCACGGCCCGGCCTCGCGTGGAAATCATTTCGGCGGCCGCATCGTGCAGGCAGCTGACGGCACGCTTTTCCTCACGAACGGCGAACATTTTACCGACCGGGACATGGCGCAGACGCTCGACAACGACCTTGGCAAGATCATTCGCATTACGCCCGACGGCGCCGCGCCGCCCGACAATCCGTTCGTCAACAAGCCGGGCGCACGGCCCGAAATCTGGTCCTACGGTCACCGCAACCCGCAAGGTCTCGTCACCAACCCTGCGGATGGCAAGCTGTGGGAGCAGGAGCACGGTGCCAAAGGCGGCGATGAGATCAATCTCATCGTGCCCGGTCACAACTACGGCTGGCCGCTCGTGAGCTACGGCGTCAATTACGACGGCTCTCCGGTCGGCACCGGCAAGGCAACGATGCAAGGTGTCGATGACCCGCTTTGGCATTGGACACCATCAATCGCACCCTCGGGTATGGCGTTCTACACCGGCGACCTCTTTCCAAGTTGGAAAGGCAACCTGTTCAACGGTGCCCTGAAGTTCCAGCTGGTATCTCGTCTCGAGATCAAGGACGGCAAGATCGTCAAGGAGGAGCGCATGCTGCAAGGCCTGCGCGAACGAATCCGTGATATCCGCCAAGGGCCGGACGGAGCGCTCTATCTGCTCACCGACAACTCGTCCGGGCGCATCCTGCGCGTCACGCCGGCGAAGTGACGATGCCTTTTGGTATCGTCATCTCACCACTTGTGAAACACAAAAAACGCGCCGGCCGCCGCGCGGCCAGCAGCAGCAACCGCCCAAGGCCGGGCCCTACAAGCCGGTCGCCGTGACGCCGCCGCAGGCGCTGAACGACGCCGCGCTCGAGGCGCTGCGCAAGCAGCTCGGCGAAGCGGCGCAGCGCAAGGATCGCGCCGCACTGGCGAAGCTGATCGTCGCTCAGGGCTTCTTTTGGATCGGCGAGAAGGGTGACCGCGCCGACAAGCGCCGATCGGGCGTCGACAACCTTGCGGCCGCGCTCGGTCTCAGCAACAAGGAGGGCGCCGGCTGGGAATGCTTGCGGGTTTTGCAGACGAGCCAACCGGCTCACCGTCGCCCGAGCGCAAGGGCGCGCTTTGCTCGCCGCCGACCCGACATTCGGCGGCAAGGCGTTCAACGATCTGCTCACAACGACCAAGACGGACGTGGGTGACTGGGCTATCCGGTTTCTCCCGACGTCGAAGTGCGCGCGGCACCGTAAAACACTGCGCCGGTGATCGAGAAGCTGGGGTCTGCCTTCGTGCGCATCGTGACCGAAGGCGGATCGAGCGTTCCGACCTACCTGCGTGTCGTCACGCCGGCCGGCAAGACAGGGTATGTGTCGGTCGATTCGATCGCGCCGATCGGCAACGACCAGCATTGCTACGTAAAGGACGCCGGCGGCTGGAAGATCGGAGGATATGTCGGTGCGGGAGATTCACAATAGTTCCGGGCGTGTGACCGGGTTCACACCGGCAACTGCGCGGAAATGATATTTGAATTAAACTTCGGATTTTCCGAAGCACAGTCGTTCAGCTTCGCGCTCTTTGATCCATCTGGATAGTCGAAGAGCCCCACCCGTGGGGGGACCATGGCTGCAGACGACAAGCGCGTGGCAGGCAAAGACGAGCGTTGGCGCGATCGCGTGGCGCGATGCTGGCAGAAATGCCTCGACCTTGCCCTGGTTCTTTGGATCGTGCGCGTGCCGCTTTGCGCCGTGATCGTCGGCTTCCTGATACTTGACTATACCCCTCAAGCGCAGGACCTGTTCACCGAATTTGCAAACAGCTATGTCCGCATCGCCCTGTTTCTGGTGCTGCTGACGATCGTATGGGCCGCGACGACGCACTATGCAGCACGCCTGCTGCTCGATACCGATCTGCGTTTCCGCGCCTACGCCGACGCCCGCGCGTCGAACTATTTGAGCTGCGTCGAGCGGTGGGTCCCGCGCGTGCTCGGCATCATACCCTTTGCGATCGTGCTGATCGCATCCGAGCGGTCGATCTGGAACTTGCCCGACATCGCAGACGACGGAGTAAAATCCGGTATCACATGGTGGCTGCGTGCTTTCGATGTGCTCGTTGTGATCATCGCGGCGGCATTCCTCGCCTATACGGTGAAGCGCCGCGATTTGATGGCAACTCACTTCGTCCGGCGTGCGGAGGCCAAGACGAGCGCCGTCAATGATCTGCTACGGCGGATCGGGCTGGGCGGCAACGGCCGGGCGGATTTGCACGGGTCCAGGGTCCAGCCGAGTCTCGGACCGCTCCTTCTTGTCATCATGTTTCTGGTCTCCGCCGCAGTCATCCTCTTGGGCGCGGACCACATCGCTGACCGGCTGCCGCGCGCGCTCGTCGTCCCGATCATCCTCGGCGGATGGCTGCCGCTGCTGACGTTCCTGTCCGGACTCGGACGGCAGCTGAAGGCGCCGCTGATTGTTGGTGTCGTCTTTGTGGTCGCTGTGCTCTCTGCGATTCTGGGCGACAATCATTCAGTCCGGCGGATCGATGCGAGCGCGCTTCTGCGCAAGCCCGTCGACATGTCGACTGTTCGTCTCAATCAGGCACTCGATCTCTGGATGAAAGAGAACGGCTGCGCGGGGAATCCGGGCATGTGCCCGCGGCCGATCATCGTCGTCGGTTCCGGCGGCGCAAGCCGGGCAGGATTTTTCACGGCCAGCATTATCGGCGAGTTGCTCGATCAGGCGAAACTCCATGCCGCACAAGGTGCGACGCTGGATGCCAGCAAGGTCCGCAAGCGCATTTTCGCGATCTCGGCCGTATCCGGAAGCGCGGTGGGCGCCGCGATGAGCGTTGCGGCACTCGCGCGTGCCGGCCCGGAGACAAACCAGCCCTGTACAAACCGCAAGCCGGGTCTCTGGTACGGCAAGGAGATCAACAATTGGCGGGACTGCCTTGAAGCGCTGATGGCAGGGGATTTTCTCACCCCCACCGTGATCGGCCTGACCTTTCACGACACGATCAGGTTCGGATGGTGGCGGGACCGGGCGGCGCTGCTGGAACGTTCGTGGGAGTTGCGTTTCGCGAACGTCACAGGCGGTCGCAATCAGGGCAACTGGCAAGACGGGTGCCCCGGCGACATGCGTTGCCCGTTCATGAGCGTGCGGCCACGCGAGGGATTGTGGCTGCCGCTGCTCCTGCTCAACGGCACGTCGGCCGCAACCGGTCAACGCCTGCTCACGATGGTGCTCGATCCGGCCTACAGGCCCGCGGACGGTTGTCCGACGGGGGCACCCTTGCGCGTGACCTCCGAAATAAAGGCGAAGGCGCTCACCAAACAGACCTACGTGACCGAAGACCGGGGGCAAGATTGCCCGATCTTCATGGAGGCGACCCGGTTTCATACGCTGCTGACGAATACGAGCGACGTCGATTTCTGGGCAAGCCTTCAGCGGCTTTTCCTGTGGGAGTATATCCGCGAAAAGCTCTCGTTCATCTTTCCCAGGCAGAACCTCGACGATATCCGTCTGAGCACTGCTGCGCATAATTCGGCACGGTTCCCGGTGATTTCTCCTCCCGGTGCCGTTCGAAATCTCAAGCACAACGTTGTCGATCGCATCGTCGACGGCGGCTACATCGAAAATTATGGCGCTCTCACCGCGATGGAGCTTGCCGTCGCGATTCATGCCGCTCGGCCGCAGCTCGCTCCCTTCGTGCTGGTGGTATCCAACGATCCCGACGAGAATCCCGATCTCAACCGCCTTGAAGTGCCCGATACTGCGTTCCTCACCGACGTTTCGATTCCCATCGAGGCCATCGCCAACGCGCGGACCGGACGGGGTAGGCTCGCCGTGCTGCAACTCAATGCCGTGCTCGACCTCCTGACCGGTTCGTCTTGCGGGGCAGACACGGCCCACATCCGCGTATGGCCGCAATACGTGCAGCGCGCCGGCGGCGGCTCCGAAGAGAAGACGTCGCGGCCGGTCTCAATGAGCTGGTGGCTCTCGACGCCGGTACAGATTCATCTGCACCAGCAGACCGAAGGCGGGAAAAATCAGAACCAGAACGGCAGCGAGATCGAAAAGACCTGGCGCGCGCTCGAAGCCACGTCGGGTTGCACGTCGGCCAGGCCGTAGGGTGCGATCGATGACAAGCCCGACCATGAGGCCTCAAACGAAACTATGCGCAGCTTGGCCGATCCGAAAAAGCCGCTGAATGGGTCCAGCAGCTTCTGAAGGGCGATCCAACACTCACAATTTCCAAACAGCGCAGCCGGATGCTGTTTATGGACGCAGCCGTGTGGCAGAAGCTCGCGGACGGCCTGCGCATTGCCGGATTGCCGGCGTAGCGATCCGGGACGACCTTAGTGCCAGTCTACTTAGAGGCCGCAGCCTTCAGGATCGGTGTCAGCCGTTCGACTTCGCTTTTCACCAGTTCGGCAAGCGCTTTCGGCCCGCGCCGGTTCGGCTCGGCGATCTCGGCGCCGAGCGCGGCCAGCCGCTTCTGCACGGCCTCTTCGCTCAGCCCCTTGTTCAAGGCGTCCGCGAGCTTGTCGATGACTGCCTTCGGCGTGCCTTTCGGCGCAAACACGGCGTAGAAGGGCGCGCAGTCGAATTGGGGCAGGCCCTGCTCATAGGAGGTTGGCACGTCCGGCAGCAGCGGGCTCCGCTTCTTTGCCGCGATGGCCAGTGCCTTGACAGTGCCTGCGCGCACGTGGGGCAGCGGTCCAAGAATGGGATCGCAGTCGTAATCGATCTGGCCCGCGAGGATCGCGTTCATGACCGGCGCCGTGCCGGTAAAGGGCACCATGGTCGGCTTGATGCCGATGGCTGAGTTGAGAAGCAGGCAGCCGACGTAGGACACCGAGCCGACGCCCGCGTGCCCCATGTTGAGCTTGCTCTCGTTCGCCTTGGCGTAGGCAACAAATTCCTTGAGGTTATTTGCAGGGATGTCCTTGCGGACCGTGAGCAGTTCCGGCTGCTCGGCGATCAGTCCAACCGGCTCGAAATCCTTCTGCGGGTCATATCCAAGGTTGGGATAAAAAAACGGCGCCGCCGCGTGCGTGCCCATGTGGCCGGAAATGAGCGTGTAGCCGTCGGCGGCGGCGCGCGCCGCCCGGAGCGATCCAACGGTGCCGCCGGCGCCGCCGACGTTTTCGACCACGAACTGCTGGCCGAGATGACGGGAGAAGATATCCGCCACAATGCGGCCGGTCACGTCGGCCGGTCCGCCGGCCGCGAACGGCACGATCACTGTCACTGTTCTTGTCGGATAGTCCTGGGCCAGTGCCCCGCTCATGCCGGCGAGCAACAGTAGGGCCGCCGCAATCCATCGTCCTCTCATCGTCCCCTCCCCAGCTTCTTCAGGCTTTTATGGATGGAACCATACCATGCCGCCGTTGGGAATAGAGCCGTGGCGAGGAAAAGACGAATTGGCCACGGCCGCAGCGCAGCGGAAGGTCTTCGTAATAATTGCGGCCTTCGACGCAGACACCTGCAGCAAACTCTGCAGCGCGCAACGCAACGAAAACAGTCGCTGGTAATTTGAAGCACCGCCTGTTGGAACTTTCTCTCCTACAAACTTGTGCACTGTTGCATCCGGGGCATAGGGCGTTGCGAGCTAACACCTATGATGGGATTCGAGTGCATGGGGGACACATCCTTGAAAACTCTTGCTGCAACAACGGCTGCACTAATCGCCCTGTCGTGCTGGACGGCTTCGGCCGAAACATCGAATGAGCGGCAGGCGTGCATCGGCGATGCATTCCGCGTGTGCTGGTCCGCCATCCCGAACCGCAACGATGTGTTTCTCTGTCTGATGGAGAACAGACCTCGGCTCAATCCTGACTGCCGCGAGGTCATGAACAAATATCAGCGGCCTCACCGGCGGCACAGGATCACGCGATCAGCGCACAGCGCGCGCGCGGAGTGAGCGGGCTACACCGGCAACCTTGCCTTCGCCTCCGGCCGCGCGCAGGCTCGCGGCATGACGTCGCCGGCGGCAACATCCCCTCGTCCAATGGTCTGCGCCCGCTGCGGCGCCTTGTTCGACTGCGGGCTGTCTGCCGATTGCTGGTGTGCCGCCGAGCCTTACCGGTTGCCGATGACGAAGGCCTGGCTCGAGGACTGTTTGTGTCCCGCTTGCCTGCGCAAGACGGCGTCCACACTTGCGGACAGCAGGCGCGAGTGCGGACAGCAGGCGCGAGGCCGAGCAAGGCCGCTACCCCCCCTGCGAGACAACCAGGTTTCATTCGTCTATAGAGAGACGCCGCAGCCCGCGGCCGCCATCAAGAGACAATCCTCATGATTGACTTCTATGCGCTGACCAGCCCCAACGTGCAAAAAATCTTCATCATGCTCGAGGAATGTGGGCTGCCATACAACATCAAGCCGGTGGACGTATGGGCAGGCGACCAGTTCGCGCCGGAATTCGCCAAGATCAACCCGCTGCTGAAGGTCCCCGCGATCGTCGACAGCGACGGACCGGGCGGCAAGCCCTACACGGTGATCGAGTAGGGAGCGATCCTGATCTATCTCGCCGGGAAGACCGGCAAGTTCATCCCGCATGAGCCGGTTGCGCGCTACGACACGCTGCAATGGCTCATCGTGCAGGTTGCCAATCTCGGCCCGATGAGCGGCCAGCACGTACATTTCAGCAAATATGCCGGTCCCGGCAACGGCTACAGCGCCCGGCGCTACCGCACCCAGGTCATCAAGCTGTTTGATCTTTACGAGCAGCGGCTCGGTGGGCGTCCCTATGTCGCCGGCAACGACTACACGATCGCCGACATCGCTGCGTTCCCGTGGCTGCGCAATTTCGAATTGCTCGCGATCGACCCGGGCCAATATCCGACCATCAAGAAATGGGTGGGCACGATTGGCGGCCGCGACGCCGTCAAGCGCGCCTACGCCCAGGTCGCCACGCTCAAGTCGATCCGTGACAAGGCCAGCGACGACCAGAAGGATCGCTTCTTCGGCCGTGGGAAGTACGCGAGGGCGTAAAGCCCTGGACATGCCATGCTCTGTCGAATGACGCGTCGGCGGTCTTTTCTCCATTGCAGGCGCGGACCATAATGCCGCGCCTTCGACGACCACCCGCCAGCGGAAGCCCCACCATGATCCTTGAAATCGCACAGATTGATGTGAAGCCCGGCATGGAAGCCGAATTCGAAACCGGTGTGAAGAAAGCCGCGCCCATTTTCAAGCGCGCCAAGGGCTGCAAGTTCATGACGCTGCAGCGCTCGCACGAAATGCCGCAGCGCTACCGGCTGTTCGTGCAGTGGGAGACCCTGGAGAACCACACCAGGGACTTCCCCGAGTCCGCCGACTTCCAGGAGTGGCGCAATCTCGTCGGCCACTGCTTCTCGTCGCCGCCTTATGTCGAACACGTCACCGAGGTCATGCGCGGCTCTTAATCGTGATAGGCCGGCCCGTTCTCCGCTCATTCCCGCGCAAGCGGGAATCCAGGGGCCGCCATTGTGTTGATCTTGCGCTGGATCCCCGCTTGCGCGGGGATGAGCGGACTGACCCAGAGTGAAATACATGGCCGACCGCGTCCTCACCACCCACACCGGCAGCCTACCGCGCACGGCGAAAGTCGTGGAGTTGCTGCTGGCCGAAGAGAAAATTCCCGGCGCGCGCCGCGCGGAATTGCAGGCGGCCGTACGCGAGGCCGTCGCCGGCGTGGTGCAGAGGCAGATCGAATGCGGCCTCGACATCATCAATGACGGCGAGCAGGGCCGCACCGATTACACCGTGCACGTGCTCAAGCGGTTGACAGGCTACGAAGGCGAAAGCGCGCCGCCGATGGGGACCGGGGAGCCGGAATTCCCCGAGCTTGCCGAAATCCTCAAGCACTTCGCCTCGCCGTTCCAGCACCGCCCGGCCTGCAATGGCCCGGTCGGCTGGAAGGATTGGCCGGCGGCGCAGACCGATATCGATGTCGCCAAGGCGGCGATGCAAGGCGTCAAGGCCGAGGACATCTTCATGACCTCGCCCTCGCCCGGCCAAATCGCGCGTTATCTCAAGAACCGCTACTACAAGACCGACGAGGAATACATCTACGCGCTCGCCGACGTGATGCGGCGCGAATACAAGGCCATTGTCGAAGCCGGCTTCATCCTCCAGCTCGACTGCCCCGACCTCGCAATGCTGCGGCACATGGTCTATTTGAATCTGCCGCTCGCGGACTATCGCAAGATCATCAGCGTCAACGTCGCGGCGCTCAATCATGCGGTGCGCGATCTGCCGCCGGAACGCATGCGCATGCATGTGTGCTGGGGCTCGACCATGGCGCCGCACCATACCGACGTCGAAATCAAGGACATCATCGACATCGTGCTGTCAGGCCGTCCGCACGCCGTGTCATTTCCGGCTGCCAATGCGCGGCACGAGCACGAATGGAAGGTCTGGCGCGAGGTGAAGCTGCCGGCCGGCAAGAAGATCATTCCCGGCGTGATCGATTCAACGACGAACGTCGTCGAGCATCCGGAAGTCGTCGCCGACCGCATCCTCAACTTTGCGAGCGTGGTCGGGCGCGAGAATGTCATCGCCGGAGTCGACTGCGGCTTCGGCACCTTTGCCGGCCGCGTGCAGGTCGACACCAAGATCGTGTGGCTCAAGCTGCAGTCGCTTGTCGAAGGCGCACGCCGGGCGTCGAAGCAATTGTGGGCCAAGGCCGCGTAACAAACCCGGTTCTAGCGGCCCCGGTAGAAGCGCCATACCGCAAAACAAAGCAGGGCGAAGGAAATTATTGCAACCAAATATGTTTCAAAGCCGTCGCCAAAATCGCCGTGAGGAATGACGACTTGTGCCCTCGCCGAGGCCGCAAACGGGGTCGTCACCAATGAACTGATCAAGGTGGCATTCAGTGGAAGCCCGTATCGCATTGCGGAATCCCAATGCAGACGGCTGGCACTTAAGTTTCACAGAAAGTAGACGCGGGTCAGCATCGAAGCAACCGGACGTTGGCGGCTCAACGGCCACGATCCCGCTCGCCGGCGGCAGCGTGGCCTTTCCGCAGCGGCTTGCCGAGGAGATGCGCTGCAAACCGTTCAATAAAGACTGAGCCCGGCGCAGGCGCAGCCGCGCCGCCCTTTCCTCGCCACAGGACTCGTCCCATATTCAGGGGGAAATGGCGAAAAATCCCGACAAGCCAAAGAAAAGCAAGGATCCCGCGCGGCCGACGCGCGCCAAGGCCGCACGTCCGGACGAGAAGCCCACTCCCGATGCGCTCGCGAATCTGCTCAACCCCGGCATCGGCCGCGGCACGGCGGGTATGGGATCCAGCACGGGATTGCAGCCCCCTCCGGACAATTCGTGGGATCGCCGCCGCGATTTCTCCGAGGCGCATAAGGCGCGCAAGTCGACGCCCAGGGAATTCAACGAGGCGCCACAGCGCGACTACACGGCATCGCCGATTTCCGGCCTTGATCCGCAGTTGGAAAAGGAATTGGGACTCGGTGACGAAGCCGCGCCCGCGCCTGCACCGGATAAGAACGATCCGAAATACCGTCTCCCCCGCGCCGATCTACCGACGCAGCCGGGAGGCTTCGGCGGCATCGCGAGCCAGCAGTCGCTCGAGCGGCTGCTGCGCGAGGGACGGCCGGAATTCTCCACGGTACCCTGGACGCCGCACCGACCGCCGCGGCCTGAAAAATCCGAAGGCGGCAAGAAGTTCGTTATTGCGTCGGACTTCGAGCCAAAGGGCGACCAGCCGCAGGCGATAAAGGAGCTGGTCGAGGGCGTGCAGCGCCGCGACCACACGCAGGTGCTGCTCGGCGTCACCGGCTCGGGCAAGACCTTCACGATGGCGAAGGTGATCGAGGCGACGCAGCGCCCTGCCCTCATCCTCGCGCCCAACAAGACGCTGGCCGCGCAGCTCTACGGTGAATTCAAGTCGTTCTTTCCCGACAACGCGGTCGAGTATTTCGTCTCCTACTACGACTACTACCAGCCGGAAGCCTACGTTCCGCGCACCGACACCTACATCGAGAAGGAATCGTCCATCAACGAGCAGATCGACCGGATGCGCCACTCGGCGACGCGCGCGCTGCTCGAGCGCGACGACGTGGTGATCGTCGCCTCGGTGTCGTGCATCTACGGCATCGGCTCGGTGGAAACCTATTCGGCGATGACCTTTACGCTCAAGCAGGGCGGCAAGATCGACCAGCGCCAACTGCTCGCCGACCTGGTGGCGCTGCAATACAAGCGCACGCAGGGCGATTTCTTCCGCGGCTCGTTCCGCGTGCGCGGCGATACGGTCGACATTTTCCCGGCGCACTATGAAGACCGCGCATGGCGCATCCATCTGTTCGGCGACGAGATCGAGAAGATCGAGGAGATGGATCCGCTCACCGGACAGAAGACCGACGAGCTCGACTTCGTGAAGATCTACGCCAATTCGCACTATGTGACGCCACGGCCGACGCTCATCCAGGCAATTGCCGGCATCAAGCATGAGTTGCGCCAGCGTCTCGACCAGCTCAATGCCGCCGGACGCCTGCTGGAGGCACAACGGCTCGAACAGCGCACGATCTTCGATCTGGAGATGATGGAAGCGACCGGCTCATGCGCCGGCATCGAGAACTATTCGCGCTATCTCACCGGCCGCAAGCCGGGCGAGCCTCCGCCGACGCTGTTCGAATACGTACCCGACAACGCGCTAGTGTTCTGCGACGAAAGCCACGTCACCATCCCGCAGCTCGGCGGTATGTTCCGCGGCGACTTCCGCCGCAAGGCGACGCTCGCCGAATACGGCTTCCGCCTGCCCTCCTGCATGGACAACCGGCCGCTGCGCTTCGAGGAATGGGACGCCATGCGCCCGCAGAGCGTCGCCGTTTCGGCCACGCCGGGACCGTGGGAGCTCAATGAATCCGGCGGCGTCTTCGTCGAGCAGGTCATCCGGCCCACCGGCCTGATCGACCCGCCGGTCGAGATACGACCCGCACGCCTGCAGGTCGACGATCTCGTCGGCGAAGTGCGGCAGGTGGCACAGAAAGGCTACCGGTCGCTGGTTACCGTCCTGACCAAGCGCATGGCCGAGGACCTCACCGAATATCTGCACGAACAGGGCATCCGCGTGCGCTACATGCACTCGGACATCGACACGCTCGAGCGCATCGAGATCATTCGCGACCTGAGACTTGGCGCCTTCGACGCGCTCGTTGGCATCAACCTGCTGCGCGAGGGGCTCGACATTCCGGAATGCGCGCTGGTCGCCATTCTCGATGCCGACAAGGAAGGATTCCTGCGGAGTGAAACGTCACTGATCCAGACCATCGGCCGCGCCGCGCGCAATGTCGACGGCAAGGTGATCCTCTATGCTGACCAGGTCACCGGTTCGATGCAGCGCGCAATCGAGGAAACCAGCCGCCGGCGCGAGAAGCAGGTCGAGTACAACACGGCGAACGGCATCACGCCGGAAAGCATCAAGCGCTCGATCCACGACATTCTCGACAGCGTGTACGAGCGCGACCACGTGCTGATCTCGACCGGCGGCGCGGGCGCTGGCGAATTTGCCGAGGCCGCCACCATCGGCCACAATCTCGAGGCGGTGATTGCCGATCTCGAGACGCGTATGCGCGAAGCCGCCGCCGATCTCGACTTCGAGGAGGCCGCGCGCCTGCGCGACGAGATCAAGCGCCTGCGCGCGACCGAAATCGCGGTGCTGGACAATCCGACCGCACGCGACGTGATGGTGGCGCAGACCAAGGGCCTGCAGTCACGCTCGCGCCCGCACAAGCCCGAGCTCGATGAGATGGGCATCGCGTTGTCGCACGAAGTGAAGCCGGCACGCAGCGAGAGCCCGCGCAGCAAGCTCGGGCGGCCGGGAATGCGGGGCGGGTTCAAAAGCAACCGCCGGCGCTAACGGCTATTCTCTTTAGTCGCCGCCTCGTTGCCGTTTTTCTTGTCACCGGAATCGCCCGCGGGCTCATGCGCCGGCGCCGACTCCTGCGTCGGTTCCGGTGCCTGGCCGGTCAGCTCGCGGCCGCGCGTCGCCGCCCAATCGACGGGCGCCTGCGCCTTGCCGGTCGGCGGGGACTTGCGCGGAAGGACGGCGATGATCGTCTTCTTCATCGGGTCGACCACCAGCACGTCCTTGGCGATCTTCGCGTAGCCGTACTGCTTGAGCGACGGCTCCCGCTGGATCAGCGGCTCCGGCATCGCGTCTACCGTCATCATGAGGGGAAGCGTTTCGCCGATTTTGGCCTCGAACTTGTCCGGCGTCTCCTGCTCGGTGTTCTCGGTTTCGAGCGCATCCTGGATCGCAGCACGCTGTCTGCCATTGAGCTGCAGCGGCGGCCGCTTCGCGTCGACCGTGATCTCGTTCGGATCGATGGTGATCTTGTCTCCCGCCAGCGCGGGACTCAACAGCAAGACGAGCGCCGTTGCAGCGCTGTAAATCAGGATTCTCATGACTGTCCTCCGGGTTCACCGGGATAACGGGCAAAAGCGCTCCAGGAATCGTGATGGCCGGAACAAGTCCGGCCATGACAGCTGAGAGGTTGGTGGCGCGCACTGCCGTCCGTACCTAAGCGGGATCACGGGAAGAGCCCGGTGATGACGAGGCTGCGTTTACGGACCTGGAACGTCTGCCGGCGCGAAGCGGAGGGACGGTCGTCGAACGGATAGTGATAGACGTAGCCGTCCCACGCATAGAGGCAGTAGTAGCCGGCAAAGGCGCAGCGGTCGCGCCAGTTCGAACCGTACCACGTGGTCCTGACATGCCGCTTGCCGATC
>DATGDN010000294.1:0-3006 GCA_035310865.1 Pseudolabrys sp. | reverse complement strand
CCGGGGCCGCAAAGCCGCGCCTGATGGCGCCGATGGTGCATGACAAGTCCGCTTGGCCACAAGAAAGCGTTGCAGGCGATCGAGACTGAGGCCTATCGCCAGATCATGTCCGGCGCGGCACCGGTAACTTTGGCGGAATTTGCGCAGCAACTGCTGGACTGGCTTCGCAACATTTACCCGGACGCCGCACCTATCTCGCTAACCGAGGTCGAAAGGCAGATCAGCGAGACCTGGCATCGTCGCCACGAGCTAATTCGAGGCGGTGACTAAGAAACCAGATCGGCTTCGTAGAGGCCCTTCATGAGATGATCATGGAGGTCCGCATCCTCGAGCATGGCGGAAAGAATCGTTTCATCACCGAGCATCGATGCTTCGCTCAAGCCGCGGTGCCATTTTTCCGCTGCGAGGTTCATCTGGCCAATTCGCATCAGCGTGTATAACTCGGCACGCGCCATCGGCGAGAGGCTGACAACCGCGTCGTGCAACGCCGCCGTTTGTGCCGCGTCCGTGCGAAGCGGATCAAATCCCAGTGCGGCGGTAGGGTTGTGCTCGCCGCGCGCAGCTTTCACGTCGGCAAGGTCGTCCTCGGCCACGTTACCGAGCAGATCATCGCGCTGCGCGCGAGCCGCTTTCGCAAGAAGCGCCACGAAACGAACTTGATCGACATTGAGCTCCTTAAGCATAGGCTGCTCCCGCGCTAGACGGTGGCGCCGTTAGGCCACAGTGCACGCACCTCGGCTGGCAAAATGTGCTTTACGTCCTCGACTTCGCCCGGCGATATTTTGCGTGCCAAAAGCTTGAAGACTTCGCGTACGGGCCGCTCGGTATCCAAGCCCGGGTCGTCGCGGAGTTCGGCATGAACGTGATCAAAAAAGGCTTGCTTGGTGTGCTCGGGAGGAGCTGCCCCTTTCATGTGCCAACCTTCATAGTAGAAACCGCGGATGAGCATGGGAAGTTGCGCGCCAAGGTGGATCGCCTCGTGCGGCGTCAGCCGGTCACGCAATGCATGCAGAGTGGCGCGAAGCACGCGATAGGCTCGCTTCTTGTCTTTCCAACCGAGCTCTTCCATGAGCTCGTTCAGCCATACATTCGACAGCTGCACTGTCTCATCGAAGACCGGAAGCCCCGAGGAACTCATGTGACTCTCCATCTATCCAGTAAACAATTATGGGCCGAAAGGCACTGTATTCATTGATGTGGATCAACCTCGCTAGTGACTGTCGATCTCACGGTGAGGCGTCCTGGGGCAGCCATGACTACGCTCGTGCCAAACCGGTGGCTTTCACGATCGAGCGTCTTTCGTAACCATTCGGCATCGGCAGTGGACGCTGGTACGAGTTGGAATCGCTTAATGCATAAGGGGACAAGATTGATGCCACTCACAGCCCCGCTTATTGCAATGTCAACGAAATACATCACGGCGAGGTCGTCGCGGTAATCTTCATAGCCGCGGATACCCTCATAATCGTTCAGGAAGTCGCCGCAGCCATAAAGGATCAGGCGGTCGCGGTAGACTTCGATCGCCTTCGCATGGTGTGAAGAATGGCCGTGAACGATGGAAACACCGGCGCCGTCGATGAGCGCATGCGCAAAGCGTCTTTGCGCATCGGAAACTTCATATCCCCAGTTCGGTCCCCAATGGATTGAGACAATGATCACGTCGCCCAGCTGCCGCTCGTGAATGATCCGATCGATCGTACGGTGAACGGTCGCATCAGATAGATCAGTGAGAAGATTGACGCCGGCAGCATCTGGTGCTGCCGCCCAGTTGCGGGGCGTGCCGCTTGTTACCGCAGCGAAAGAGAACACCAGCACACGAGCCTTGCCGGAAATGGACAGGGCAGCGGCAGCGCGCGCCTCTTCAAGTGTGCGTCCCGCTCCGGCGCTTTTTATGCGGAGACGCTTCAAAGTCGTTAGGGTATCGAGCAGGCCGGCACGCCCCCAGTCAAGAATGTGGTTGTTGGCGAGTACGCAACAATCAATATGCGCAGCCACGAGCACACCGGCATTTTCCGGGCTCACCCGGTAGTTGATACCTTTCGGGTCAAAGTCTTCGTTGCGCGTAATGCTTGTTTCGAGATTGATGATGCGTGCGTCGGGCCGGGCCTGTTTCAATTGATCCAGGGCGGCCCCCCAGACATAGCCGAGAGCAACAGGCTGTTTTATCGGGCCATTGGCAGCCTCCGCCAACTGCACGTACTCCAGTGCCGAATGGACGTAATCTTCGTGAAGCGCCGGGTCGCAAGGTTGCGGCAATATTTGATCGATCCCTCGACCGAGCATTACGTCGCCACACAAGAAAAGCCTTAGAGGCTGCTGATGCGCTGAAGCCGTTGAGGCGCGACCGGCCATGCGCTAAGCGTCAGCTCGGCCAAAGATTGTGCAGCTCACGGGGCGTGGAAGCTTTTGCATCCTCTACCTCCGCAACTGGTAAGCGCGCCGCCAACAAGGCAAATATCGCGCGGGCTACCTGCTCGGCGTCGACGCCCGGTTCGCGGTGCAAGCCGTCGTGAATACGTTCAAGAAACCCGCTGCGGCTCGTGGCAGCGCGGTGCGCCGCCGGGTGCCACCCTTCGTAATAGAGTCCGCGCAGTAAAGCCGGCAACTGAGCCCCGAGATAAATCGCCTCATCCTTCTGCAGGCAGTCGCGCAGTGCATGAAGTCCCGTAAGGAGGGCCAGATAGACGCGGTCGCGATCGCGCCAGCCTAGACGTTGGATAAAATCATCGATCCAATCTTCAGTTGCGCGGGCCGCAGCATCGATGCTGTGAGTAGCTGTCATGTCACTACCCAGCTTTCGTTAGTCGCCACCGTTTTCGGGAAATTGCGGAAGAATGTCATCTAGGATGATGCCGATCGCTCCTTTGACGGGGGCGGTATAATCGTGTGGCCCGAGGTCGGCGGCGGCTTTGCGCAAGAGCGCCCGCACTTCGGCATTCGACAGCGTTCTTTTGTCGATCAGGGCCCGCAGCAGCGAAATAAGGATGGCGCTGGTCGCGTTCCCGA
>DATGDN010000293.1:0-8853 GCA_035310865.1 Pseudolabrys sp. | reverse complement strand
CGCTTGATCCCCTCTGCAACATTTTCGCGGATGATCTTTTCAAGATCGTCGACGGAACGAATTCGGCTCTTCCGACCCTGAACGTTGATGATGGTGCAGAACGAGCACTGATACGGGCAGCCGCGGCCGAGATCGATGCTCGACAGGGATCCCGACGTGCGGTTGACATGTTTGCGTGGCAGGAACGGCGGCGGCTCTCCCGCCAATGCGGGGAGGTCTTTCATGTGATCGTACATCGGCGCCAGGCGGCCATTCCACGCATCTCGGAGGACCTGATCGAGGCGCCCCTCTTCCGCTTCACCGGCAAAGAAGGAAATTCCAATATCCCGTGCGGCGCTGATATCAGGTGGAAGTTCAGGCAGCATTGCGATACAGCCCGAGATATGAAATCCCCCGATACAGACCGGAAGTCCGGCGGCGATAAATGGCCGCGCCAGGTCGACTGCCCGCGGAAACTGATTTGACTGAACTCCGACAAGCCCGATCAGCGCACGTCCGCCGGCTCTTTGAATCATGCGGATGATCTGGTCCGGCTGCACCCGGCGGTTGGTCTCATCATAAGTATGGAGACGGATGCTGACGCCCTCGCCCAGCACCTTGCGACGGGCGGCGTCCTCGGCGAGCGCATTCAGGCAAGCCAGCGTATTGGATGGGATCGCCGATCGAAACCATGTTATCGGATAGCCGTCGTCATCATAATGCGTCGGCTTGATCATCACGAAATGAAAAACTTCGTGATTCGTGGCGGCGCTCGTCGTCACGTGCCCTCCTGCGGGGGCCATCCTGGCTGTTTCGAGCAAACCCCGAATTAAATTGCACTTTATCGATAGATAAGTCGAGCCTTATGTTTTTCAGCGGTGGTAGTTCAACACTGGGACCCTCTAAGCGCTAAGCAAGGTCCTGCATTCGAAAGCATCTATCCCACGTTGTGCACGAGATTGTTCGTCGGAAGGCTGTTTGCGGCTCCCGTCAATCGACATCAAGAAAGTGCGGAACGCAAATTCGACAATAGCGTTATCTCGCGACCGCCCGCTTGTGACCCTATCCCGAAGCAGGTTGTCGAATCCCAAACAAGTCTCAGGGCCGCATCGCGGCCCTTTTGTGTGCGCCCGCAACAAAGAGACCTCTCCGAAGGAACTTCCAAATTATCCGGAACTGAATGTGCGCCCGGCGATTGTCAGGCACGTGCATTCCAGAGGAGGAACACATGTTGAAGACAGTTGCTCTTGCAACGGCGGCGATCGGACTTCTGGTCTCGACCGCGAGCGCCGACTACTACATCGTTCAGGAGAAGGCGACGAAGAAGTGCAAGGTCGTGGAAACCCGCCCGACCGAAACCACGTGGATCCAAGTCGGACCCGCGGCGTTCAAGACCCAGAGCGATGCCGAAAAGCAGATCAAGACGGTCTGCGTCGAGAAGCACTAGGTCAGGTTAAAGAGCAGGGCCGCCGGTCAGTGTGGCCCTGTTCCTTTTCATGTGCGCGCGAAAACGGGGTAGTGTCTTTCCCGTGCCGCGCCGGGCCGCTAGTTCAGGCCTGAATTGCCCGTAGTGGAATTGTCGGCGTAGGCACCGCGTGGATTCACGATCACATAGCCATTGATCGAGATGACATGTTCGCGGGTCAGGCCGCCGCCCGAGTTGCCGTCGTGGACAAGCCAGTTATTGCCCTCGACGTGGCTGATCAGCACCATGACATGGTGGTTGCGCGCGGCGGCCATTCCGGGCGCCGGTGACGTACGTGGAAATTTGCGGATCCAGTTCGACGCCAGATTGAGCTCCGGGCGGATGTGGCCGAACAAATAGAGTGACGCCTCGCATCCACAAAACGCGCGGACAGCCTTCCGGCCTGCGGCTCACCACCGCAACACCGTTGGCATCGCCCCGGCCTGGGCGCTTGCCGCGCGCGCCTGAGGCGCTTGATCCGAGCAGCCGCGCAGGTCGCAGACAATCGTCTGGCGCATCTGTCTGTGTGGTCCATGCCTGGGAGTCGCATTCGCGCTCGCGACAAACGCAATCGAAAGAGCAAGCGAATGCAGTGCCACAACTATGATCGTTAGTTTTTTCAACGCTCAGTCTCCACCCTTCAAAAGCGAATCAATTCGTCCCAACGGTTTTTCTGCTTTGCCTTTCATGTGAAGGATGAAGCTGTACCCGCTCGCTTTTAGCTCCTAGCGATTCCGTCCGGTAAGCTGACCGGGTAAGGTTAAACGTTAAGGGAAAGCGGCCTGCAGCGACACTTCTGGCAGGAAATCGGCCGCGTGCGACGCTGGCGGAGCCCCGGCGCTATGAAATTAGAAACATCTGCATTTGAAACGTCAGGACCTTAAGCCAAATCCGAAGGATCGCTGCCGGTCGCTCATCCCTCCCAAGACCAGGAAGGCCTTGGCGGCGTTTTGAACGCCGCCATCGTGCATCTCACGCTTTCTGCCGGTCGTTATCGATCGGAATTACTTGTCCCGAAATTGACTTCGCCGCATCGGAGGCAAGGAATACCGCCAACTGCGCGATATCCTTCGGGTCGACCATTGCCTTAATCGACGCTGCAGCCAACGCATCCGCCTTCACCTCTTCCAATGACCGCCCGCTGATTTGCGCGCGACCTTGGAAGACGCGCACGATGCGGTCACCCTCAACCGCACCGGGCGCGATCGCATTGGCGCGGATACCCCACTCGCCGAGCTCCATGGCGAGCGTCTTGGTGAGACCAATTACGCCCCATTTTGTCGCCGCATAAGGGCTACGGTTCGGAAACCCATAACGCCCCGCGATCGACGACATGTTGATAATGCAGCCGGACTTGGACTCCTTCAGGTGTGGAATCGCAAGGCGCGAGACGTCGAACATGGCGGTGAGGTTGACCGCGACAACCTTGTCCCAATCGTCCGGCGGATATTCCGCAACCGGAAGCGTTAGGCCGGCAATACCGGCATTGTTGATCAGCACATCGAGCCCACCGAGCGCGCCGACAGCCTCCGGTACCATGCGTTCGATTTCGGCGCGGCTTGCCATATCGCAGTGGCGGGTGATGAGGCCGGGAATTTCCTTGGCGATTGCTGCGAGCGCCTTCTCATCGACATCGCAAACGAAAACCCTGGCGCCCTTCGCAGCGAAGGCACGAGTAAACTCGCCGCCGATGCCGGCTGCTCCGGCCGTTATCAGAACGCGTTGCGACATGATTCCGGTTGCCATCAGACCATACCGGCCGGGACGGGACAACGGCCACCCGCCGGTTTGCCGATACCGCGTTCACCCTTGAAAGGCCCGAATCGGCTAAGCTTCCCGTGGTGATTCGGTTTCCGATATTGCGCATCGGAGTGGCTCGGCCCTGGAGCGGGTTTGTATTTGAATGCGGTGCCCTGGTTTGAGTGAATTGAGGTGCAGTGCCGTGCGTTGGCAACACCATCGAGGGAGCTCTAGGCCATGGCGAAGAAGCGAAAGGCAGCGGCAAGCAAGCGGGTAAGTCGGAGACGCTCCGCACGCAGGCGGCGCGCCAGCGCGGATACGACCGTCAACACGCTGGTCATCCTGGTGGTGATCGTGATCGTACTCGGCGGCCTGTACCTTTACGCGCAGAACAAGAAACAGGCGGCACTGTTGCAGGGCCTTACCCCAGCGATCGCAGCCATCATGGCGCCCTTTAAGGCCGCGCTCGCGCCGCAACCGATGGCCGTCGCGCCAACTCCCCAAACCGCTTCACTCGCACAACCGCCCGCAGTACGCGTGCCTGAGCCTGCGGCTGGATCGGACGGGCGCCAGCCTGTTGCTCTGATCGAAGCGAAATAAGAGACAAAATCGCGCGCGCGTTACGCGGCGCTGGTTTCGCTCAACTGCGCGATACGCTGCCGCAGGGTCGCGTTCTCGACCTCGCAGTCGCGCAAGCGCTTGGCCCATTCGAAAGGCACCGGCACTGCCTCGTTGTACTCGCTCAAGAACGCGATGCCGGCCTCGTTGGCGGCGCGCCATACCATCCGCGCCCGGAACGAGCGCTCTTTGCGGGCAATCGTCAGATCGAACTGGTCGGGCACAACGGCCGTATTGGTGAACGTCACCTTGGCGCCGGCGGGTGACATATTCCGTACCTGGCAGTCCATGGTCGAGGCACGGTTGTTGAATGCTATGACGCCGCCGAGAAGCGTGCGCGAGCGAACGGTCTTTCTTTTTTCAACCATGCACCAACTCCAACTGATTTCGCCGCGAAGATTACCAATCGGCCGACAGCCAGCGGTGGTTGCAGGCGCAAAACATGCGTTAGCGTTAAATGCAATGGTTACCGGAGATCAGTTTTGGCAACGCGTGATCGAAATCACGCGCGTTCCGCCGTCCTCAGACCGAACGGTGATCGGCTGCTGGACGCGCTGGCACGGACGCGTTTCCGTGATCGTAACCGCGGCGGGCATGACCTCTGTGCCGGCGGCGTAAGACGGAGCCACATACAGCCCGCCATAGCCGTAGTACCACTGGCCATTGTGACGATGCATCGAATGTCTGTGATGATGGTGGCCGTGGCTGCCAAAATGGGAAAACGTGCCCGCCTTTTCCGCCACCGGGCGCGGCCGCGGCAATTTCCGGCTGCACAAAAAGCAGCAGAGCCAGGGCCGACATCACGGTGACAATTCCCCTCACAAAATCATCATTGAATATTCCTGGAACCGGTTCAAGCCGGTTTTGGCCCACAAAAAACTCGCCGGGGGGATGCCCAGCGCGGAATCTTTCACAATTCCGCCGTCTGCGCCTTACTCTGCCGGCTTAAGACCCGAACCGGCGCGGTTTCGTGACATCATTGCGTCCATGCTCCAGGGGCCACCACCGGCAAAGGCGATATAGAGGAAGATAAAGCAATAGAGAACCGCCGCATCGCCGCGATTAACAATTGGAAAGAAGGCGTGCGGTGCATGGCTGATGAAATAGGCGAAGGCCATTTCGCCGGACATGATGAATGCCGACGCGCGCGAGAACAGGCCGACGGCGAGAAGTGCGCCACCAACGAATTCAATCGCGCCGGAAAACCAGGACAGCGAGAAAAGTGCGG
This sequence comes from Pseudolabrys sp., assembly GCA_035310865.1. Taxonomy (GTDB): domain Bacteria; phylum Pseudomonadota; class Alphaproteobacteria; order Rhizobiales; family Xanthobacteraceae; genus Pseudolabrys. The sequence goes on along the minus strand of DATGDN010000293.1, from coordinate 3,823 downwards.
GCGGCGGGAGTGGTTGCGGAAAGCCGAACATCTTCGACAGGCCATGCTCGAAGAAAAGAAGCGCGACGACAATGCGCACGATGCTGAGGACATAGGGAGAGAAGCGCGACCAGGTATCCTGGCCCGCTGCGGATGATTTCCGGATTATTTGGTCTTGCATCTTCCAGCCTTGATTCGGAGCCTTGGGACACTAGGCAGCACGCCTGAACTGGCGCGAATGCCGCGGCTGATATAGATAAACATTTGAATAGACGCCGCCGTCCCCGAAGCGGAATCACAAGCTCGTGTGGAGCGGCTTGGTGGAACCAAGTTTGCTTCCAGGGTTCCATCCCGCTTCTCGTGACAAAAAAAATCCCGGGGATTAGCGCATGCCGCCAGGAAATATCGCACGATCGAACGACGATGAAGATCTCAAACAAGGCACCTTCTATTCTTCCTTCTCGGTCGTGAAATAGAGCGGATAGCCTTTCGCGCGCCCCATTTCTGTTGCGTCTTTCGCCTTGGTTTCCGCAACGTCGCGGGTATAGACCGCGATCACACAGGCTCCCTTCTGGTGCGCGGTCATCATTACCTTGTAGGCGTGGCTTTCATCCATCCGGAAGACCGCCTTGAGAACCAGCACGACAAATTCGCGCGGTGTGTAGTCATCGTTGAGGAGGATCACCTTCCACAGCGGTGGACGCTGCGTCTTTGGCTTCACCTTGGTTCGCGGCTTCTCGACAGTCTTCTGGCTCACCTGAAATCTCCTTGAGCCGCCACTCCGTCACGAAGGCCACTGCGCCCCCGCCTCCGATCGCATCCCATTCAACTTTGCTTCCTCCTCGGCCAGCAATTTCCTGATGGCAGCCCGCTGGGCATCATCCAGGGAACCTGCTTCAAGCAAGGTGTGGTAGTGCGCGATATTCTGTTTCTGCACGAATGCATCGGTGCCTTTGCCGCCAAGCTTGGAGTCGGGCCGCGCCTGCGAGCGCAGGAGCTCAAGCAGCCGTTTCTCCGCGCTGTCGGCGGCACCAACCACGCCGGCATGAAGGCGTGCCATCTCGACCAGCAAGGTGATCAGGAGGAAACTCGCCGCGATTAGTCCAAAAATCCGCCCGGCGTAGAAGCCAAGGTCGTAACGAGAAGATCCGATGACCGCAGAAAGCGCGATGTCGAAAAGCCAGATCCACATCACCAGCATCAGCCAGAGGTCAATCACGCGCTGCGGGCGCTGCCAGAGCATCAAAATGGCGATAAATGTCAGCGCCCAGACCGCAGGGCTGACGCCTTTGCTGACCAACAGCGAGTAGTTACTCCCCTCCATGACGACGAGCAGCGCATCGTGCCCAACGGTTGCCACTAGCGTCAGCACGACCACCGCTGCGGCGACGCCGGCAACCGACGCCAAGATTGCCATCGTTCCATTGCGCGCAAGCGTCCCCCCTACGGCCTCACGCCGGCGCAATATCGCATAAGCCATAACGAAGAGAGGAAACCCGCCGTGCCAGAAGACGTAGAGCCATGCCGTCGTCTGCGGCCCTGCCCCGAGCAGGCCGCCTGGCGCAAAGGCCCCAGGAAAACTCAGCGCATGCGGGATAATGACGAACGCGTCAAATAGATAACCGGACGCGAGCACCAGCACTGCGCACGAACGCAGTCGTACGGCCTGTTCGTACAGCACCACCGCGGTAATCAGATCGATGAAAAAAAGTGCAGCTTCGTAGCTCGGAATGAAGGCCGGCATTCGAGCGAGCGGAACGCGCACGAATGGGACTGCAGCGATAAAAGCCAAAAGCCCGGCGGCGGCGATCAGAACGGCGATACGCCGTTCCGCCGGCGTTGCAATTGCCGTCGCAAGAAACTGACGTTGAGATTCCACAGCCCCAACGGCGTTCATCGGAAGAAGACCCTTTACCTCCCTCCAGATTATCGCATCGAAGTTGTGTGGCTACCAATCGCTTGAAATAGACCCCTTTCAAGGGCTTATCGCCGCATGTCGTCTGCCGCTATTTATCCTTATCCGGCGCGACCATCGTTTTCGATGAGCCTTCGGGGGCTGGTTGCATACCAGGCGGGCTTTGACCTTGGGGGCTCTCCGCCGGAGCGCCCCCCGACTCGGTATTGATTGGGCCGGTCCAGCCCTGCGGCTGCTTCTGTCCAACCGTTTCCGGCGTCTGCGTGCGGCCGGTGCTGTAATCGGATTTGTCGGCGGGCTTGTCATCGGCCCACGCTGGCGCCAACGCAAAACCGGCAACGCCGGCTAGGCAGCCCGCAATCAATGCAACACGCATGGTTGTCCCTCTCTTGACCATGTAGCCTAACTGCCCTCCATGCCGTCGAGTTCCATCGATCGGGAGTTCTCTATGCTGTACCTGACCGTCAAAGCCGCACTCTCTGGGGTCATCATTGCCATCGTTTCGGAGGTCGCGCGCCGCTCGCCGACCCTCGGCGCCCTGATCGTCTCACTGCCGCTGGTTTCGATCCTGGGCATCATCTGGCTGTGGCATGATACCAGCGACGCCGAACGTATTGCGGCGCACGCGCAATCGACGTTCTGGTACGTGCTTCCCACACTTCCGATGTTTCTCGTAATGCCCGCAATGCTGCGCCTCGGCATCGGATTTTGGCTCACACTGGCTGCCTGCTGTGCGCTCACATTCATACTCTATCTCGGCACGATCTGGATGCTTGGAAAATTCGGCGTTTCGCTATGACGCAGTGCAGTATTTTATAATTTCGTTTGGCCTGAAATATTTTGATCCGAGCTTGATCGTTCTGCCGCAAAATTTTCACGAGCCGCATCCAAGGTATGTCAGCGCTCCTGCTTCATCCGCGCGCCGCAATTACACTAAGGTCGAATGCGGCGGAATAACACGAGGGTACGGGGCCGCGTCAGCGTAGTCGGGAGGTAGGCCCATGGAATTGTCTCGTGATATTTCGAGGTTCGCTCGCTCACGCCCGGTGATTGAATGCGCGCAATGCGGCGAGCGCATCTACATCCCGGAATGGTCCGAATGCGTCGATGGCTGTCGCGTGCGGCATCTGTGGCAGTGCGATGTCTGCGGGACGTCCTTCGAAACCACGGTACGCTTCGCGGCCGCTTAGGGGCGTCCGATCCGCCCAAAGCGCTGATCGGGCCACTTTTCACGGAGTCTTGCGCAGCAGATGGAAGGCCGGCAGGCTATACTGCCGGCATGATCGATCGCCGACATTTTGTTTTGTTGGGGACTATATCGCTCCTCGGGCTTGGACCTCGGACCGCCGGCGCAACCGGTATGAGCCGCGTCACCGCTTACGCCTTTATGTTCAAGGGTCTGGATGGGGGCGAAATCCTGCTCTCGTCCTATGCGGGCCACCCGCTGCTGGTGGTCAACACGGCTTCACTCTGCGGCTACACCCCGCAATATGCGGGCCTTCAGCAGATCTGGACGCGCTACCGCGACCGCGGATTGATCGTGCTCGGGGTGCCCTCGAATGACTTCGGAGGCCAGGAGCCGGGAGGCGCGGTCGATATCCACGCGACAGCGCAGGGCGAGTACCACGTCACTTTTCCGATCACAGAAAAGGTTGCCGTGAAAGGCAAGGATGCCCACCCCTTCTACAGGTGGGCGGCGGCAGATCGACCGCTCGAGGCGCCGCGCTGGAATTTCCACAAATACCTCATCGGGCGGGATGGTTATCTGAAAGCAGCCTTCCCCTCCGCTGTTGATCCGACCGATCCGCGCTTAGTCGTCGCTATCGAAAAAGAACTGATGGCAGCATAACTGCGCCGCGCCGAATCGCGTACATCCCACGCGACTGTCACATTTTTGAAAATTTCGATTGACGAATCGGCGCGCGCATG
>DATGDN010000292.1:0-8189 GCA_035310865.1 Pseudolabrys sp. | reverse complement strand
CGGCTTCGAGCCGCGATACAAGGTGCCGTTGACGGCAAATTTCATCAGCTCGCGCGCAATCTGCGCCTCGGCCGGAAAGCTCATCGTTGTGTAGGGATTGGCCCAGTCGCCCTCGACACCGAGTCGCCTGAACTCGACGCGCTGCACGTTGAGCCAATGCTCGGCATAGGCACGGCATTCCTGCCGGAAGGCCACCATCGCAGCGGGGTCGGAGAGGTCGGGCTTTTTCTTGTTCTTCGAGCGGTAATTCTCTTCCTCGATCTTCCACTCGATCGGCAGGCCGTGACAGTCCCAACCGGGCACGTAATTTGAATCGAAACCGAGCATCTGCTGGCTGCGCGTCACCACGTCCTTGAGGATCTTGTTGAGCGCGTGGCCGATGTGGATGTTGCCGTTCGCGTAGGGCGGGCCGTCGTGCAGGATAAACTTCTCCCGCCCCTTCGCCACAGCGCGCAGTTGCTTGTAGAGGTCGCTTTTTTCCCAACGCGCGAGGATCTCCGGCTCGCGCTGCGGCAGGCCGGCGCGCATCGGGAATTCCGTCTGCGGCAGGAACAGCGTCTCGGAATAATCGCGCTCGGGCTTCGACATGGGCGCTGTTTAGCAGGCCGGTCGGCTAAATGTCACCCAGCCGCGGGAAAGCCTTGCCGGCACGCTTGAGCGCGTCGCGGGCCTGGGCCGCATCCGCGGTCATATGACGTTTGAGCGTCTCGATCGATTCGAACTTCTGCTCGTGGCGTATCCAGCCGATGAAGGCAACGTCGATCCGTTGTCCGTATAGATCTTCATCGAAATCGAAGAGATATACCTCGAGCAGCGGCGCGCCGTCATCGAACATTGGCCGACGGCCGAAGCTGGCGACGCCGTCATAGCGCACACCTGCGATGTCGACGCGCACCGCGTAAATGCCGTGCTTGAGACCGCAGGACGGGTCAAGCTTCAGATTGGCCGTCGGGAAGCCGAGCTCGCGGCCGCGCTTGTCGCCGTGGATGACCTCACCCGACACAAACCAGGGGGCGCCAAGAAGCTCGGTTGCTTCCACGACTCTGCCCGCGGCGAGCGCTACCCGCACCGCACCGGATGACACCGGCCTGCCTTCGTCCTCCAGCGGGGGAACCACATCGACGGCAAAACCGAAACGCCCACCCTGTTCACTCAAAAATGCGGGCGACCCCGCGCGATTCTTGCCGAAATGGAAATCGAAACCGATCGCCGCGCCGCCGATCCCCAGCGCGCCGACGAGAATGCTGCCAATGAAATCCTCGGCCGAGGTCGACGCAAGGGCGGCGTCGAACTTCATCACGATGGCCCGGTCCAGCCCGCTCGCGGCCAGCAGGCGCAGCTTGTCGTGCTCGCCCGACAACTGGAACAAGGGCTCCTGTGACCGCAGGAACAGCCGCGGGTGCGGGACGAACGTCAACGCAGCCGCTTTGCGCCTGAGTGCGCGCGCACGCTTGAGGGCCGCGCCGATCACCGCACGATGACCGCGGTGCACACCGTCGAAATTGCCGATCGCCACCACGGCGCCGGCGAGCGGACCGCCGTCGACACCGTCCGCGCCGCCACGCACGACATGGAAGCGTTTGGATGTCACATTAGGCTTGCTCATCGGGATTCCGAGACTTTTGCAGAGATCAGGGTCAAGGCCGTGCACATTTTAACGGTCGAAACAGTGAGCCAGCCAGTACGGTTAGCGCGCCGTTAACAAACCTTCAAATTAACGGGTTATTCAAGAGCGCGCTGCTATTTATCGCCACCTTTTGGGGGAGAGCCCAGTCAGGGCAGACGTACCATGGCTTACGATCTGACCAAGCCGGTTCTGGTCGTGGACGATTACAACACGATGATTCGTATCATGCACAATCTGCTCAAGCAGCTTGGCTTCGAGCAGGTCGATGATGCGAATGACGGCTCGACCGCGCTCGCCAAACTGCGCAAGCGCGACTACGGACTGGTCATCTCCGACTGGAACATGGAGCCGATGACCGGCTTCGCGCTGCTGCAGGAGATGCGTGCCGATCCTTCGCTCGCCGAAATTCCATTCATTATGGTGACGGCGGAATCCAAGACCGAAAACGTGATCGCAGCGAAGAAGGCCGGTGTGTCGAACTACATCGTCAAGCCGTTCAACGCGCAAACGCTCAAGAACAAGATCGACGCCGTCTTTGGTGAAGCCGAAGCTCCTGCCCCGGCCGCCTGAGCACTACCAAATCAGCTCGCGCATGATGGCCTTCGGCATCCCGCCGGCGGCCACAAATGTCGCCGTCAGCGCGTCGGCGTCCGGACGCTCGCGGCTGCCCAGCTCCTCGGCGTGGATTCCCGACGTAACGAACAGAAAGTCGACGCCGACCGTGCGGGCGCCTTTCAGGTCGGTGCGCACGGAATCTCCTATCGCCAGAACGCGGCTGAGCGCGACCTTGTGTCCGGCAGCGCTCTGCGCTTTTGCCAAGGCCGTATCGTAGATCGGGCGATAGGGTTTGCCCGCATAGAGCACCTTGCCACCCATGGTCGCGTAGAGATCGGCGATCGCGCCGGCGCAATAGACCAACGTCGACCCGCGCTCGACGACCACATCGGGATTGCCGCACACCATAAAGAGCTTGCGCGCCAGCATAGTCTCGAGCCGCGCTCGGTAATCTTCCGGCGTTTCGATGTCGTCGTTCTCCAGCCCCGTGCAGACCACGTAGTCCGCGCTTTCCAGCGGAGCAAAATGCGCTTCGAGCCCGCTGAATATCGAGCGATCGCGCTCGGGGCCCAGGTGGTACACAGACTGTCCGCGCCGCCCCTGCATGACACTGCGCGTTACGTCGCCCGACGAGACGATGGCATCGTAGGCTTCGCGCGGAAAATGCAGCCTTTCCAGCTGGCGCGACACCTGCTCGCTCGGGCGCGGCGCGTTGGTGACCAGGACGACCAAGCCGCCGCGTGCCCGCGCCCTCATCAACGCGTCGCAGGCATGCGGAAAAACAGAAATGCCGTTGTGCAAAACGCCCCAGACGTCGCACAGCAACACATCATAGTCGGGGGCGAGCGACGAAAATTTCGAAATCAACGGCGGCAGCGCGGCGTCCATTAGAAACCCTCTTCACCATCGCGGCGAATGAGCATGTCCGCAACGGCGCCGCGAGCGTATCGCATGATATTCAATGGAGCGATATCAGCTGGCCGCCAGCAAGGCGCCCGGGCTCTCGTCCAGGCCAGGTTTTGCGGCCTCGGCTCCCGACCCCAGCGCTTCGGACCGCACCGGGCGGGGCGGCGAGAACAGGAAGCCCTGCCCGAAGCGGACATCATAATCGAGAATATCAACGACCGTTGTTTCGCTCTCGATCCGTTCGGCGATCAGGTCGATCCCGAAGCGCGCCAGCAGGTCGGCAAGGTCTTCCGGATCGATATCGTTGTGCACGCCCGCGACCTTGTTGAGCAAAAGCTTCGCAGGGACTTTCAGGAAGCGGAACGAGCGATCGGCAAGCTGGTTCGGCGACATGTGGAGGTCGGTGACGTGATCCATAGAGAAACGGAACCCGCGCTCGGCGAGGGCGGCGAGACACTCGTGCTCGATCGGACCAAAATTACGATAGGCCTCTTGCGTGAATTCGAACATCAGCGAGGCGGCAAGGACGCGATTGGCGTCCATGAAGTCGAGGAGCTGCTGGAACATCACGGCGTCGTGGAGCGACGCAGCACTGAGATTGCAGAACAGCCCGACGTCGCGGCTCTTCAAAAGAAGGCGCCGCACCACCTGCACACACCGGAACACGGCAATATTGTCGATCTTCGGCATCAGGCCGACGCTTTCGGCAACGTCCACAAAATCGACGGCAGGGATGACGTCGCCGTCCTCGGTGCGCAAGCGCGATAGTGCCTCGTAGTAGCGCACCTTGCGCTGCGGAAGCGTCACGATGGGCTGGAGGTAGAGGTCAATGCGATTCGCATCGACGCTTCTGGAGATCAAATCGGCGATGCTCTCGCGCGACAGACCCCGGTAACGCTCCGCGCCGGGGGGCCCGCCATTCTCACTGCGTGCAAGCGTTGCCTCGGCCGGCCGCACCGGCTCCGGCTCCGGCACGCTGGCGGCCAAACGCCCCGCCAAAGCACCCTGTTTCTGCAAGGCGGCCGCATGACCGGCGACGGTTTCGGCAATTTGCTTCACCAATCCGCCAAGCTTGCCGATTTCGGCCGCAAGGGGATCAGCCGTGCCGCGCGCACGATTCGCTGGCGCCGCGATTTTGAGCTCAACCGTATTGAGCCGGCGCGAAATTTCCGCAACCTGGCGAGCAAGGTCAGCTGTGCCGCGCGACAGATCGGCGATCTGGTCGCCGAGATCGCCGCGGTCGCGCAGACGATTGCTGACGGTGTTGAAGAGCGCCATGCCGGTAAGCGCGGCGAGCGCAACGATTGCCGACGTGCTGGCGTCGATCTTGAAGCCGAGATAAAGCACCGCGCCAATGGAGGCGGCGATAAGCATCATGCAAACCGCAATGAAGATCGCGCTTATGCGACGCATGCTGGTTATCCTGGGCAAAGCCCGATGGCTTGCGCCATGCAGCACAGAGGTGCCGATTCGCTCCGCCGGAGACTAATGTTCATGACGCCGCACCTCCGCGCAACTCGAAGTCCTGCTATGGTAGCGCGAATTCGCCCGTTATTCGCAAGAACTTATAGCCACAGTGGACCGCTAAGCCGATGCCGGCGTCTCGCCACTTTGCCGTTCTAGATCGGATCGTTGCGGCGCCAGGGCGGGCCATCGCCGCCATTTTGTTCCTGCATGCCGCCGTGTGGACGGTCCTTCCGGCCGTGCTTTACGCCAATCTGCCGCTCGATCTCATCGAGGCGCTGACTTACGGCCGGGAGTGGCAACTCGGCTACGACAAGCTGCCGCCTTTGCCCTGGTGGCTGGTCGAAATCGTTTACCGGCTGGTCGGCCATGACTTCGCCTACTACCTGCTGGCGCAAGCCGCTGTCGTGACGGCGCTTTGGCTGATCTATTTGACCGCAAAGCCGGTCGCCGGCCCGGCCGGTGCGCTGGTCGCCGTGCTCATCGTCGATGGTCTGCATTATTTCAGCTATACGGCGGTAAAGTTCAATCACGACGTCATCCAGCTGCCGTTCTGGGCGCTGGCCGGCTTTGCGTTCCACCGCGCGCTGCGTGGCGGCTGGATCGGTCATTGGCTTCTGCTCGGCCTGGCGACCGGCATGTCGCTATGGGCGAAATATTTCATCGTGGTCCTGGCGGTCCCGCTCGCCATATTCATCGTGTTCGACCGGGAAGCACGCAAGTCGCTGGCTACGCCAGGTCCCTACGTCACGGCAGCGGTGGCCCTCGTGACGATGGCGCCGCATCTCGTCTGGCTCGTAGAGAACAACTTCCTGCCTCTCGCCTATGCCGAACACCGCGCATTGCCCTCGCGCGGGCTGATCGATCACGTGTGGCATCCGCTCCAGTTCGCGCTGGGGCAGGCTTTTTTCCTTGTCCCCTCGGCGCTCATTGCCATGCCGCTGTTTTTTCTCAGGAAGCGGACCAGCCCGCCCGCTGCCGCCGCGTTCGACCGCCGCATCATCGCGTGGCTTGCCTTTGGTCCCATCGTGGCGGTGCTGGCCATGGCGGCGGTCAGCGGGCGCGGAACCGTGGCGATGTGGGGCTATCCGCTCTGGCTGTTTCTTGGCCTGTGGCTGGTGCTGAACGCGCCGCAAAAAATTGATGAGTTGCGGTTCAAGCGCGTGCTGGTCGCCTGGGGAGCCGTATTTGGATGCCTCGCCATCGCGTTCATCGTCAACTATGAGGTCTTGCCCCGCTACGACCATCGATACCGGGCGGTGTTCTTCCCGGGCAGCGATCTTGGCCGCGAGCTGTCGCAACGCTATCGCGCGGCCACCGGCCGCCCGATCGTTTATGTCATCGGCAGCATGTGGGACGGCGGCAATGTCGCCCATTACGCTCCCGAACATCCGCGCGTGCTGATCGACGGCAAGCCGGAGCGCGCGCTGTGGATCGACCTGACCGACCTCAGGTCCAAAGGCGCCGTGGTGGTCTGGACGGCCGGCGACCTGCAGGCCGTGCCGGTGGGGTTGCGAAATGTCGCTGTGGATGCGGCCGTGCAACCACCGTTTCTACTTCATTATCGTCGCGGGGATTCGAGCCTCTACGTCGGCTGGGCCATTCTCCACCCGCGACCTTCGTTTGCGACTAGCTCACCGCGTTGATCGTATGCTGTTCGTCGCCGACAATACGGCCGTCGAGGAGTTCGATATGGCGGTCCATCCGCTCGGCGAGGCCAAGGTCGTGCGTCACCGCGACCACCGTCTTGCCGTGCTTCTCGACGAGATCACGCAAAACCTCGAAAACCTGTTCACTAGCCCTGGAATCGAGCGAGCCGGTCGGCTCGTCCGCGAGAATGACGGGGGGTTCGTTCGCAAGCGCACGTGCCACCGCAACGCGTTGACGCTGTCCGCCCGAAAGCTGGTCGGGCCGTTTGTTCATATGATCGCCGAGGCCGAGCGAGCCAAGCAGATCGCTCGCACGGGATCGCATCTCGTCGGCAGAATAGCGGCCTAGCGCGCGCATCGGCAGCATCACGTTGTCGAGAACGGTGAATTCCGGCAACAGGAAATGGAATTGGAATACAAATCCTAGCATCGAAAGCCGCGTGAATGCGCGCTCTTCCTCGTCCATATGCGCAGTGGCCCGGCCGCGGATCAGCACTTCTCCGGTCGTCGGCAGATCGAGCAGCCCAAGCAAATAGAGCAGCGATGATTTTCCCGATCCGGACGGCCCCGTGATCGCGACAAACTCGTTGTCGCTAACGGTCAAATCAATATCTTGCACCAGTGTTGTTGGCACGATGCCTGGCAGAACGCGCGTGACTTTGCGCGCCTCGATGAGCGGCATCTTGGCCGCAGCTCCTTGTTGCTGCAGATCCGTGCTCACGTTGCCCCCCGGATTATTTCGACCGGGTGGACACGCGCCGCCTTGCGCGCCGGCTGATATCCCGCGGCGATCGACGAAACGAGCGCCACCAGCCCGGCTAGTGCATAGTGGATATAGGTATATGTCAGCGGCAGACGGTCGGAATCCAGGAAAGGATTGGTGATCCTGACGGTGCCGAGCGCGCGGCAAAGCAGATAACCGAGGACAAACCCGCCAAGCGCGCCGGCGAAGCCAATGATCAAGGCTTCGACAACGAAGATCGATCGCACAGTGAACTCCGGGAGGCCAAGCGACTTCATGATCGCAATGTCGCGCGCCTTTTCATGCGTGATCGTCGAGATGATATTGTAGGTGCCGAAGCTTGCGACGAGCAAAATTGCACCAACAACCGCATACATGATGATGTTGCGGATGATGAACGCCGAAAGCAGATCCTCATAAGCTTCTTCCCAGGAGACCGATTTGTAGCCGGTATCGCGTTCGACCCGCGCGGCGACTTCGCGCGACTGCAAGGGATCGGGCAGCCGAATACGCAATTCGTTGATCAGGCCGGTCTGCTGGGCAAGGATTTGGCCCGTCTTGGTGAGCACATAGGCGGTGCTCTCGTCTTGCTGGCGCACGCCGGTGTGGAAGAAGCCGACGACCTGCGCAGTGATGCGGGCGCCCTGACTGGTCTGCAGTGTGATATTGGCGCCGATACGGGCGCCGATCTTCTCCGACAGCCGATCGCCAAGAACGATGGCGTTGGTGGCGCGATAAATCGCGTTGAGGGTGGCGCCGCGCATCTGCTTGGGCAGCTCTGACACGCTCGCCTCGCGTCGCGGATCAATTCCGGTCACGGTCGTCGATACATCGTGATTGGCATAACGGATGATCGCCTGCACTTTCACAGACGGGGCGATGCCGCCGGGGAGCCAGGATTCAAGCGCCGCCATGGTCGCAAGCGGATTCTTGATGCCGGGCCGGCGCGCTTCAGGCGTCAGACCGTGAATCTCGGCACTCGCGAACAATTGCTCGGCGGGCTGCGGCGATGGCTTGCGCCGCTCGTCCGTCACCGTGATATGCGGCAGTGTGTTGACGAGACGTTTGGTGAAATCGTCCTGGGAGCCATGCATCAACGAAGCCACGGAACAATATCTGCCCTGCTTCGGCGATCTCGCCGATTTCGCCATCGCGGCGCAGCACGATGCCATCCATCGGCGCCACGATTGTGTAATCGGAAATTTTTTCGGTTTGAACTGCGATCAATCCCTGCACAGTCTGCAGG
>DATGDN010000291.1:0-6137 GCA_035310865.1 Pseudolabrys sp. | reverse complement strand
CGACCGTGCCTTCGTGCGCGACTTTCCACGGCTGGTCGAACGCCTCGATGATGTTGACGTGAAAATTTTCGCGCTTGCTGAGCGCAAGCACGTTCTGAATGACCCTCGCCTGATTGACTGGCGATGGCAGCGCGCCTTCACGCATGCGGCCTGCGCTCGGCCAGCCGACTTCGCCGATGAGGATCTCCTTGCCAGGAAATGCATTGACCACTTGACGGCGGATTGCCTCGACGTGTGATGCCGCTCGGCCGGCGGATATCGGAAAGTCCTCCCAATACGGGAGGATATGAATAGTGACGAAATCGACAGCGCTAGCGATGTCGCTATTGCGCAGCCAAAATTCCCAGACATCCGCGTACGTAACCGCCACATGAACGCGTGCCTTGACCGAGCGGATTGTCCTTGCGAGCTCGGTTGCCGTCATGTCCCCGCGCAGAAGCACCTCGTTGCCGACGACGACCGAGGTAATGGTCCCGGGAAACTTGTTCGCGAGCGCGATGGCCGTTTCGATTTGATAGTAGTTTTTGGCGGGGTTGCTCGACAGCCAAAGGCCCTGCATGACCTTCAAGCCGTATTTGGCTGCGATCCCCGCAATCTGGTCGAGCCCAAAATCAACCGAGTATGTCCTCACGCAATCCGTAAGTTGCGCGAGGCGCGCCAGATCCTCGTCAATTTGAGCGGCCGGGATCATTGTCGAGGGTTCGAGCGGCGTCTGCAGACCCCGGAACGGCGTGTACGAGACGCAGAAGAGCTTTCCGGCCGGCCCCACTTGAGGGTACGGCATGAGTACCGGGTTGCCGATCCAAACCCAGACACCGGCTATCGCTACCGCCGCAAAGGCGAGGCAGGTGAGCGCATGGCGCATTGGAAACCCGAACGAAAAGGTCAATCGTCGCGAGACCGGCTTATCGCGCGTTGCCGTCCCTGCCAAGGCGACCACTGTCTTAAGCAAGGATTGCTGTTACGCTGGACAAACCTGCCGGGTTGGGGCCAAGTCTTGCAGGTCGAATTTCAGGTTAACGCGCGTCATTGGATAGCGAGGGCGGATTTACCAGATAAAACACCGCCGTATTAGTGTCCCAATCCGGTCGCAGACAGGAAAAAGGGACGGGCGGAAGGGCTAAGTCCAACATCCGACGGGGACTATGCGGTTTACATTCGAGTTGCGTCAGGTTCTTGCCGTGCTTTGTTGCACGGGGGCCTTAAGTCTTATTGCTCCCGCGGCCTTTGCGCAGAGCGGCAATGGCAAGCCACCCGAGCCTCAAAAGCCGGCCGCAGAAACCGCCAAGGAAAGCCAGAAAAAGATCGATGAAATTGCCGAGGCCTCCCGCGTCCTTAGCGGCCCAGCCGGCAATCCGGAATGCGTCTGGCTCGGTCGCCGCGTGGTGAGCCTGCTGTGGCGGGATGACTTGGATACGGCCTTCCGCCACCTCGACCTTTACGATCGCTTTGGCTGCCCAAGCCCCCATATTCAGGCCACCTTCCGCTGCCTGGTCCGGCAGGGAAACATCGATCCGAAAGCCCAAGAGACCCTCAGTGGGCGGGTCCATGCCTGCTGGCTCAATCCAGGGCTGGAGCCGACACCGGCGACTGCGGCCGCCCCGCCCGCCCAACCGCCGGCTGCAACCTCCGGCGGAACCACCCAGCGCTAGGCGGCGTTTCTCATGGTGAATTTTTTATCGGGGCACCATGTCAGTGCCTAGGATTTGCCATGTCGGGTAGTTACTTGAATCGTCACCTTATGCCGCGCTACGTTGTGCTCGCGCAGACGCAGTTTTGGCTGAGCCCAGGGGACGGGCTCGGGGGTCTGTCATCCTGCCCCGCTTGGTCTTGAGTACTATGCGCACCGTTGCTGCCGTCGTCGCCTTAGTGGCGTGCGTGCATGCCGGGTTGTGGGCGTTAATGCGCGACAACGTTCGCGCCCCCAACTTCGACGGCCAGCTTGCGAGCGTTTCTTACGCACCGTTCAACGGCTCGGCGCATCCCGATTCCGGCACCATTGCGCAAGCTGCGCAAATTCGTACCGACCTCAAACTCCTCGCTCCCTTCACTCGCGCAATTCGTACTTATTCCGCCACCGGCGGCGTAGAGCTCGTTCCAGGCATTGCCTCTGAGCTCGGACTGCGTGTCACCGCCGGCGCCTGGATCGATAAAAATCAAGATCGCAACGAACGTGAAATCCGCTCGGTGATCGACCTTGCAAAGCGCCACAGCAACATTAACGGCATCATTGTCGGTAACGAAACCATCTTTCGGGCCGAACAAAAAGTCAGCGATCTGATTCAGATGATTCAGCGCGTGAAGCGCTCTACCAGCGTTCCCGTCACCACGGGTGAAATCTGGCACGTCTGGATCGAACATCCCGAGCTGGTTTCCGCCGTCGACTATATCGCCGCGCACATCCTTCCCTATTGGGAAGGCTTCTCGGGGGCGCAGACTGTCGATCAGGCGGTGCTGATCTACGACAAGCTTCGCAAGGCCTATCCCGGCAAACGGATCGTCATCGCCGAGTTCGGCTGGCCGAGTGCCGGCTACAATATGCACAACGCCAATCCCGGCCGCATCGAGCAGGCTGTCGTGCTGCGTGATTTTGTGAGTCGCGCCGAAGCCTACGGCATGGATTACAATATTGTCGAAGCGATCGACCAGCCGTGGAAGACCTTCGAAGGCGGCGTCGGACCTTATTGGGGAATTTTCGACGCGTCGCGGCATCCGAAATTCAACTGGACCGGTCCGATCACCGACCCTGATCACTGGCGCATTGCTACGATCGCCATCCTTGTGAGCGTGCTGCTCTCGCTGCCGTTGCTTGCGATGAGTGCAGTAACTCTCTGGCAGGCGGCGATGCTGTCCGGGGCCGCCAATGTGGTGGGTGCGTGGTTTGCGGCCGTGTTCGCATATTGGAACGGACATTATTTTGTTCCAGGCGCCGCGTTTGCGCTGGGATTGGGCATTGTGCTGCTGATACCGCTCATCATCATCGCGCTTGCGCGAATCGAGGAAATCGCCGCCATCGCATTCGGACACAAGCCGGTACGGTTGGTCGCCCGCCCCCCGCTCGTGCCCGACGCTCACGCGCCCAAGGTCTCAATTCATATCCCGGCACATAACGAGCCGCCCGAGATGCTCAAGCAGACTCTCGACGCGGTCGCCCGGCTCGACTACCCGAACTACGAATGCGTTGTCGTCATCAACAACACCCCGGACCCGGAGTTGTGGCTGCCGGTCGAAGAGCACTGCCGCACGCTGGGTGAGCGCTTCAAATTCGTGCGCGACGACCACCTCTCCGGATTCAAGGCAGGCGCGCTGCGTCTTGCCCTCGGCCACACGGCCCCGGATGCAGAGGTGATCGGCGTCATCGATGCCGACTACGTCGTGCATCAGGACTGGCTCAAGGATCTCGCGCCTCTATTCGGCGACCCTAATGTCGGTCTCGTACAGGCCCCGCAAGACCATCGCGACGGTGAACGCAGTGTCATGCATTACGCGATGAACGGCGAATATGCCGGTTTCTTCGACATCGGGATGGTCCAGCGCAACGAATTCAATGCGATCATCGCGCACGGCACGATGTGCCTGATACGGCGCAAGGCCATCGAAGCCGCCGGCGGATGGTCAAGCGACACGATCTGCGAAGACACCGATCTCGGGCTGACATTGCTCGAGCTCGGCTGGCAGGCGCATTACACCAATCGGCGCTACGGCCACGGGCTCCTGCCGGACAGCTTCGAGGCGTACAAGAAGCAGCGTAATCGCTGGGCCTATGGCGGATTCCAGATCCTGAAGAAACATTGGCGGCGTTTCTTGCCTGGCGCGAGCCTACTCAATCGCGATCAGAAGCGGGAGTTCGCGCTTGGCTGGCTCAATTGGCTCGGCGCGGAAAGTATTGGCGTTGTGGTCGCCATCCTCAACATCATCTGGGTGCCGATCATCGCGTTCCTCGATATCGCGGTGCCAGACCGGATTTTGACCGCGCCGATCATCGCCAGCTTCGTCGTTTCGGTCGCCCATTTCGCGACACTCTACCAATTGCGTGTCCGGCCGCGCATGGGACAGCTGCTCGGATCGGTTTTTGCGGCAATGTCGGTCCAGTGGACGGTCGCTCGCGCAGTCGGTTTCGGCATGATCAAGGACCGCCTGCCGTTTGTACGGACATCGAAAGGCGGGCTGCGCCGCCCAACGGATTTCCATGCATTCTGGGAAGCGGTATTGGCCGGGCTACTGATCCTCGGCGCCGTCGTTCTGGTCTACACGAACTACAAGGAAGTCCGGGAAATCAACATCTTCGCGCTGGTGCTCGTCGTGCAGAGCCTGCCGTTCATCGCCGCCGTCGCGCTTGCACTGATCGAACGCACACGCCTCAACGAGTTCGCCTATTGGCGCAGCCTCGAGGCGCGTGTCACCGGGCTGCTGCCGGTCCTGCGGCGAAGCGGCTCAATGGCGGAAGCGGCGCGTCCGGCCCCGACACAGAAGCCGGGCGAACTGGTGCAGTAACGACTGTTACGGAGCCAAGGCCGTTTCGACCAATTTCACCCAATACGACGTGCCAAACGGAATGGCCTCGTCATTAAAATTGTACGATGGATGATGAAGGCCCGCGCTTGCGCCGTTGCCGAGCCAGATAAAGGCACCCGGTCGGGCATTGAGCATGAACGAAAAATCTTCCGCACCCATCATAGGCGGGAGTTCGGTATCGACTTTGTCCTGTCCGGCAATGTGACTTGCGACCGACGCTGCGAGCTCGGTCTGCCGTTCGTGGTTCACCAGCACCGGATAGCCGCGCCTGTAGGTCAGTTTGGCTTTGGCACCATAGGCGGCAGCCGTGTTTTCCACGACCACGGGCAATCGTTGCTCCAGCAGCTCACGCACCTCGGGGGCGAGACTGCGCGCGGTTCCCCGTAACTGCACGGTCTGGGGAATGACATTGTCTGTGTTGCCCGCGCGGAACATGCAGATCGACACGACCGCCGATTTCAGCGGATCGACGTTGCGCGATACAACTGATTGAAGTGCATTGATGATCTGTGCGCCGACCAGAACCGTATCGATGCCAAGATGCGGGCGCGCCGCATGGGCGCCGACGCCCTCGATGTCGATGGTCAACGCATCGGCAGCCGCCATCATCGGGCCGGCACGGATCCCAAAGGATCCGACCGGCATTCCGGGGTAATTGTGCATCCCGAAAACCTGCTCGATGCCGAAGCGGTCCATCAGTCCATCATCGACCATGGCTTTGCCGCCACCGCCTCCTTCCTCCGCCGGCTGGAATATGACGACAGCCGTGCCCGAAAAATTTCGAGTCTCGGCAAGGTAGCGGGCGGCGCCGAGAAGCATGGCGGTGTGGCCGTCGTGACCGCAGGCATGCATTTTTTCCGGAACGGTCGACTTGTACGGAAGGTCGTTGGCTTCCTCGATGGGGAGCGCATCCATGTCGGCGCGCAAGCCTATCGCTTTGCCGGACTGACCTTTCCGCCCGCGGATGACACCGACCACGCCGGTGCGGCCAAGGCCGGTCACGACCTCATCGCAGCCGAACGCCTTGAGCTTCTCCGCAACCGCGCCTGCCGTCCGATGCACGTCGTACATCAGTTCCGGGTGCATATGCAGGTCGCGCCGCCACGCGGTAATGTCCCGATGAAGGTCGGCAACGCGGTTCACGACAGGCATGGCGGTCTCCAGGCGGCGCGGGGGTCGAACCAATAGTTTAGCAAATATCGGGTCTTGCGCGAGTTTAAGAATGCCGCGGGCGGCTATTGACCGCGCGGGCGAGCGCTTCTACACAGCCCGAAGCGCTTGATCCCGACATGCTTGTCCTCGACCCTATGGGGATGGTCGCCGGTTCGGACCCGATCATGCGCCTGGTGACGAGCGCGTAGCTCAGGCGGTAGAGCAACTGACTTTTAATCAGTAGGTCGAGGGTTCGAGTCCCTCCGCGCTCACCAATAATTTCAGAAGCTTAGGACTTGCCTGCCAAACACGAATTTCTAATTTTTGCGTTGTAACCGACGGGGTAACAGCAACCTTAAATGCGGGCGGCAATCCTGACGTCGAGTGCGCCGCCCTAGCACAGAGGATGCTTGCTCCCTACTCGTACCCAGGTTGTGTACCCGGTTAGCGAGCTCTTCAGCGTGGTTTCG
>DATGDN010000290.1:0-2560 GCA_035310865.1 Pseudolabrys sp. | reverse complement strand
AATCGGCATTCGCGAAGCCGCTGCGGGCTCGCAAGGCCGACCCGGCCGCACGCGAAGTTGCCGATCTCTATTTCTACGAAACAGCCGTGCGGCTCCACCGGGCCGGAGAAGGCGCACCGTACACAGGGCTTAAGCCTGCAGGTCTCGACGCACCCTGCGACAAGAGGTGCAACATCGATTCGAACGCATGAAGCATCTCCGCAATTACAACCCCGGCGATGTTGCCAAGGCGCGGATGAAATGGCCGCGCCGGCTGCGGCCCTTCGGGAGCGGAGGATTCGTGCCCGCTATCCGGCGTTTGTCCGCGAGCGTTTGTCCTTTGCAGTAGCCGCGACGCCGCGGCGCGCGGCGCGCTCGAGATGATCGAGAAATTCGCGGAATATGTCGAGGTGGTCGCGCCGCTCACCGGAGTCGCGCGGGCTCGCTGCGCCTGCAGTATCCATTGTATGTTCGTCCTTCAATATTCGAAAAGAATCTTGCCGCTCTCCAAGAGTTCCACGCGAGATGCATGTTGCGCCGCATCGAGCGTGCGGCGCGGCAAAATGCCGAACGCGCGACGCAGCAATTATCGCGGAAGGAACCGTCGATTAAGGAACAATGTCGCCGCGCCGGCGTTTGGTCACACAGACTCACAACGCTAGAGGTGACACATGCGCGCACTCATTTACGGCGGCCTGCTCGCGACAACGATGCTGGTCCCCGCACTTGCTCAGACCAATCCGCCACCGGCTTCCTCGAATCCGCCGGCCGCACAGCCGTCGAGCCCGGCTCCGAAGACTTCGGCAACCGTTGCCCCGAAGGCGCAGGGCGACATGTGGCGGGCTTCCAAGCTGATCGGCGTGAATGTCTACAACGACCAGAACGAGAAGCTTGGCGACATCAGCGAAATCCTGCTCGACAAGTCCGGAAAGGTTGACGGCGTCGTCATCGGCGTCGGCGGCTTCCTCGGCTTGGGCAAGCACGACATCCTGGTGACGATGGACAAGCTGAAATTCGTCAACGAGCCGGTCCGCACGTCGTCAACGACCCCGAGCGGCACCACCGGCGCGGGCACCGCAACGCGCCCCGCGACGACCACGACCGCGTCATCGAGCAACGCCAACAAGTGGTACCCCGACCACGCGGTTTTGAGCGGCGCCACCAAGGACTCGCTCAAGAACATGCCTGAGTTCAAGTACGAGTAGGTCTCAGGACGCGGGAGGGCCGCAGAAGGAGCCCCGGGCAACCGGGGCTCTGACGTTTTTGGGGCTGGCTGCGAGACGGCAGGATGCTGTTGTATCGGGATTGAGGCAGATCAGTAGGGTCGGCTCCGGCTCGGATTAGCTTTCAAAAAGAAATCCGAAGCCGAGAGAGACTGCCGATGTCCCTCCGCATCGTCGCACCGGTCTTCTGGCGTTGCTTCACGGTGGCGGGCGGATTTTTCTTCGTGTTCGTTTGGGCCGGGGTCCTGGCGAGTGCCCGCGATCTGGGCCAGTGGGGCAATCAGGACCCCGCGACCCGCAAATGGTTCAACAGCCTGACAGTCCCGGATAATCCCTGGTTGTCATGCTGCGGAAATGCGGATGCCTATTGGGCTGATAGTTTCGAGGTGAACGGCGACCAGTATGTCGCCATCATTACCGATAGACGACCGGATGCCCCGCTCGGCCGTCCGCACATCGAGCCTGGCACACGCGTCGTGATTCCGAATCACAGGATCAAATGGGACAAGGGCAATCCGACCGGCCACGGTTGGATATTTTTGGGCGGAGACGAGGTCTTCTGCTACCTGCCGCCCGGAGGCGTCTAAGCCGATCTGGCGGGCGAACGAGCACGACATCCGTCAATTCCTTGCGGCAAACTGCCTCGCGGCGGTCTCTCAAAAATCCGATCGGATGTTTCGATCAGGCGCGATTGCGTGCAGCGAGCTCTTCGGCTTGCTGCGACTCCTCATGGATGGCCGGATCAAGTCCGGCGAAATGCTCGTTGAAGCGCGCAAGCTCGCGCACGAAATCGTCGAAGCGGCGGCTGGCGGCGGCAAGCTCGCGCAGCGCGAACCAGGCAAGCCCGCTCGCCGACATCGCGCACAGCAGCAAGGTACGGTGCGCGAGATCGCCGCGCGCGCTGAAGATTTGAATAAGCTCCGCCATCGGCAAAACCAGTCGCAGCGGTCCAAAAAAGAAGAGACCGCCCTATGGGCGGCCTCTGAAGGAACCCCAGGGCGGCCGATGTCTCGCCCGCCCTTCAGTCGCTTGTGCGTCAGGCGCGCAGGAACTGCCCGCTGAGCCGCATGTGGTTCTGCTTCAGGAACGCCCGGAAATCGACCGAGAGCGTGCCCTTGCGGCAAGCTTCGGCATAGGCATTCGTGAAAACCGAGTAGTCGGCCACAAGAGTCTTGCGTCGCCAAAGATACGCCTGATGCGCGATCTCGTAGGTCGCCTCGTTGTCCGGGCAGGTCGCGGTGACCAGCAAGGACCAGGGCAAGAAGATCGGGCACGCAGACGCGTACCAGCCTTAGTTGGAATAGGTGTTGTCGTCGGGGATCGCCAGCAGCATCGGCGGCACGCCGAAGACGAGCGCG
>DATGDN010000289.1:0-18961 GCA_035310865.1 Pseudolabrys sp. | reverse complement strand
TGCAAATCCGGATCGATCCACAAACGTCCACGCGCGGCCACCGAGGCGCGGGCGCGCCTCAACGACGAGACATTTCACGCCGGCCCGATGCAACCGCTTGCCCGCGGCGACGCCGGCCGCGCCGCCTCCGACGACCACGGTTTCGAGATCACTGTCCGCCATTTTTGAAAACTTCCGTCGGTCGATCACGGCATACATATAGGGACGGCATACATATAGGAATGAAAAGAGGATTGGAAACGCGGCGGACTCTGCGATCGGCGCATTTGATTCGAAACAGATTCATTGTTGCCGCCGCAAATTTGACTCACATCGACAGGAGGTTTCCGGAGCGAACTAAAATTGTGCGGATGGGGAGGTACGTCACGGACACCGCCGGTACGTGCGCTGTCGGTGGTGCTGACGCCAGCCGAGCGCAAAATAGAGTGAGACCCTAGCGTTTGAACGTTCATTCCGCCGCTTGGTGCAGAAGGCTTTGCCCAGGTCGTACGCGTGTGAACGCTACCGGCGTCGTGGCAACCTTCAGCGAATCGTCGACAAGCCGTACGGTCGTATAGGCAGACGTTTCGAGGTCGCTTGCTTGAGGAAAATCCTCGCGAAAATGCGCGCCGCGGCTATCGCGGCGGAAATCGGCAGCAGAGGCGATGGCTCGGCTGACCAGCGTGAGGTTTTCGAGATTGAGGCGATCCATCCACGTGAGATTGTAGCGTCGGCTGGAATCATCCACGCCGCATTCGGCAATGTCCCGGCTCAGCGCATCGAGCGCGGCCTTTCCACGGGCCAAGCTTTCGGCGCTACGTAAGATGCCGACATCGTCCCACATGATGCCGTAGAGCCGCTCGCGCATTGCCGGCAACTCGGCCGGCCTGCGGCCGAGCGGTGTAAATGCGCGCGCGTAGGCTGCATCGACTGCGCTGCTGTCCGGATCGGGCAGGGCACCCTTGTGTCTTGTGCGCGCGCCCATGATGTCGCCTGCGATTCCACCGTACACGGTCGAGTTTGCGACGCCGTTGCCGCCGAGGCGATTGGCGCCGTGCACGCCGCCTGTATCTTCGCCGGCTGCATAAAGGCGGGCAAACTCGGTGGTGCAGTCGGACGAGAACACTACGCCTCCCATCATATAATGTGCGGTCGGGATCACCTCGACGCGCCCGGCGGCGAGATCGAAGCCGCAGTCTTCGCACCGCTCGACCATGCCTTTGAATTCGCGCCGCACGCGTTCGGGCCCAAGGTGACCCATCTCGATATACACTCCGCCATGCGGGCTGGCCTGGCCCTTGCGGATACGGTCCATAATCGACCGGCTAACGATATCGCGCGTCGCGCGTTCGCCCCGTGGATCATAGTCGAACATGAACCGCTCGCCTTTTGCATCGGTGAGATATCCGCCCGATCCCCGCAATCCTTCCTCCAGGACCGTTCCGCTCATGCGCGTGCCTTCGCCGGCAAGAAGGCCGGTCGGATGGAATTGCACCATCTCGATGTCGCGCAGTGGCAGTCCTGCCCGCAGTGCCATCGCCAGGCCGTCGCATGATTTGTCGCCCGAGGGCGTATGGTACCGGTACATCGTGGGCCCGCCGCCGGTGGCCAGCAGCGTCGCGCCGGCTCGCACCAGCAGCGGCTCGCCGGTGCGCATGTCGAGCATCAGCACGCCGGCCAGCTCCGAACCGTCAACACTCGGTATGAAGTCGAGTGCACGATGGTCCTCAAGACGGCGGACATCGCGCCGCCACACTTGCTCAGCGAGCCGGTTGATGATCTCGATGCCGGTAAGATCGCCTTTGTGCACGGTTCGATCGAAAGTCTGCCCGGCGAAAGCTTTCTGATGGACCGTTCCATCGGGATTGCGATCGAAGAAGCAACCGAGCTCGGTCTCCAGTTCGCGGATGCGTTTAGGCGCCGTTTCGACCAGCAGCCAGGCAAGGTCTTGGTCGTTGAGCCAGCCGCCGCCTTCGATCGTGTCCATGAAGTGCCGTTCGACCGAATCCTGCGGTGAAAGCGCGACGTTGTAACCGCCCTGCACCATGCGGGTGCAGCCGCACTTGCCGAGCAAACCCTTTACGGCAATCACAACGTCAAGATCGGGATTGGCTTTCTTGGCATGCAGCGCGGCGAAAAGCCCCGCGCCACCGGCGCCGAGAATCAGAATGTCCGTCGTCAGCGTCCGCACGATCACGCGCTGCCGATACTGGCGAGCACTGCAGCGCGGCGTGCGGCGGCTTCGGCGTTGATCTGCGCATGCAGCGAGCCGCCGTGCGAGTCCATCGTCACCAGCAGCGGGCCAAAGCCCTTGATGCGGAACTTCCAGAGGCTCTCGGGATGCAGGTCGTCGAGGTCGACGTCATCAATAGCCTCAATCCAGGTGGTCTCAAGCGCCGCAGCGCCACCGACGACGGCTAAGTACGCTCCACCGAGGTCACGAAAGGCATCAAGCGTATTTTGGCCCATGCCGCCCTTGCCGATGATGAGCCGCACACCATCGCGCTCCATCAGCGGCCGCGTAAATCGCTCCATGCGCATCGAGGTCGTCGTACCGATGCATAGTGGCTCGTATCCGCACGTATTGCCGGGGCGTGGATCGACTTTCCGAACATTGGGCGCCGTGTGCACGACCGCATGACCTTTCAGGTCCAATCTCGTGGTACGGCCGCGATCGAACATGGCAATCAGCGTGGCATCGCGGATTCCGTAAAGCGTCTTTTCCAGGGTGACGGTGTCGCCAACCTTGAGCGCACGGACTTGCGCCTCGGTTACCGGCAATTCGAGGACGTGATGCGCCATGGCCGCCTTACTCAAATGTGATACCGCCGGGCGTGATCACGGCGGTTGCGCGGCGAGCAGAGTGACACTGGATGTTCACGGCGACCGGGTTCATCGTGATGTGTGTCGCAGCAATTTCCACATGCACGCGGAACGAGGTTGAGCGCCCACCCAGCCCTTGCGGGCCGATGCCAAGCTGATTGACGGCCTCACTCAGCTGCGCCTCGATCTTGGCACCTTCTTCGTCGGCACAGGTTGTGCCGAGGGGACGGGTGGCGGCAATCTTGGCGAGATGCATGCAAAGATCCGACGTGCCGCCGATGCCGACGCCGACGATTGTAGGCGGGCACACGCGCCCGCCGCATTCAATCACCTTGTCGATCACAAAACGCTTGACCGCCGCGACACCGTCCGCCGGCACCAGCATCTGCAGGAACGAGCCATTCTCGGAGCCGGAACCTTTCGGGATCATCTCGATTTCGACGGTCTCATCGCGCTCGTCGAAATCGACGTTGATAATCGGAATGCCGAGACCGCACGATGTCTGTTCGTTCTTGCGCGTGATCGGATGCACGACCGAAGAGCGCAGCGGGTGTTCCTTGGTTGCGCGCTCGCAGCCGCGCCTGATCGCCTCTTTCATGCCGGCGCCGTCAAATTCGACATGCCGCCCAATCGTGACGTTGTAGATCGGTATGCCGGTGTCCTGGCACAACAAGTTGCGCGTCCGCTCGGCCACCGCGATGTTTTCAACCATTGTGCCGAGAATTGTTTTTCCGGTGGTGTTGGTTTCCTCGCGCATCAGGCGCTCGAAACCCTGCTTGATATCGCGCGGCAAGAGCTTGAGCGCGCGGATATAGAGCATCTTGCTGAGCTCCTCGATTTCACGGAGATCGAGCTGCATGTCAGTCGTCCTAAAAGACCAAGGTCGCACCCGACGCAATCAACAGAAGCGCAAGCGCTTGGCGGAAACGCAGGTCGTTGAGCTTGCCGTAAAGCTGCCAGCCGATCCAGGTTCCCACCAGCAGCGGCGGCAACACGACAATCAGCATTATCAAACCGGCAGTATCGAAAGTCACCCAGACGATACCGGCAAGCGTAATACCTTGGATGATAATGACATAAGGCTGATAGACGGCACGGGCAATTTCCTTCGGCCAGCCGCGCAATTGGGTCCAGATTGTCGGTATCACTCCGGAATAGCCGCCAATTCCGCCCAGAATGCCGCCAACAAAGCCCACACCTGCATCGGCTACCCGTCCGCCGGCAGAAACGGTATAGAGACGTGGGGCGATAAGCGCATAGGTCCCAAAAGCAAGCAAAAAGGAGCCGAGCACGATTTTCAGCACCTCGGCATCGGTGCGCGCGAGTAGATAGACTCCAATTGGAATTCCCGCGAGGCCGCCAGCGACGAAGGGCCAAAGCTTGCCGGGCTCAATGTGTCGGCGCTGCGGCCATATCGTCGTTAGATGCAGCAACAGGCCGCAGCCTGTGATCAGAATCGCCGAATGCAACGGATCGATCCGGTGCAGCCAGATCGAGGACGCGGCAAGCCCGAAGGCGAAGCCGCTGCCGCCGGCGGCAATACCGCCGAGCAGCGCACCGAGCCAGAGGATGAGAATGGTGTCGAGCGGCAAGAAGCCTGCCATCATCCCGACCAGCCTAGATTGAGTAGAAAGACGAAGCCGACCGCGAAAACTGCTGTAGTGCAAATCGATAGCGCGGTGAGGGTCTTCTCGCGGAAACCGAGAAACTCAATTGCCAGCACACGCAGGCCCAGCGTGAAGTGAATGGCCAGCGCTACCACAATGCCGGCTTCGGCAAACTTGACGAGCGGCTGCCGCGTAAGCGCAAGAAACGAATCAAGAGCATTTGCCCCGTTTAGCGCGGTTGCCAACGCCAGGAAGTGCAGAGGCAGAAAAATCGCCAGGGCAATTCCCGAGAGGCGGTGCAGCATTGCCGCTACGAAGCCGCGTTGCCTGTGTGCCGCGCGTATCACGAGGTGTACACCGCAAAAACTGCACGAAAGCCGAGGACGAGCAACGTCAGCGCAAAAAGGGCAAGTGCGAGATCAGGCGTGCGGCCGTGCAATCCACTCCATTCGCGCAGGATATTGCGTAGGCCGATCGGCGCATGGATTGCGACTGCAATAACGAACAGCCCGTAGAACAGAGCGAATCCAACATTGCCATGCGTTCGTGCGAGAACATCTGCAGCGGTGAGCCCGCCGCGCACGGCATACAGGACCGTACCGAGGTGGACGACAACCGCGAACGCCAACGCGAAAGCGGTTATCCGCTGTGCAGCAAAGAGGATCGGATTCACGGGCCGCCTCGCAAGGCGCGGCGCACGACCGCGCGCTTCAAGCCGGCGATCGAAAAAGTCGGTGCGATCGCCTTGGGGCAGAACTTCGTGCAGCTCATGTGGGTATGGCAAGCTTGGCAACCATCATTGCCGGAAATTGCATCGAGTCGTGCTGCCTGACCGCGATCGCGGACGTCATTCACCAGTGTCCAGGCGCGGTTGAGGGCCGCCGGTCCGAGATAATCATTGTCCCATGCCACCACATCACAAGCCGAATAACAGACGCCGCAGCCGATGCACTCGATTCCCTCGTCGGCCGCCTGACGCTCGCCCGTCTGCGGCGGGACGACCGCGAAATCGTTTTCGGGGTTTGGGCCTGGCTCGAAGAATCCACGCGCTTGCTTCCACTTGTCGAAAAACTGCGTCATCTCGACCGCCAGATCCCTGACGATCTTGAAATTGCGCAACGGCTCGATGCGTAAACTCTCGCTGCCGCCGATGACTTCGTTAACGCGTGTGCGGCAGGTCCAGCGTGGCCGGCCGTTCACGACCATCGCACATGATCCGCACATGCCGACCCGGCAGGCAAAGCGGTAGGACAACGTGGCGTCATGCTGGCGCTGGATCTCGCTCACGACGTCGAGCACCGTCTGGTGCTCGCGACGCGGGATCGCAAACGATTGGAATTGTCCCCGCTCCGTTCCGCGCCAGACCTCGACGTTCAGCGTCGCCGTCACCGTTGCATGCCCCAGAGATTGACCGTGCGCGCCTCAAGCGCGCGGAAGACTACGGATTCGACCGCAAGTCCGATGAGAATGACCGTGAGCAGGCCGGAAAACACAGTTGCGGTATCAAGATCATTGCGGGCCTCGAATATGTACCAGCCGATTCCGCCGGAGCGCGCCGACACGCCAAAAACAAGCTCCGCCGCGACCAGCGTTCGCCAGGCAAAGGCCCAGCCGATCTTGAGGCCCGCCAAAATCGAAGGAAAGGCGGCGGGGATCAAAATAAGCCCGACATAGCGCGCGCCCGTGAGCCCAACGTTGCGGCCGCTCATGCGCAGCGTTTCCGGCACGCTGCGGAAGCCGATGAGGGTATTGAGCGCCACCGCCCAAAGTACGGAATGAATAATGACGAAGACCAATGATGGCGTGCCAAGCCCGAACCAGATCAGTGCCAGCGGCAAAAGTGCGATCGCCGGCAGCGGATTGAACATGGCGGTCAAAGTGGAAAGGATCCGCGTGCCAATACCGCTGGCGACGGCAAGCGTCGTGAATACGGCGGCGAATGCCAATCCGAAGGCGTAACCGACCGCGAGCGTACGCAACGACGTGAAGGTCCGGTCGATCAGCACTCCATTCGCAATGTCCCTCGAAAATGTCGCTACGGTTTCGGTGAAGGTGGGAAATAGAAGGGAGTTGTTGAGCCAGCGCGCATAGATTTCCCAAACGACGATCAGCGCCACAAGGATCGTCAGCCGCTGCACCGCTTCGTTGTTGACGATGCGTTCAGCGACCGTCAGCGGGCGCTCCACGTCGCCGATAACTGTTGCGTCGGCAAGTTCGGACTCGAATTCAGGTCGCTGCGCCGGCGCCGGCTTTTGTTGGGGATGCGCATTCACGCTCGGGCGCCTTCGTGGTGGTGGTAATTGTGCGCGTCACCGAAGAGCAAAGTATGAATTCGATTTGAAAGCACGCCGAATTCGGCCTTGCCGATGCTGTTGTGGTCAAGCCCGTCGGCATCCAGTTCCGCACGCACGCGGCCAGGATGCGGCGACAGCACCAATATGCGCGAGCCGATGATGATTGCTTCTTCGATCGAATGAGTCACGAACAGCACCGTGAAACGCAGCTGGTCCCAAAGCGACAGCAATTCCTGCTGCATCGTGCGACGGGTGAGGGCATCGAGCGCGGCGAACGGTTCGTCCATCAACAGGATGTCCGGCTCAAGCGCCATCGCGCGAGCAATCGCCACGCGCATTTTCATGCCTCCGGAGAGCATGTGCGGATAGATGTCACGAAATTTGGTAAGCCCGACTTTCTCGATTACTGCATCGGCACGCTTGGCCGCTTCTGCTGCTGCGAATTTCCGCGTTACTTTCATCGGAAAGATCACGTTCTGATAGACGGTCTTCCACGGCATCAATTGTTCGAATTCCTGGAACACCATCATGCGGTCCGGACCGGGCGATGCGACTTCGCGCTCGCGAATGCGAATTGAGCCTTCCGTCGGCGGCATGAATCCGCCCACTGCCTTGAGCAGCGTGGATTTCCCGCAGCCCGAAGGGCCGAGGATTACATAGCGATCACTCTGGTGAACGGAGAAATCCACGCGATAGGTCGCCGTCACCAGATGGCGCGGCGTCTTGTATTGGAGCGTTACACCATTCACCTCGAGCAGAGCAGTCATCGATTAATCCGCTGTCAACTGCCGGGCAGATCGTGAATGTCGTTGATGAACATGTCTTTCCAGCTGGCCGGCGTCACCGGCACCATTCCGACACGTCCCATGTAGTCGGCGACGATCATCACTTTCTGTGGCGTCATCGTCCAAGTGTTGTCCTTGTCGCGAATGATTTTTTCGGCTTCAGCCGGCGTGAGCTTGGATTTATCCGCTTTCACCCAGAGCGCCGCGGCTGCGGCGGGGTCGGCGTCGATGTCCTTCATCGCGGTACGGAGCGCGGCGAGAAAAGCCTGCACGATCTTGGGCTCGCCTTCGTAGAGCTTGGCCGTGGCCCACACCACGTTAAACGTGTGCGGACCACCGAAAACGTCATAACTGTTGAGCACACGGTGCACGCGGCTGTCGGCCAGCTCCTGATACATGAAGGGCGCTGAAGTAAAATGCGCGGTAATCTCGGATTTGCCGCTCATCATTTGTGCGAGCCCGTCCGGATGACTTAGCGAGACAGTCCAGGCGTCGAGCTTGTGTTCCTGGCCCTTGCCGAACACCTTTTCAGCGGCCATTTGCAGGATCACAGCCTGCATCGACACGCGTACCGCCGGCAGCGCGATGCGGTCCTTCTCGGTAAAATCCTTTATCGTCTTGACGTTGGGATTGATCGTGTTGAGAAAGAGCGGCATCGAATTGAGCGCGGTGACGCCTTTGACCTTCAGATTGTTTCTGGTGCGCGCCCAGATCGTCGTGAATGGCCCGATGCCGCCGGATGCGAAATCAAGATTCCCGGAAATCAGCGCTTCATTCATCGGCGGACCGCCGGTGAAGCGGACCCAATCTGTTGCAAGATCGAGGCCGAGCTTCTTGCCTTCGGCTTCGAGCAGTTTCTTCTCCGCCATGATGGTGAGCGGCAGATAGGAAATCCCGTATTGTGTGGCGATGCGGACAGTGCGCGTCTCTGCATTGGCGTTGGCGACGAACATAGAGGCTGCTGCGACGGGCAGCAGCCAAAGCCAACGGCCCCGGCGAAACTTGCTCATTGATGTCCTCCCATGCGGCTTATCGTTTGTTCTGTTTCGCTCATCATCCCCTGCGCTACGATAGCGCGGCAAGCAGTCATTCGGTCAAGGAGTTGTTCGATGCCGAACCCCGCGTCTTTCATTCAGGCGGCGTTGATGGAGCGTTTCGGCGAGCGATTGCAAATAGACGCCGATTTACCGGGCCTGGATGAGCTTGCCCGGATCGCCATGCACCGCGTCCATCGCCGGTATCTTGCGCGTAACGTCGCACCCGAATTGCTGCGTCTCCTGTGTGCATGCGCACTATCTGCGCCCTCAAAGAGCGATCTGCAACAAGCCGATATTCTCATTATTCGGGAAAATGCGAAGCGTTATGCCATCGCCGACCTGCTTCCTGAAATGCCATGGCTGCGCGACGCTCCTGTGTTCCTGGTCTTTCTTGCCAACGGCCGCCGGCTGCCGGAAGTTTCGCGAATGCGCGGCAAGCCTTTTCCCAACGATCACCTCGATCTTTTCTTCAATGCGACGGTCGACGCCGCCCTTGTCATGGCGACGTTTATGCGCGCGGCCGAAGCCGTCGGCCTTGGCTGCTGCCCGATCAGCGTCATCCGTGATCACGCCAAAGTAATAAGTGAACTGCTTGAACTCCCGGCAAAGATCATACCTGTCGCCGGCATGTGCTTGGGCTGGCCGGCGGAACAAGGTGGCATCACGCCCCGGCTGTCACTCGATACGACGTTGCATCAAGAGCGTTTTACGGAGGGCGACCTGGTCACTAAGATTGATATTTATGACCGCCGCCGCGCGGCTACGCGTCCCTATCGAAATCAACGCGAGCCTGAGCGTTTCGGCCGAATCGAATTCTACGGCTGGTCGGAAGACAAAGCGCGGCAATACGCTGTGCCGCTGCGCGCCGATTTCGGCGCCTTCGTGCGGAGCAAGGGTTTCAATCTCGATTGATCGGCCGCATCAGGCCTTCCGGATGCGGAACGTCAGCACGCCGCCGGCTTCCGATTTTTCTTCCAACGTGTCGCCGGTCTGCTGGAGGAGATTCGGGATGTCGATAGTGGTTAGGGGGTCGGTACACTCCGCAATGATCAGGTCGCCGCTTTTGAGTCCGGACAATTTCTTGCGGACCCGCAGCGCCGGCAACGGGCACTTCAATCCGCGCAGGTTCATCACCGTTTCAGTCATGCGCTGAGGGGAACCATCGACAACTGTTTGTCCGCTGCGGGAATGTAGGCTTCTTCGAATCCCAATTCCTTGCGCACGATATTCGTGCCGCGCGTGAGCGCCACCATCTTGTAAAATGCATGCATGCGGCTCATCGACTGCCGGCCGAAGCCGCAGTCGCTGGTGAGGATCAATCGCTCAGGCTCGATATGTTTGAGTGCCTGGCGGATAAGGTCGGCAACTTCCTCCGGCCGTTCCACCTGCAGGGTACGGTGACTGATCACGCCAACGGCAATTTTCTTGTCCTTCGAGATCATCTTGCCGACGTGCTCGAAATCCATGCCGCGGTTGAAGGCGCCTTCGATGGTCAGCACGTCGACGTCAAGCTGATCTAGATAGGGCAGTGCAGCCTTGTAGGACTGGTCTTTGCTCGCCACGCGCTGGGCGGCCGGGCTGCCCCAGCATGTGTGGCACCACACTTCACATTTTTTGCGCAGGCCTTTGACCTCGATGTTGAAGGCTTCGACCCATTGCTCCGGTTTGATTGCCTGTTTGGGGTCGGCAATTACCTGATGGATCGCCGGCTCTTCGATTTGCACGAGCGGTGCGCCGGCATCCGCGAGCGCGTGGTACTCTTTATTAAGTGCGATTGAGAGGTCCATCAGCAAATCGAGACGGTTTTTGTAATGCTCATTTGTCAGCATCAGCGCCAGGATTTGCGCCGATATCGAGCCGACCTTCACTGGCCTTTCCGTCATCGGTGCGATCGCTTTATAGGCGCGATCAAGTTGCAAGGCGGTGTCGCCAATCTTGCCGGTCACCGGCGGCGTCATGCGCGTTTCGATTACTTCCCACATCAGATCGCCCGGGCCCTTGTCGGCCATAAATCCGGCGGGCGGCACTTCCACGCGCGGCGTCCCGATGCCCGCGATGCGCTCGGTGACGTAACTCACCCACGCGCGCCCGGCGACGTCATCGTCAAGACGCGTGTCGCCATCGACAAAGATGTCGATGCCGGCGCGATGTTGGGCAGCTACGTGGCACGCGAGGCAGTCGAAATGCTGCTCGCGATAGGCGAGGCGGGAAAATCCCTGCGACAACGGAATGCCGCGCAGGTTCTCGGTGTACCAGCTTGGGCGGGGCAGCGCCCCGGTGGTGGTTGTGAGGAGAGCCTTGCCTTTTGTTGCCGTAAACACGCGTACTTCTCCCGATTTCATCAATAGAAAGCCGCGCTGCATCCGCCGCGTCGTTGAGCTAAACTGAAGTCTCCGATTGCAACAAGGTCAAGCACGGCGAATGGCGGCGTCAGAAGCAATACAGACGATTTCACGGCTGACGCCGCTTGCCGATGTGCTGGTCATGATCGACGCAGAGGTGAAGCCGGTCACGCCGCGCACGATCGATGTGTCCGCAGCCGCCGGGCGCGCGCTCGCTTCCGACGCCATGGCGCCGGCCCGTCCCGCCTCGGCGATCGCTTTGCAGGATGGCTGGGCGCTGAGCTCCGACGAAACGCTCGGTGCGAGCGGCTACGCGCCGGCTTCAGTTGCGCGCCTGCCGTCGCGCGTCGAAGCAGGGCAGGCAATGCCCGCCGGCACCGACAGCATTGCGCCGATCGGCGCCGTGAAGGTTGCCGGCGGACTCGCCGAGGTTCTGACGCCGATTAATCCAGGTGAGGGAGTGCTGGCGGCAGGCGGTGACAGCGATCCGGCAATTCCGCTGCGGCGGGCCGGCGAGCGATTGAGTGCCACGGATCTTGCCGCTTTTGCGGGCGCCGGCATCGCACGCGTCACGGTGCGAGAACCGCGCCTTCGTGTATTGCCGCTGCGCGGCAGCGGCATCGTCACCGCCGCAGCCCGTCTGGTTTCCGCGGATATCGAGCGCCGCGGCGGTGCGGCGCGGTTTGACGACAGCGGCCGTGGTCTCGGCGTGGCGATGGCGGCTGAAAGCGCGGATGCGATCGTCGCAATCGGCGGCACCGGCAGCGGGCGGAACGACAACACGGTGCAGGTGCTCGCGCGCGAAGGCCGGCTCGTCGTGCATGGTATAGCACTCACGCCGGGTGAAACCGCGGCGGTCGGATTCGTCGGCGCAACGCCGGTGCTGCTGCTGCCCGGGCGGCTCGACGCGGCGCTTGCGGTCTGGCTTGTGGTGGGGCGGCGAATGCTTGATCGGCTGGCCGCGGCGAAGAGCACCGACAGTGAGGCCGCGGAGACATTGCCGCTTGCTCGCAAAGTCGCTTCGACCGTCGGACTGGCCGAACTCGTTCCGGTCCGCCGCAATGCCGGTCAGGTGGAGCCGCTCGCAAGCAAATATCTCCCGCTGTCGGCGCTGGCGCGTTCCGATGGCTGGATATTGGTGCCTGCCGACAGCGAAGGGTATTCTGCCGGTTCGTCGGTTCAAGTAAGACCGTGGCCATGAGTCATTCAAAATGAGCGAGACGCGAAAGCCGCGGCCGAGTGGGGACGGTGATCTGATTGCGCGCGTGCGTGCTGCCGCCCGCCAAAAGCAATTCCTTGAAGTTGTATCGGCGGAGGAGGCGCGTGCCCGCTTCGAGCGGCATCTCGATCTCAGGCCGCTTCCCGCCGAGACCGTGACGCTTGCCGATGCACGCGACCGCGTTCTTGCGCGAGATGTGATTGCAGCGGTCGACGCCCCGCCATTCGATCGCTCGAATGTCGACGGCTTTGCCGTGCGCGCCGCCGATACCGTGGGAGCTGCTGACGGCAATCCCAAGGTGCTGACGCTCAATGTCGAAGTCATCGCCTGCGGTCACATGCCGGCAGCGACGGTGACGGCAGGAACATGCACGGCCATTGCCACCGGAGGGGTCATCCCACGCGGCGCCGACGCGGTGGTCATGATCGAACAAACGGAACTGATTGAAGAAGGCATGCCGCGCGTCGAACTGCACCGCGCCGCATTGCCGGGACAATTCGTCTCCTATGCAGGATCGGATATCGCGCGCGGCGAGACCCTGCTCAGGCGCGGCACGCGCGTTAGTGCGCGCGAAATAGGCATGCTGGCAGCGTGTGGCCTCGATCGCATCGAGGTGGTCCGACGGCCCAGGGTCGCGGTGCTTTCGACCGGCGATGAACTCGTCGAGCCGGGCAAACCGCTCAGGCCGGCCGGCGTCTACGACAGCAATGGCGCGATCATCACTGCGGCGGTCGCCGAAGCGGGCGGCGAGGCGCTCATGTGTGGCGCTTATCCCGACGACGCCACGGCGCTGGAAAAGGCTGTGCGTGAAGCGCTCGCCGCGAGCGATATGGTGGTGCTCTCGGGCGGAACTTCGAAAGGTGCAGGGGATCTGTCGCATCGCGTCGTCTCGCGGCTTGGCAAGCCGGGAATTCTCGTGCACGGCGTCGCGCTTAAGCCAGGCAAGCCGTTATGCCTTGGCGTCATCGGCGACAAGCCGATCGTTGTGCTGCCCGGCTTTCCAACCTCGGCCATTTTCACATTCCACGCTTTTGTTGCTCCCGTGATCCGCGCGAGGGCGGGGTTGCTGCCGGAAGCCGATAAAAAAGTCACAGCGCGCGTTCCGGTGCGTGTCGTCTCGGAGCTCGGGCGCAAGGAATTCATGCTTGTGTCACTCATTGAAGGCGAGGAGGCGACGTTCGCGTTTCCGACCGGGAAGAGCTCGGGCGCGGTGACCAGCTTCTCGCAAGCCGATGGCTTTGTCGAAATCGATGCGCTCTCCGCGACGCTCGATGCCGGCAGCGAGGTGGATGTGACACTGCTCGGCAGCGCCACCCACGCGCTCGACTTGGTGATCATGGGCAGTCACGACATCGCGCTTGACGTCGTCGTCAGCGAGCTTGCGGACCGTGGTTTTGCAGCGCGTACTTTGGCGGTCGGCAGCCTTGGCGGAGTAGCAGCAATAAGCCGTGGCGAATGCGACGTCGCCCCCGTGCACCTGATCGATCCCGCGACTGGACAATATAATAAGCATCTGGTGGAACCGGGGCTCTCGCTCATTCCCGGCTGGCGGCGGATGCAGGGAATCGTTTTCCGGCCGGGCGATAAGCGCTTTGAGGGCCGCAGCGCGCAAGAGGCGCTGAAGATCGTCCTCTCCGATGCATCCGCGCTGATGGTCAACCGCAATTCCGGTGCGGGCACGCGCGTGCTGATGGACCGGCTGCTCGACGGAACGCGTCCTGCCGGCTACGCCAACCAGCCGAAATCGCACAACGCCGTAGCGGCGGCGATTGCCCAGGGCCGCGCCGACTGGGGTCTCGCCATTGAACCGGTCGCAAGGCTCTACGGTCTTGGCTTCCTGCCGGTGTCACCTGAGCACTATGATTTTCTCATCATTGAAAACCGGCGCGAACGCCCGGCCTTGCAAGCTTTCCTCACGTCGTTACGCGAGGAGCATGTGCGTGCGCGTATTCGCGCGCTTGGAATGGAACCTTCCGACTAAATTCTGCCGTGCCGGCGGCATATCGGGTGTTACGATGCTGCACGTGATGAAATTCTCAGGCATCAGTTTGCTGCTGCTGGTCTTCGTCACTGGCTCGGTGCATGCGCAATTGCGCGGTCATGGCGGGCCGGTGAAGGCGCTGGCAATTTCTCCAGACGGGACGCATGCGTTGTCGGGCAGTTTCGACACGTCGGCAATCCGTTGGTCGCTTACACGCAACGCGGCCGAGCAGGTTTTGCGCTTTCATGATGGAGCGGTAAACGCCGTCGCCTATCTCAAGGATGGACGCGTTGTTACGGGCGGGGCGGATGCGCATATCGCTGTCTGGGCTGCCGGGCAGCAGCAGCCCGACAAGGTTTTCGATGGGCATTCTGGTCCCATCTCCAGTCTCGCGGTTTCGCCGGACGGAAGCTTGATCGCATCGGCATCCTGGGATCGTAGCGTTCGCCTGTGGCCTTCGAACGGCGGGACGGTGCGCGTGCTCGAGGGCCATGGACAGAACGTTAATGGCGTTGCGTTCGCTCCGGACGGAAAAAATGTGCTGAGCGCCGGCTATGACGCTACGTTGCGCATCTGGCCACTTGGAGGTGGTGATGCGGCCGTTCGCACTCTGCCGACGCCGCTGAATACTGTTGCTGTGGCCCCCGACGGCGAGATCGCCACGGCTGGCGCGAACGGAAAGGTTTACTTTCTGTCACCGAATGGCGAAGCCCTCGGCGAAGTCGAGGCGTCGTCCAATCCCATCATTTCGATCGCGATCTCGCCCGACGGCAAGCTCGTTGCCGCAGCGGGCATTCGCGGCTCTGTTGCAGTCATCGACCGCAAGGCGCGCAAGCTCACGCAGACTCTTGTTGGGCCGGGTTTGCCGGTGTGGTCGGTGGCATTTTTCCCCGACAGCCGTACACTGTTGACAGGCGGCGCCGACCGAATGATCCGCCGGTGGGACGCATCGAACGGCGAGCCGGTTGGTGCGGTTGTCGTCGGCACACAGGACGATCCGCTTGCGGCCTATGCCGGCGATCATGGCGCCGAGATATTCCGCGCCTGCGTTGCCTGCCACACATTGTCTCCTGATGAAGGCAACAAAGCCGGTCCCACGCTTTCAGGAGTATTCGGGCGACGTATCGCCACGCTGCCGGGCTACAATTTCTCGCCGGCGTTGAAAAAGCTCAACATCGTATGGACGCCGGAGACTGTTTCCAGGCTGTTCGAGGTCGGGCCCGCAAACTATACGCCCGGCACCAAGATGCCGGAGCAGACGATCGGGTCTGCTGAAGACCGCAAGGCCTTGGTGGACTTCCTGGCAAAAGCCACGGCGAAAAAGTAGCTAGCTCTCGCCTTTTTCCTCGCGCTCGCGGAAGTAGTCGTCCGTAGTGCGCACCGGTGCTCGCCGTGGCGCGCCAAACGGATCGAACTGTTCTTCCGCCATTGCCTCCACACGGCAATTGTCGCACATACGGATGACGTCGAGCCGTTTCTTCGAGTCTTTAAACATCCAGTGCTTGCCTTCGAGCTTGGCAACGACACGTTCGACGGAGCTTTTTACACCGAACGGCTTGCCGCAGCGGATGCATTCGGCAGGCTCCTCCTGCTTGATCACGCGGTTCATGGCCGTGGCGGCGCGGAAATCGATCTGCGGTTTCAGGCTGATCACTTTTTCCGGACACGTTGCCTTGCACAGCCCGCATTGCACGCAAGCGTCCTCGGCGAAACGCAACGTCGGCCGCTCAGGATCGTCTGACAGCGCGCCAGTGGGGCATGCCGAGACGCACGAGAGACACAACGTGCAGCCCTCGATATTGACCTCGACAGTGCCGAACGGGGCGCCTGCCGGCAGCGGCACGATGTCGGCCGGAGCAGGCGCGGCCGCGTGCAGTTCGCGCAACGCGAGCCGCATCACCTCGCGCTTGCGGCCGGTGGCCGAAAATGATGCCGGTTTCGTTGTTGCAGGGAGCGAAGGTATTTCGCGCAGCGCGCCACCGAGTGCGTCGGGGTCGTCGGTTTCGATTGTCGCGGCGCGCACTCCCTTGAAGCCGAGGCCGTCCAGGATCGGTTCTGCCAGCGCGATGGTCTTGCACAGGCCGGCGACATCGTGGCGCGGTTTGGCGCGAATCAGGAGACGCACTGCGGCGGCACCATATGCAATCGCCGCTGCAACAGCTTCGAGACCTACTTGCGTGACTTCGTTGACCTCGACCGGCAACACATTCGCCGGCAGTCCATCCCCATGTCGCGCGAGCGCGTCGATCAATGTGCCGCCGTGCTCGGCATCGTGGAACATTACAATGGGCTTCGTGCCGCCCGCCTCGCGATAGGTCGCGAGCAGTATTCGCAATTTGCCCAGAAGCG
Source organism: Pseudolabrys sp. (assembly GCA_035310865.1). Classification (GTDB taxonomy): domain Bacteria; phylum Pseudomonadota; class Alphaproteobacteria; order Rhizobiales; family Xanthobacteraceae; genus Pseudolabrys. The sequence continues at coordinate 2,545 of DATGDN010000289.1, read as the reverse complement.
CGTCGGATGGCGGCAGCGCATAAGCCGCCGCACCCGTCGGGCACGCAGCGGCGCATTGGCCGCATCCGGCGCAGATATGCGCATCAATAGCGACGTGATCGCCGGCTGGCGCGATGGCACCGGCCGGGCAGAGATCGAGGCAACGCCGGCAGCCGACAATCTTGGACCGCGAATGCGCGCACAGGTCTTCGGTGAAATTTATGTAGCGCGGCTTGTCGAACGTGCCGGTAAGATCGCGGGCTTTCAGCACGGCCCGTAAAACAGCGGCCGGATCGCCGGGGTCCGCCCGCAAGTAGCCATCGCGCAGGTCAGCGCCGGGAAATAATGAGGGGCCGCCCGAAAGATCGATAAGGATGTCGCACCGCGACACGGCGCCGTTGCGCGCGGAGCCAAACTCAAAGGCGGCGCGCGAGGAAGGCGCGGGCATCGCGTAATCATCGACCGTGACCTCGAACGCCCCAAGGTAACCTTTGGCGGTACGGATGACGCCCTTCACAACCGGAAATTCGGTTACGCGCCGCGGCGCGAGCTCGGCGCCTGCCTTGATCAGGACGGTGACGTCGAGTTGTTCCTTGAGTAGTTCGGCCGCCTCGATGACTCGCTCATCCTTGCCGTAAAGAAGTGTTACGCCCGCGCTTGTCAGCGCCACGAAAGGCGCTTCCGGTGCGGTCGCTGTACTTGCCGCGATCAAGGCCGCCATTTTGGGTCCTGCATTGGACGCGTCTTTCGCCCAACCGGCCATTTCACGAATATTGACGAATGTGGGGGCCTCGGCGCCGATCTCGCCGGCGATTTCACTGAACAGCGGCGCTTCCTGAGTGCAGGCGACCGAAATCGGCTCGCCGCCAGCTGCCGCCTTGCGAAATCGTTCAAGTTCCGCGCGGCAAAATTGGCGGCCCTCGACCACGACAGAATCGTGGCAGACGCGGCGCACCATTTCGCCGTCGAGCGGTATGGTGCCTTCGCAGGAGCAGATCAGTATATTGCGCGGCCGTTCGGCCATCGGGCTCGTTAACCTTTTCGCTTGTCCCCGCCAATCCAAGGCCAAAGGCACGTTCTGCCCTGCCTTCTCGGTTACCCCAGAGGCCGCGGGTCTGGCCTCGGGACCTTCCAACGCTATAATTATATGTATTCAAATATGAATGGTAGAGCGAGAACCAATGCCGCTTGAGACGGCCCGGCCACAAACGCGCCTCGCGCCGGAGCTGGCGTTACCACCGCCATTCACCGCGGTTCGCCTGCGTGAGGTGGGAGACGCCTTTGCCCATGCGATAGCGGTTGCCCCTCAAATGGGTGCCGGCACGCTGGTCTACGTAGGACGCTTCGACCTCGCCGAATTCGCCGTGGTGCTCGAGCCGGACGAACCATTGCTGAAGGCGCGGCGCGTTTTCTATGCCGGCATGGCGGCGCTCGCCGATGCACTGGCAGCTCGCGCACAGCCGGAAACCTCTATCGTTATCGACTGGCCGGATTCGATCCTCGTCAATGGAGGTCTTGTCGGCGGCGGCCGACTTGCCTGGCCGAAAGATACGCGTGAAATCGATACGCCACCGTGGCTCGTCTTTGCCGGAATGATCCGCACAGTGTCCATGACCGGCGCCGAGCCGGGATTGAATCCGCTGGTCACGGCATTGGAGGAGGAAGGTTTCACGGACGTGATGTGCGGCCATGTGGTGGAAAGCTTCGCGCGGCATTTCATGGTTGCGGTTGATGCCTGGCAAGAAAGCGGCTTTGGCGTGGTCGCGAAAAGTTATATTGAGCGGCTGCCCCGCGAGCAGGGCATACGTCACGATATCGACGACAATGGCGACTTGCTGATCCGCCGCATGGGCAAGGCCGATGTCACCCGCAAAAAATTTCTGCCGCGGCTGGATCAAGCGGCCTGGTTTGATCCCCAGGCGAGGGGGCCGCGCACGTGAAGCTGCTTCGCACCATACGGCTCGACACTTCGGACACATTCGTATTCGAGCACGCGGCCGAGCCCGGCGAGTGGGCGGTGTCCGGCGCGTTCGCTTTCTGGAATGCCGATCCGGCAGCGCTCGAGGGCAAGAGCCGTTCAGCATTCCGCAGCGGTTTTCTCGGCATATCGACACTTGGATGGTCGACGCTCGTACAGATCGTGGAAGCAACAGAAGACGACAGGCTTGCGGCGATCGACATGCTGGCAAACCAGCTAGTGGCAAAATTCGGCGCCCCCACAACCGATGACGCCATTACCGCGGCGGAGGAGGAGATCGCTTTTGCCGAGTCGCTCTGCAGTCAGCCGCAGGACACGCTGGTCGCGGTGCATCGCACGTTCGAAGACGGCGCCGTGCGAGAAATGTTCCGGACATTGCGTCCGCGCAGCGGGCCGAAGCCGGCGCGAGCCTTCTCGTTTCTCGAGGTCGACGGCGAGGACGAAAAGCCGGCCGATGATGTCGATCTGATCGCAATGGTTGACCGGGATCGCAAATGAACGATTTCTGGATTTCCAGCGGACATCACTTGCTCGACCGTGGCTCGGACGGCGGCCTGCAGGTCACCGACGAATTCCTGAAACTGTATT
>DATGDN010000288.1:0-6614 GCA_035310865.1 Pseudolabrys sp. | reverse complement strand
GTTCGACTCCATCTTCGAGCGGGTCAAGCAAGCGGGGCTTGCGTATGGCAGCGCCCCCTGGAGTTTCGACGACGGCAAGCTCAATGACTGGAGCGGCGGCCGTGGCGTCTATTTGCTGCCCCCATGCCTTACATACAGCGCATTACTCCGGCAGACACGGGGGCCGTGCCGCGCAAAAGTCCAAATCGCTACGGTTGACAAGACATCTGGAATAATAGGTATCGAGTTAATCGGTACGGTAGGGTCAAGCGCGCCTGGTTAATCCTGACTGTGACAGCCATCACAAAAGAGGCGATTTGCCGCCCGCCATGCCGCGCATGTCACAGCGCCAAGCCGATACTGCTGGTATGGTATCCTCCGCCGACGACGCAAATCGCGATCAGCGGGCGTATCGGCGTGGAAAAGCGCACTTCGAAATTAGGAGGCCGTTCGCATGGGCGCGCTGCTAAACACACATATTCGACGCGTTATATGAAAATGGCTGCACCGCAGCCGACATTGCACGGCCTTCCGCCAACCATTATCCCTGCTGGCAGATGACCAGCCTTGATGCCGGCGGAATCGCGACGGGCGGCGGCGTACGATTCCTCGGGCAGCGCCGATCTTATTGGCGGCTGCTCATTCGGGGCGCGGCGCTGCTGATGGTCACGCTCGGCATCTACCGCTTCTGGCTCGCAACTGATGTGCGGCGATTCCTCTGGTCAAATACCGAGATCGCCGGCGAGGCGCTCGAATATACCGGAACGCCGCTCGAACTTCTGCTCGGCTTCCTGATCGCAATCGCGATCCTGATCCCAGTCTATGCCGGAATTTTCCTGGCCGCGCTCGATCTCGGGACGATCGGAAAATTGTCGGGCGTGGCCGGCTTTGTCGCGCTCGCTGTGCTAGGCCAATACGCGATCTACCGCGCGCGGCGCTACCGGCTTACGCGTACGATCTATCGCGGCCTGCGGTTTCACCAGCAAGGCTCGGCGTGGGGGTTCGCATTCCGCGCGGTGCTGCGGTGGCTCGTCTCCGCACTGACATTCGGTCTCGCCTATCCGTTCCAGGTTGCAAGCCTCGAGCGCTACAAGATGCGCAATACCTACTATGGCGACCTTGCCGGCGCCTTCGATGCGTCCGGCTTTTCATTGCTGCTGCGTGGCCTGCCGATGTGGCTGCTGGTATTTGCACCGCTTGCACTCGCCGTCAGCGCCTTCGTCGGCACCGTGGACTGGAAGGCGCTCGTCGATGCACTCGCGCAAGGCGGCGACGACGTGATGAGCAAGATCGAAGGCGGCAATCCAGGTCTAGGGGACGCCATCGTGTTCGCCATGTTGCTGACCGGCGTCAGCATCACGATGGCCGCCCTGCTCTATCCGGCATTCCAGGCCGTGGTGCTGCGCTGGTGGTCATCGGGGCTACGCTTCGGCAGCATCGAAGTGCGTTCACATCTGCGCATGCGCAACGTCTACGGCGCCTATGCCCGCTTCGTCGGCTACGCAATCCTGTTCAGCATGGTGATGGGCATCGGCGGGGCAATCATGCTTGGCGCCATTGGCGCGCTGACTAGCATCGGAAAGGTAGACACGGCCGCCGAAATCGCTGCAACGCTCGCGGTGCTGATAGGCTATGTGATCATGGCGCTAGGATATTCAACCATTTATCGCGCCACCGTACTGTTCTCTCTATGGCAGCTGGGCATGGAATCGCTGCAATTGTCCGGACTTGCGGCGGTCGAGAAGGTGCAAGCCACCGGCCGGCCAAGCTCGGCAATCGGCGAAGGGCTCGCTGACGCGCTCAATGTGGGTAGTTATTGATGAATGCTCCCATGGCATCCGGCAGGGGCGTCTATTTCGACGGCGTGACCAGCGCGCGCCATGACGTGTTAGCTGTCCTCAAGCCTGCAAGCCTGCAGATTTCGAACCATGACGGCCACTCCTTGAGTGAGTGGCCTTATGAGGAGCTCGAAGAGCTTTCCGCACCGGAGGGCATCCTTCGCCTCGGCCGGCGCAACAGTGCTGTGCTCGAACGTCTGGAGATCACCGATCCGGCATTCGCCGCCGAGATCGACGCCCGCAGCGCCCTGGTCGATCGCACCGGTGCCGTTCAACGCCGCCAGCGCCTGAGCGTCGTCGCATGGAGCGTCGGCGCCACCCTATCGCTTCTGCTGGTCGCCTGGTTTGGGGTGCCAGCGATTGCGGAACGACTAACTCCACTCCTGCCTGCCACCGTCGAGCGCAAGCTTGGTGACGCCGTCGACATGCAGGTGCGCGGCATGCTGGACCCCCGTAAGTCCGGCGCAGCCTTCGACTGCGGCAAGACTGCCGCGGAAGCATCGGGCCGAGCCGCCCTTAACAAGATCGTGCGCCGACTCGAAACCGCGGCCGCGCTGCCGTTCGCGCTGCGCACCGATGTCGTGCGGCGGAATGAGGCCAATGCCATCGCGCTGCCGGGCGGACAGGTCTACGTGTTCCGCGGCCTAATCGACAAGGCCGGGAGCGCCGACGAAGTCGCCGGAGTGATCGCCCACGAAATCGGCCACGTAGCGCACCGCGACGGTACCAAGGCTATGCTGCAAGGGGCCGGTCTTTCATTCCTGTTCGGCATGCTGTTGGGCGATTTCGTCGGCGGCGGCGCCGTCGTTTATGCGGCTAAGACGGTCCTGCAATCCACCTATACGCGCGAGGCGGAAGCGGCGGCCGATACCTACGGTGCCGAGCTCATGAACAAGGCGGGCGGTGACGCGCGGGCGCTCGCGATCATTCTCGACAAGATCGGCGGCGCTACCGAACCTGGCATGAAAATCCTGCTGAATCATCCGGAAACCAAAGCGCGCGTCGCCGCAATCAACAAGATCGCCGCGGCGCATGCGCCGTCCGCCATTCTCGATGCAGGGGAATGGTCTGCACTCAAACGGATTTGCTTGGGGTCGTGAATCATGGCGCGCCGTCCCTTCCACGAAGTGCCGATGTCGAAGACCGCTGTCTGGGCGGCGCGCCTGGCATTCTTCGCACTCGCGGTCGCCGCGCTGTCGGTGATCATCGTGCGTTCACAGCTGCTGGAGATCGGGCCGGCCCTCACCACTTTCGCAGCCGCATTGGTTTTTGCCGGCCTTGCCATATTGCTGGCCTTTGCGGCCTTCGTCGTGATCTGGCGGCAAGGGTATTCCGGCCTCGGACGCGCCTTAGTGGCGCTGTTTCTCGGGCTCACTCTGCTCGCCTATCCGGCCTATCTCGGCAGCAGGGCGCTGAAGCTACCGGAGATTTCGGACATCACCACTGACACCGCCAATCCCCCGCGCTTCGATGCGCTAGCGCGTCAGCGTCCGCGCGATCGCATCGACTATCCCGGAGCGGCGGTCGCCGCGCTGCAGCGCACCGGCTATCCCGACATTGTGCCACTCGAGCTCGATGTGCCGGCGAGGCTAGCCTACGACACAGCGCTTGCGCTCGTCACCAAACGCAAATGGGTAGTCAGCGATGCCCGCGCCCCGACGCTGGCGCGCCGCGATGGCGTGATCGAGGCGACAGCGCGGACCCCGATCATGGGATTTCGCGACGACGTCGTCATCCGAATAATCCCGGTGGGTCAAGGCACGCGCGTCGACGTGCGCTCCGCATCGCGGGTGGGCACGCACGACTTCGGTGCAAATGCCTCGCGTATCCGGAGCCTGCTCGAGGACATTGACGACGTAGCGAGCGCGACGCCGGAGCCGCGTCAATTGCCGCAGGTCAAAACGCCGCCGGGGCAGAAGGGCCAGCGCCAGCCCGACAAGCGTCAGCCGGCCAAACGGTAGACACCGTCGATCGCCGGCTGACCGTCGGTTTCCACCACGCTGCGCGCGACCAGATCTTCGAGATGCGCGAGCACGGAAAGACCGGCAGCGCCGGTCAGCCGCGGATCGATGCCGATATAGATGGCGCGCACGATGGTCGGGATATCGGTCGCCCCTTTCGACAGCCGATGCAGGATCGAGTCTTCACGCGCCCTACGATGCAGGATGTAATAGTTGACGAAGCGCGGCGCATCGGCGATCGCCGGCCCGTGGCCAGGGAAGTAAATCATCTCTGTGCGCCGCGCGAGCTTCTGGAGCGAGGCCATATAGTCGCTCATGGCGCCATCCGGCGGTGCGACGATCGAGGTTGCCCAGGCCATTACATGGTCGCCGGCGAACAATACTTTTTTCTCTTTGACTGCGTAGACCATGTGATTGGCGGTGTGACCCGGCGTCGCCACGGCTTCGACTGTCCAACCCTCGCCGCTGATGATTTGCCCGTCCTTGAGTGCGACATCGGGGCGAAAGTCGCGGTCGGCGCTGGCATCGAGCGGATTATGCTCTCCGATGTGCAATGGCCGCGCGGCGCGATGCGGGCCTTCGGCGTAGACGGTTGCACCTGTTTCCGCCTTGATGGCCGGCACCGCGGGTGAATGATCGCGATGCGTGTGGGTGACGAATATACGCGTCACGGTTTCTCCGCGCACGGCATCTAGCAGCGCACCGATGTGCGCGGGATCATCCGGGCCGGGATCGATGATTGCCACCTTATCGCGCCCCAGGATGTAGCTCACGGTTCCTTTGAACGTGAACGGACCCGGGTTATTGGCCATGACCCGCCGCAGGCCCGGCATCGGTTCATCCACCACGCCGGGCGCGAGTTCGAGATTCCTGTCGAAGGGGATATCTTCGCTCATGCGTCCTCGGGCGGAACTGGCAACCGGCCTACCACTATTTCGGGCAAACTTGCACCCTGGGAAGCGGCCGATGACCAATGTTTTGCGCGCATCGATACCAGCGCTCAGGCTGCTGTGGCTGCCTACCGGATCATGACGGCGCACGGGGTCAAAGAGACACCCGCCAGGCAAGCCCCCTGTCGCCTGTCAAACGCTAGCGCACCACCAGAACGCCGTTGGTTTCCTGGTGAAAATCGTCAAAGAAATTGTAGCGGCCCGGCTGCAGGGGCCGCAGGCGAATGATCCCTTCCCCATTTCCGGTCACGACCTTTTCCACGCGCAGGCTTACGCTTTCAAACTCCATCGGCGTGGCATCGAGGTTTTTCACATGCAGCTCGATCGGGACCTTGGCCGGCGCCTGAATTTCCGCCGGCTGGAAGCGGTGGTTCTTCACGCTAACGGATACTGTTGCCGTTTGCTGCGCGATTGACGGCAGACCGCCGGCGGCGAAAAGAGCCACTGCGAGGACAATTTTCAATACCTGTCTGTTCACTGTCGTGCTCCAACTAGAATTCGACGGCCAGTTTAAATTTGGCACGTTGGCGTGAAAATTCGGCGAGGTTGAGTGATGCACCCGGGTCCTCGACCTCATGGCCCTCCACCTGCACGTTCCAGGCCGCGGTCATGAACATCTTGGGGGCGAGCTGAATGTAGAGCGTTGGGCCGATATAGAGGGCGTCGCCGGTGTACGTGTTGAACCACGTCCCGTCATAATGGCGCAAATACCAAAGCTCCGCGCCCACAAACACGGAGGGAACGAAGCGATACGACAAGGCGGCAGAAACACCGCCTTTTGATTCCTTTTCCCAGCCGGCGCCGATATGGTCCGGGTCATGGGTTGCCTCCGGCTCGTAGAGCAAATTAGCGCCGAGATAGAGCCTGTTCTTGATCAGTTCGAGATCGGCATTGAGCTTGAGCTCAAGCTCGAAATTTGTGACGCGCTCGCCGCTTGTCTCATCGATACGTCGCCATTCCGGCTCGGCCGACAGGGTGACAGCAAGCGGCGAGGACGGGCCGCGATCGAGCAATAGATACCTCATCTCGCCGAAGAAGCCACCAAAAGCGAGCTGCTTCCGGTCGTCCAGACCGGTTACGTTCCCGATGCTGTGCCCCGCGACCAGCGGACCGAGCTCGAACTGAACGTATTGGTTCGGCGTAAATTCGAATTCGAGCTTGCTCTCGCTCGCCCAATAGCGCCCATCGCGCTTGCCGATCCGCGCGACCGTATCGATGGAAAATTCCTTTTCGCCCTCGAGACCGATGCCGGAGCCTTCGGTAAAGCCGAAGATGTATTTCGTTTCTACGTCCCGATAGATGGCAGGACTGTCTTGGGCACGAGCGACAATTCCGTTTGCGAAGAGAATTGGCGCGGCAAAAATAATTGCGCGCGCATAGCGAGCGTTCAACATTTTGTTTTTCCTTATACGCCGGGTTCAAGGCCCGGCAATCAGGTTGAGCGATACACACGCCGTACATTGCTCAATGCAATTCAGAAAATTCCTTCGTACGAGTCAATGCGAACGGCAAACATTAGAACGTTCTAATTCGGAGGCGTTCTAAAGTGGAAATTGACCGGCTTGGAGTCCCGCTAGGCACGACCAGCACACAGGTGCTTTGCTGATTGAAATCGTCGTAGAACTCGTAGCGGCCCCGGCAACAGGCTATCGCTCTCGAACTCCATTCGCGCTGAATCGAGAGTCTTGATTCGAAGGTTGATGGACACGTTGGCCGGGGCTTGGATCTGTCCCGGCGGAAGCGATGGTTCGTTAGGGTAACCGTTACGCGGACTGCTAATGAATTTCCGGTTCAGGGATTACGCCGAGCGGCGCCAGGAAATCGAAATCGCAGCCTTCATCGGCCTGCTGGACATGCTCGCGGTAGAGTTTTGCATAGCCGCGCTG
>DATGDN010000287.1:0-4534 GCA_035310865.1 Pseudolabrys sp. | reverse complement strand
AGCTGCAGCACCTTTGTCTCGTCAAATCCGGGTCCTGCCTTGACAGCCACGACCTTCGGCTTGCCTTCGGTGAGCGTGCCGGTCTTGTCGATCACGAGCGTGTCGATTTTTTCCATGCGCTCGAGCGCTTCGGCATTCTTGATCAGCACGCCGGCCTGCGCACCACGGCCGACGCCGACCATGATCGACATCGGCGTGGCCAGGCCCAGGGCGCAAGGGCAGGCGATGATCAGCACGCTCACCGCCGCCACAAGCCCGTAGGCGAAGCGGGGCTCCGGACCGAAGGTCGCCCAGGCCACGAACGCGATGAGCGCGACGGCTATGACCGTCGGCACAAACCAGGCCGACACCTGGTCGGCGAGCCGCTGGATTGGCGCGCGGCTGCGCTGCGCGGTTGCGACCATCTGCACGATCCGGGACAGCAAGGTGTCGCGGCCGATCTTGTCGGCACGCATCACGAAGCTTCCGGACTTGTTGATCGTGCCGCCGATCACGCGCGAATCCTTCTCTTTTGTCACTGGCATGGATTCGCCCGTCACCATGGATTCATCGAGCGCGGAGCGGCCTTCGAGTACGACGCCATCCACCGGCACCTTATCGCCGGGACGCACGCGTAAGCGGTCGCCAACCTGCACGGTGGCGAGCGAGACCTCCTCGTCACTGCCGTCAGCTTTCACGCGGCGTGCCGTCTTGGGGGCAAGATCGAGCAGGGCGCGGATCGCGCCGGAAGTCGCCTCGCGCGCGCGCAATTCCAGCACTTGGCCGAGGAGTACCAGCACGGTGATGACGGCGGCCGCTTCGAAATAAACCGCAACCGCGCCCTCGGCATCACGGAATGTAGCGGGAAACAACTCCGGAAAAAACACTGCCACGAGGCTGTAGAGCCAGGCGACGCCGGTACCCATGGCGATCAGCGTGAACATGTTGAGATTGCGCGTGACGAGCGATTGCCAGCCGCGCACGAAAAACGGCCAGCCCGCCCACAGCACCACAGGCGTGCCGAACGCAAACTGAATCCAGTTCGAGGCGTTCTTCCCCAGCAACATGTGCAGGTTGGTGAGGTGACCGCCCATCTCGAGCGAGAGCACGGGGAGTGTCAGCACAAGGCCGACCCAGAACCTGCGTGTCATGTCGATGAGTTCAGGATTGGGCCCGCCTTCAGTGCCGGCGATTTCCGGCTCGAGCGCCATGCCACAGATCGGGCAGGAGCCGGGGCCAGTCTGCCGAATTTGCGGATGCATCGGGCAGGTGTAGATGGTGCCCTCGGCCACAGGTGCGGGCGCGCGTTCAGTCAGATACTTCTGCGGGTCGGCGATGAATTTTGTGCGGCAGCCGGCGGAACAGAAATAATAGGTGTGCCCGCGATAGTCGGCGCGGTGCTTGGCTGTGTGCGGATCAACCGTCATGCCGCACACGGGATCGCGGGCGCCGATCGTCTCAGATGCCCCGTGATCGTGCCTATGAGTTGATGCGGCGGCTAGTTGATCGTCCATTCGAACACCCTCGTCGTTGCTCCGCCAACACTTTCGATTTGAACCCTAAAGGCCTTGATTGGCTCGGCTGGCGTGGGGAAACGGAGGGTGCCTTTACGGTGATGCCCGCCGGGCGCATCGCCTCGCCAAGCGAGCGGTTGATAGCGCCGCCCATGGTCGTCGATCAATACCACGGCACGGGTGAGGTCAGTATCGAGAGGTTTGATATGAGTATCCATCACCACTTCGAATTCCCATTCCGATCCAGCGGCCGTGGCTTTAGGCGTAACGACCACACGAACGCCGTCGCTGTTATTTGTTCGCGCTGGAAGCTGCTGCGCAGCAACCGATAAGCGTGCGACAAATGGCGCGGCGCAAATTGCCGTTACCACCGCCTGCATAAATGAGCGCCTTGACGTCATGTATGCCTCGCCGCATGGAAAATTCTGTTGCTTATATAAATGATGCCGCCCACGTTGAATGCCAGCCCGAGCCAGAACAATTCGACCTGATAATCGGCAACCAAAGTAACAAGGCCGGCCGCGCCAATCACAGGCAGAATATTGGTGAGATAGTGAGCGCAGCACGACACCATAGCGGCCGTTGAAGTCGTGCCGGACGCAGCAACTATCGTTCCGCATCCATCGTGATGCGTGATCACCTGCTTAAGGTAAGTATACAGCGCCAACTGCACACCAAAGCCGGCGGCCAGCGCGACCACGAAATACCAATATCGTGTGAATTCCGAGACTGTGAAGCTCCACCCCGAAACCAGGGTAAGCAAGCCGAAATAAACGGCGAGCATTGCTACGAAGGCAATGCTTCCGGCTATCAGCGGCTTTGCTGCTGCGGGACTATCGTTCGCCATTGAAGAAATTGAATATTGGAGCGAAGACGAGACCACTGACAAGACCATATACGAAGCTTTCGATGAGACCGATCAGAATTCCCGGCAACGTCCAGGCGAATCCCGGATAAAACTGCAGCCACGGCGTATGCAGTCCGCGGTCGGGAACGATCAAGGCGGGCGCGAGACAGGCGAGATACGCAACGACCAAAAAGCTGCCGAGGCTCAGCGCCAAAGGTATTGGCCGCAAGCGGCTATTCATTTTGGATTCTCCTGTTTGCTGGTGTGCCTGTGACGATGTCCGAACAGGTGCATGAGCGGGCACAGGAGAAGGAAGAGGTAGGGCACAGCGAGGAGCATGTGTCCCGTATGCGTCCACAACAGATATGCGCCAAGAGCGGCAAGCATGAGGGTAAATGCGAAGCCGAGTTTGGATCCGAGAAAAACAGCGAAAGCTTGTAACATTCGTCATCGGATGCTCCTGGCTCGCTAGGCCGGCGATCCCGAACAGAATAATATACCGAGCGGCGGTTGCTATGGTTTGATTTGAATCAACCGCTGCGTGCAACCGAGCGGCGGTTAGGTCGCCAAGTTGATGGACGCAATCGCGCGGCGCGTTGTAATGCGCTGATCTCAACGCGTCGACCACCCGAACAGGCTGTAAGCCGGGCAAGTACCGAACAGTGCGGTAAGAATCGGCACCACGCCAATCCAGCCGACCCAATTCCATCCCGTGCCGGGCGCGATATATCCGAGCGCGAAGGCAGTCAGTGCAGCGCCGACGATCAGACGCGCGAGTCGGTCAAAGCTTCCCACATTAACGGTAATTGTGCGCTCCTGTTATTCCGCAGGCTGGGCGTGCATGCTTGCTTTTCCGGGTGGAGGCGAGGCTGGCAGGTCGCCGTCCACGTCTTTGCCCATTTCGCCGCGCCAGGGTGACCATGCTTCCAGTGCGAAGAGGATCACAACAATGGCCGCTGCCAACACCAGCGCGCCGATCCAGAAGGGCACGCCGACCAGGTCGCTGAAGATCAGTTTCGGCCCGCTCTGGCTGAGGAATGTCTTGGCGAGCGCGGGCTGCACATAGGAAAAGGCGACCGCGCCGAACAGGCCACCAACGAGCGTGAAGAATGCGTCACGGTAGCCGGTGCCGATTTGCGCCAGTGTCGTGCCAGGGCAGGCGCCCGCGAGCGATATGCCGGCGCCAAGCAGCAGTCCGCCTACGATGTCCGCCGCGTAGGCTGCGGCCTTCGGCTGAAGCTTTACGTAGCCGAAGCCGTTGAGCACCGCGAGCACGACTGCTCCGGTTGCAACCGCGGTGAGGAAAACCTTGAGCATGATGAAGTTACGAAGCTGCATCTGCCCGACGATGATGCCCGGCTCGAATACGCGCGATTTCTCCAGCGCAAAGCCGAACACGATGCCCATGGCGATGCCGACGATGACGGCGAGGGTGACGGACATGCCTGTTCTCCTCTCAGATGCGGCGCAGCAGCAGCATTGCGGTCGCAATGCCGCCGGCAAACATCGCGGCGACCGCGACGGTCGAGCCGACCGCCAGCTGCGCCATGCCGGAGAGACCGTGACCACTGGTGCAGCCGTCGGCGATGCGCGCGCCGAGCAGCAGTACGAAGCCGCCGACGAACGCCACGGCGTAACGCTTGGCCGGTGACGCCGAGCCGAGCGCGCGCTGCCAGATGGGCGAGATCGCCGCGCGTTTCGCGCCGGACAGCTTCATTGAAACGAAGGCGCCGATGGCGATACCGATGACGAGCGCGACCTGCCACCAGTTCTTGCCCGTGGCCGCCACGTGGCGGGCGACGTAATCGATTTTGAGGATCGATGGATCAATCCACGAGGCGAAAATACCGCCGACGGTCACATAGGATGAAGATGCGCCGAGAGCGGTTTCGATCAGCAAAAATGCAGGTATTTGCAAGAGGCCGATGACTATCCCGGCAAGATAGGGAGACCAGGCTTGTCTGGTGAGCATGGGAAACTCTCCGATGTCGCTATGACCATCGCGAGTCACATATTAGCGGTTGAATATAATGAAATGCGGCGGTGCCGCTTTGACGTGGGTCAAGCGGCAGAGCGGAACCTTGCCGAGCGGATTAAACCACCCGGCTGCCTTAGCCGTACTGTTGCCTTGCAAGTGCGGCGCCCGCGCCCAACGCCTTGAGCTTGGCCTCGGCGACATCGCGCCGCATCGGCG
>DATGDN010000286.1:0-2084 GCA_035310865.1 Pseudolabrys sp. | reverse complement strand
GCAGACGGAGGTGCATGAGCGAGACAAACGACGCAATCGTTATCGGCACCGGCCAGGCCGGACCCGCTCTCGCTGTGCTTTCGTGGATTCGCGATCGTGTTTTTAAAGGGCCCTTGGGGGCCATCGACCAAATGAAGGCTTGAACGATGGGGCAACCTCGCCGGAGCATGCCAGGCCGGTTCCACTTTTCGCGGGTCGTTCTGATCGTCGCGCTCCTAAGTGGATGTGCGTCGCTTCCTCCCGGCTCCGACTTTCCAAGAAACGCGTCATCTGCGCTCGCTCATCCCGAGGTGACCCGGCTTGGCAAACAGTTTGGAGACGCGGCGCGCGAGCATGACGGAAACTCCGGATTTCGCATTATTCCGGTAGGCGCCGACGGCTTCCTGGTGCGAATGCAGATGATCAACGCCGCGGAACGCACACTCGACCTTCAATATTTCATTTTCCGCGGCGACGACACGGGCCGGCTACTCACCGATGCGGTGCTGCATGCGGCCGATCGCGGCGTGCGCGTGCGTGTGCTGATCGACGATGGCGAAACGGTGGCCGGAGACGAACAGATTACCAAGCTTGAGGCGCATCCCTCAGTCGAGATTCGCATGTTTAACCCGTTCGCCTATCGCGGCCATAGCAAACTGATCCGGGGCATCGAATACATGTTCAATGCACCCCGGCTCGACTACCGGATGCACAACAAATTGTTCGTCGTGGACAATGCGGTCGCTCTCATAGGCGGGCGCAATATCGGTGACGAGTATTTTCAGATCGAACCCGAGGCCCAGTTCGCCGACGACGATGTCTTTGCCGCCGGGCCTGTCGCCCGGCAGCTCTCGGCGACCTTCGACGAATACTGGAACAACGCCCAGTCGATCCCGGCTGCGGCGCTGTCACGCGAAGCGTCGTCACATGCCGCCCTCGCCGAGCATCGCGAGGTATTGCACGCACAGACCCGGCAGGCGAAATCGGACGGCGTTGACTATGAGAAGCGGGTTGCCACCGGCGAGCCATTCAAGGGGATGCTCTCCGGCCGCTTGCCCCTGACCTGGGCGCACGCGCAGGTGGTCTGCGACAGCGCCGACAAAAAGAAAGTGGAGAAAGGCGAGATGGTCGGCAGGCTGATGCACCGGCCGGTGGCCAACGCGGCGCGCGCGGTGAAGTCGGAGTTGCTGATGGTCACGCCCTACCTGATCCCGGGAAATGAAGGCATGCAGCTGTTCAGAGAGCTGCGCCAACGCAATGTACGCGTCCGCATCCTGACCGGCTCGCTCGAATCGTCGACCGTGTTGCTGGCACAGTCCGGCTACATGAAATATCGGGTACCCCTGCTTGAGGACGGCGTGGAACTCTATGAGGTCCGCTCACTTCTGGGCAACACGAAAGGCAGCGGTCAAACGGCGGCCATATCGCGCTTTGGCAATTATTCCCTGCACGCGAAGATGTTCGTTTTCGACCGCCAGAGGCTGTTCATCGGTTCAATGAACTTCGATCTGCGGTCGATGCATCTCAACACCGAGGTTGGCTTGATCATTGACAGCCCGGAGCTTGCTCAGCAGATTGCTGCGCGTTTCGAAGCCATGGCGCAGCCGGCAAATTCCTACATGTTGGCATTGCGCCCCGACCCCGCAAGGGGCGCAGCGGATTTGGTGTGGCGCACCCAGGAGGACGGCAAAGCCGTCGAGTACGACGTCGAACCGGCCAGGAATGACTGGCAACGCATCAAGGTGAATATCTTGTCGCTACTTCCAGTGGATAAGGAACTATGAGTCTGCGATTGGCGCTCGGCCTGGTGCTGCTGCCGGGACTCTTGTCGGTTCCCCTTGCGCGTGCGGAGCCCCCGGTAAATGTGCAAATGGAAGTCAATTTTCTGCTTGGCTATGTCGAGGGGTCCGGATGTGCCTTTTATCGCAACGGCACCTGGCACGACTCGAGAACGGCGCAAGCGCATCTGCGCGACAAGTACAAATACCTGGCGGCAAGAAATCTGATCACCACCACCGAAGATTTCATTGAAAGGGCTGCCACGGAAAGCAGTCTTAGCGGTCAGGCCTATGCGGTGCGCTGTAATGGCGGCGCAGCGGTGACGA
>DATGDN010000285.1:0-2756 GCA_035310865.1 Pseudolabrys sp. | reverse complement strand
CGGGCTGGGACCGCGTTGAAGGCGGCGGCCGTGCAAACTATGGCGTGCAATACACGGCACAGATCAACCAAGGCGGTTTTGTCAACGCGCTATTTGGTCAGTCGTACAGTCTGTTCGGACAAAATTCATTTGCACTTGGCGGCACAACCAATACCGGGCTCGATTCCGGTCTCGATACGACGCAATCGGATTATGTGGCGCGCGTGTCTTATCAGCCGAACAGCACTTACATGTTTACGTCGCGCTTCCGCTTTGACAACGACACTTTCGCGGTTCAGCGCACCGAACTGGAAGCCCGCGCAAACTTCGACCGCTGGATGGGCAGCTTGCTTTATGGCAACTACGCCGCCCAGCCTGAACTTGGCTTTCTCGATCGCCGTCAGGGCGTTTTGGGAACCGGACAGATCAAGCTAGACGCCAACTGGGTTCTCCTGGGAGCGGCACGTTACGATATCAATGCCGGAAAATTCGATCAGACCCGCGTTGGATTGGGCTATGTCGACGATTGTCTGATCTTGGGCCTGAACTACATTACGAATTACACTTATAGTGGAAACGTAAGCGCCAATCACACAGTCATGTTGCAGCTGAGCTTGCGCACGCTGGGCGGCACGTCGGTGGGCCAGGCGGTCGGTCGACCGACGGCAAACTAAGTAGCTGCTATCGAGTTCGGAGCGTGGACATTTCGATGGCGAAGGTATGGATGACGTGCGTCACGAGCGCCATTGTCGCCCTCGTGCTCGTTTTACCAAGCACGGTGGCTGCGCAAGTCGTCGTCGTGGTCAATGGCTCCCCAATAACCGAATACGACATCCAGCAACGCACAAAATTGGAGTCGAGCGCGGCGCATAAGAACACGGACCGGCAGCAGATCATCAACGACCTGATTGACGACCGGCTCAAAATTTCAAGGGCCAAGGTCTATGGCCTGGAAGTGGGCGATGCTGAGGTGAACAGCGCTTTCGAAGGCATGGCGACGCGACAGCACGTCACGGTCCAGCAGTTCAGTCAGGTACTCGAACGCGCCGGTATCTCCCCGAATACGGTCAAGGCACGCATTCGCGCCGAATTGACGTGGCAGCAGCTGATTCGCGGCAAGTTCGGGGCTTCGCTGCAGGTCGGTGACAGCGATATTGCCAATGCGCTCAAGCAGCGCGAAGACACCGACACGCCAGCGGCGGGGTACGTCTACACGCTTTATCCGGTCATGATCGTCGTGCCGCGCGGCTCAAACGAGGCAACGGTCTCAGCAAAGCGCAGCATGGCGGAAAATCTGCGCAGCCGATTTGTCTCCTGCAACGAGGGTTTGGCCATGGCCCGGGCCTTGCGCGACGTGGCTGTTAGGGAGCCAATCACGCGAAGCTCGGCCGACCTGTCGCCGCAGCTACGTGAGTTGTTAGGCAACATAGAGGTCGGACATCTGACTGCACCCGAAGCTACCCAGCAGGGGCTGCAAATGTTCGCTGTCTGCAGCAAAAAGGAAACGACATCGGAATCTCCGCTGCGGCGCGAGGTGCGGGAACAGATTTTTACTAAACGTTTTGAATCTGAATCGAAGAAGTATCTCGATGAAATTCGCAAGTCGGCGATGATCGAGTACAAAAACAAAAAATGAGCAAATCGGGCGCCCCCCCACTTGCATTGACGCTGGGCGAGCCCGCGGGCATCGGGCCCGATTTGACGATCCAGATTTGGCAGCGGCGTGACGAACTTCGGCTGCCGACGTTCTATCTCGTCGGTGATCCAGATTTCATCAGAAGTCGAGCTCGCTTGCTCGGATGTAACATCGCCCTGAGCGCGATCGACCCCTCGCAAGCCGGCGAAACATTCTCGCGTGCATTGCCGGTTGTGCCTCTCGAAGTGCCCGTGACGGCCGCGCCCGGCGCGCCCGACAGTTCCAGTGCCCCCGCCGCAATCGCTTCAATTCGCCGCGCCGTTGCCGACGTCGTTGCAGGCGAAGCGGCGGCAATTGTCACCAATCCGGTGGCCAAAAACGTGCTGTATCGCTCCGGATTTGTGGAGCCGGGCCATACCGAATTTCTCGCGAAACTCGCACAGGAGGCGACCGGGAAAGCCGCCAGGCCGGTGATGATGCTATGGTCTCCTGAACTCGCCGTCGTGCCGGTGACAATTCATTTGCCACTCAAGGATGTGGTCGGGCACCTTACGGCCACGTTGATCGTCGAGACTGGCCGCATCGTTGCGCGTGATCTTGCCGCGCGTTTTGGCATCGTTCGTCCTCGTCTCGCAATCGCCGGGCTTAATCCGCATGCCGGCGAAGACGGCGCACTCGGTGAGGAAGACCATGCAATCGTCGCCCCCGCGGTCAAACAACTACGGGATGAAGGAATCGACGCCGTCGGGCCCCTGCCGGCCGATACGCTCTTTCATGCGCAGGCGCGTGCGGCCTATGACGTGGCGCTCTGCATGTATCACGACCAGGCGCTGATCCCGATCAAGACACTTGCATTCGCTCATGCGGTCAATGTCACTCTCGGGCTCCCATTCGTGCGCACGTCGCCTGACCACGGCACGGCCTTCGATATCGCGGGCAAGGGCACTGCCGATCCCTCGAGCCTTGTGGCAGCGCTTTCGCTTGCCGCGCGTCTTTCTGCGACCGCGCCGGCGCTGGTGCCGGCACAGTAATGGCGCAACTTGATGACTTGCCCGCGTTGCGCGATGTCATCCGCCGCCACGGCCTGAAACCCAAGAAATCGCTCGGCCAGAATTTTCTGTTCGATCTCAATCTTACGGCG
>DATGDN010000284.1:0-1504 GCA_035310865.1 Pseudolabrys sp. | reverse complement strand
TCTTTCGGTTTCTCTGTCTCGTGTGTCTTGTGCCCGTATTTCGTATGGTTTCAGTGTCTTGTGATGGCCTTTACGATAAAAGGCCCTGCGCGGACATCGCTAGTTGCACCGCACATGTCCGCTTTGCGCCTCGATCGCTTCCGGCGTGGAGCATGAGCGCGAAGAACGCATGGCGTGAACGAAAAGCGCGTCTAAAGCGCACATGATTTATTGCGGCGCATATGTCTGCTTTTGACCCTTAAGGGACACGCGTGATGGTCCGTCGAATATCGCCCCTACATGACCGCTCCGATTTGCCACGGCACGAATTCTAGATCGCCATAGCCGAGATCTTCCGATTTCGTGCGCGTGCCTGACGCGACCTGCAAAACTTTGTCGAAAATTTCCTGGCCCTTCGCCTCGATCGATGTCCCGTCGAGGATATCGCCGCAATTGATATCCATGTCGTCGGTCATACGCCGATACATCTCAGTATTGGTGGCCAGCTTGACGGATGGCGTCGGCTTGCACCCGAAAGCTGAACCGCGCCCCGTGGTAAAGCACATTACATTGCAGCCTCCGGCGACCTGGCCGGTCGCGCCGACCGGATCGAATCCGGGCGTGTCCATGAAAACGAAGCCTTTTTCTTTTACAGGTTCGGCATATTCGTAAACTGCCCGCAATGTCGTGCTGCCGCCTTTAGCAGCCGCTCCCAGTGATTTTTCCAGGATTGTCGTAAGGCCACCGGCCTTGTTGCCCGGCGCCGGATTGTTGTTCATCTCGCCGCCGTTACGCTTCGTATAATCCTCCCACCAGCGAATCCGTTCGACGAGTTTTTCACCGACGGCGCGGTTGACCGCGCGCCGCGTAAGTAAATGCTCGGCACCATAGATCTCGGGTGTTTCCGCGAGCACTGCTGTGCCGCCATGTTTGACCAAAAGATCGACGGCCGCGCCCAGCGATGGATTGGCCGTGATCCCGGAGTATCCGTCCGAGCCGCCGCATTGCAACGCCAACACGATCTCGGACGCAGGCCGCGTTTCCCGCCGGGCGCGCGCGGCGACCGGCAACATGGATTTGATGCGCTCCAATCCCTGCTCGACCGTCTTCTTGGTTCCGCCGGTGGCTTGAATCGTCATGGACTGGAAATGGTCACCTTCGACCATTCCATATTCGTCCTTCATGCGGTCGATCTGGAAAACCTCGCACCCCAGGCCGACCATCAGTGCCGCGCCGAGATTGGGATGGGTCGCGTAGCCCCATTGCGTCCTCCGCAACAGATCCCAGCCCTCGCCATAGGCGGCCATGCCGCAACCGCTGCCATGAACAAACGCCACCGCTCCGTCGATTTCTGGATAGTCGTCGAGAATTCCAGATCGATTGATCTCTTCGGCCATGAATTTTGCGACCGAAGCAGAGCAATTCACCGATGTCAGTATGCCGATGTAATTGCGTGTGCCTGTCTTTCCATTCGGCCGGACATAGCCTTCGAAAGTCGCGCGCAGTTCGGGCGGCAAGACCTCAT
>DATGDN010000283.1:0-14330 GCA_035310865.1 Pseudolabrys sp. | reverse complement strand
ACAGGCCAGTGGCGCCGCGATGGCCACAGACAGCGTCAGCCCGGCAGTGGTAAACTATCAACTTGTTGTGTGGCTCAACGCCATGACCCTTAAAATCCGACACCACCCGCACCACGGGATCGATCGACCATGAAGCTGTTGCTGCGCTTCTTTGGCTTCCTGTTTGCGGCTGGCACCATTTTATTTGTGGTCGGGGTGGCCGCGGCGGCCGGTCTGTTGTGGCACTTTTCCAAAGACCTGCCGGACTATTCGCAGCTGCAAGACTACGAACCGCCGGTAATGACGCGCGTGCACGCGGCGGACGGGTCGTTGGTCGCTGAGTATGCGCGTGAGCGAAGGCTTTACATCCCAATCCAGGCCGTACCCAAGCTCGTCATCAACGCGTTCCTTGCTGCGGAGGACAAGAATTTCTACGAACATGGCGGGCTCGATTTCACCGGCATCGCTCGCGCCGCCGTCAACTATCTTCAGAATTATGGATCGAGCCGGCGGCCGCAGGGCGCCTCCACGATCACACAACAGGTTGCCAAGAACTTCTTGCTGACAAACGAGCTCTCCGTGGCGCGAAAGGTGAAGGAGGCGCTGCTCGCACTCAAGATCGAGCGCACATACAGCAAAGACAAAATCCTCGAGCTTTACCTGAACGAGATTTATCTTGGCCTTGGCGCCTATGGCATTGCGGCCGCTTCGCTCGTCTACTTCGATAAGGCCGTCAACGAGATCACGGTTCCCGAGGCTGCTTATCTAGCATCGCTGCCCAAAGCGCCGAACAATTATCATCCGTTCCGCCAGCGCGAGCGGGCGATCGAACGTCGCAACTGGGTTCTCGATCGTATGGCGGAGGCGGGCTTTGTGAAAAGTGCCGACGCGGAGAAAGCCAAACGCTCGCCGCTCGGCGTTACGACAAAAGTAACCAGCGCCCATACTTTCTCGGCCGAATATTTCGCCGAGGAAGTCCGGCGTGAGCTTTACGAGCGTTATGGCGAAAAGAAATTATACGAAGGCGGCCTTTCCGTTCGCACGTCGCTTGACACCAAACTGCAGGTCTTGGCCCGGAAGACACTCACCGAAGGCCTCGTGCGTTTCGATCAGACGCAAGGTTGGCGCGGGCCGGTGACCAAGATCGACGTCGCCGGCGATTGGGGTGTCAAGCTTGCTGAAGTAAAGGCTTTGTCCGACGTCGCGCCGTGGCGCCTCGCTGTTGTGCTGGACGTGAGCGATCAGTCGGCTCGTATTGGCCTGCAGCCGGGGCGTGAGCCGGGCGGCTTTGTCAGCAAAGAGCGCACCGTCGGCACTCTGCCGCTCGATGGTATGAAATGGGCAAAGAGCGGGGGTAAAGCCGTCGCCAAGGTTGGTCAGGTCGTCAGTCCAGGCGACGTTATCTATGTAGAATCGGCGAAGTCCGAAGGCCAGTTCAGCCTGCGGCAGGTGCCGGAAATTTCCGGCGCGATGGTCGTCGAGGACCCTTGGACCGGACGCGTGCTCGCCATGGTCGGTGGCTTCTCCTTCGACCAGAGCCAATTCAACCGCGCCACTCAGGCGCTCCGTCAGCCCGGCTCGTCATTTAAACCCTTCGTCTATGCTGCCGCGCTGGACAACGGCTACACACCGTCGACCGTGGTGCTCGATGCGCCTCTCGAGATCGATCAAGGCCCTGGTCTTGGAGTTTGGAGACCGGAAAATTATGAAGGGAAATTCTACGGGCCCTCTACGCTGCGCTTCGGTCTCGAACATTCCCGCAATGTCATGACCGTACGTTTGGCACAGGACATCGGCATGCCGTTGATTGCCGATTACGCCAAGCGGTTCGGCGTCTACGACGATTTGCCTCCATATCTTTCATTCGCATTAGGCGCTGGTGAGACCACGCTGCTGCGCATGGTGACCGCCTACGGAATGTTCGACAATGGTGGCCGGCGCATTAAACCGACGCTGGTCGATCGCATTCAGGATCGATACGGGCACACGGTGTACAAGCATGATGAACGCGAATGCATCGGCTGCGATGCCAAAAAATGGGAAAACCAACCCGAGCCTTCGCTGATTGACAGGCGTCAGCAAGTTCTCGACCCAATGACTGCCTACCAAATCACGTCGATGATGGCGGGGGTTGTCCAGCGCGGTACTGCGACTGTGGTTCGCGAAGTCGGAAGGCCGGTGGCGGGCAAGACCGGCACCACAAATGATGAAAAGGATGCATGGTTCATCGGCTTTACGCCGGACATCGTGGTTGGTGTCTATATGGGGTACGATAAGCCTCGCCACATCGGACGAGGAGCAACCGGCGGCCATCTTGCCGCGCCAATTGTGAAAGACTTTTTGAAAGTTGCGCTTGCCGACAAGCCGGCGGCGCCATTTCGTGTTCCGCCGGGAATAAAGCTCATTCGTGTCGACCTCAAAACTGGAACGCGCGCTGGGCCAGGAACCGAGCGGGCAGTTCTCGAGGCCTTCAAGCCGGGCACCGCGCCGCCCGCAGACAGTTATCCGGTCGTCGGCAGCGGCGACGGCCGCGATGGCGAGCGGTCTTGGGGCGTAGGTGTAAGTCCTGACGCTGACCGTGCAATTCGCTCTGGCACTGGCGGCCTGTACTAAACGGCGGATCGCGCAAAGGGCTAAAAGCCCCGGCCAGACGAGCCGGGGCTTTTGTTTGCCTAAAGCTATGCGGCCTTGACGTTGACGTTGCCCTCGGCGAGCGACGTCAGTTTGGAGTCCGCTGCTTTTTCTTCCTCGAGGTTTTGCTGCAGGACGCTGGCACAATCTGGACGCCCAAGCTGTTTCGCCCAGGCAATCAAAGTGCCGTAGCGCGTCATTTCATAGTGTTCCACGGCTTGCGCTGCCACAATGAGAGCGGCGTCGAGTACGGACTTGTCGTCTACTTCGCCGGCAATGTCCTCTGCTTCCTCGATAATGCCGTCTATCGCCGGACAGTCGAGGCCCTTGGCTTCGACCCCATGCATCTTGAAAACCTGCTCGAGCCGGGTGACGTGGTTCTTGGTTTCTCCCAGATGCTTCTCGAACCCCTGTTTGAGGCCGGCATCCGAAGCTTTTTCGATCATCTCGGGGAGGGCCTGCACGATCTGCTTTTCAGCGTAATAAATATCGCGCAGCTGATGCACGAAAAGGTCGTCCAGCGTTTTGATGTCACTTGAAAAGATGCCCATGGCCATACTCACTTCGGTTGGTGGTTGATGGAGTGATGTGCTCCTTCCTGTTGTTCCGAAAATGCCGGCTGCGGTTGCCAGATGAGGGTTGCAGCGAGAGTTCAGGAACGCTACATGCGGAACAATTGCGGTGAGGAACGAATCGATGCGGGCGGAAACCCAGAATTGTGTCGAGGAAATCAAGCAGTCCGTGCGGCTGCTGAGGAGGCATCTTTGACGTCGACACCGCGACGCGACGCCTCGCCGAACTAAACAAAGAATCGGAAGATCCCAACCTTTGGAACGATCAGGCGCGCGCACAACGCGTGATGCGTGAACGCGACGCGCTCGATGACCAGCTCAAGGCGATTGGCCGCATCGAGCAGGAGCTCGATGATCAGCTCACTCTCATAGAGCTCGGTGAGACCGAGAAGGACGCAAAAACCGTTGGTGAAGCTGAGGCCGCGCTTAAGCGCCTGAAAATCGAGGTGGGCCGGCGCGAATTGGAAGCCCTGCTGTCTGGCGAGGTTGATGCCAACGATTGCTACCTTGAGGTGCATGCCGGTGCCGGCGGCACCGAAAGCCAGGATTGGGCGAACATGCTCATGCGAATGTATGTGCGTTGGGCGGAAGCGCATGGCTACAAAGTCGAGTGGATTGAGGAAACGGAAGGTGAGGGCGCCGGCATCAAATCGGCAACCGTCGTCGTCAAAGGCCATAACGTCTATGGGTGGCTCAAGAGCGAGAATGGCGTACACCGGCTGGTGCGCATTTCACCATTTGACGCAAATGCGCGCCGTCACACGTCATTTGCCAGTGTCACCGTCTATCCAGTGGTCGACGACAGGATCAAGATTGACATCAAGGAAAGCGACGTACGAACTGACGTCATGCGGTCAGGTGGCGCCGGCGGCCAGCACGTGAACAAGACTGAGTCGGCAGTACGTCTCACGCACATCCCCACCAATATTGTGGTGAAGTGCCAAAACGACCGATCGCAACACCGCAACCGGGCCATGGCGTGGGACATGCTGCGCGCCAAACTCTTCGAGGTCGAAATGAAGAAACGCGAAGAGAAGGCGGCCGCCGAGCAGGCGGCCAAGACCGATATCGGCTGGGGCCACCAGATTCGTTCTTACGTTCTTCAGCCCTATCAAATGGTGAAAGATTTGCGGACCGGTCTGTCGACATCAAATACAGCCGCGGTTCTCGACGGCGATCTCGACGAATTTATGCAGGCAGCACTTGCTCAAAAGGCCTTTGGCGGCGGACCGGAACAGGTTGAGGACGTCGAATAGTCAGCGGCGATGTTGATATTAAGTGTCGCCTAGTCTTAAGCCTGCTCGCAGGAATTTCTGCGGATCAACTGCGTCGCCATTTACGCGCGTTTCGTAGTGGAGATGCGGACCCGTCGATCGCCCGGTCGAGCCTATTCTTCCGATGACTTCGCCAATGCGGACGAATTGGCCGACCTTTACGCCAATCTGCGACAGGTGTCCGTAACGGCTTGCAAGACCGTTGCCGTGATTGATTTCCACCATATTGCCATAACCACCCTCGCGTCCGGCAATTGTAACCCGACCAGTGGCGGTTGCGCGTACCGGCTCGCCTGTTTCCCCACGGAGATCGATGCCGGTATGGACAGCGGGGCGGCCCAGAAATGGATCCATACGCATGCCGAATGGCGAACTCATGTCGACTTCACCAATGATGGGCTTGCGAACCGGCACGGCGACCAGCGTATGAGTGTATCGATCGATCTGCGCGCGGGCGATATTAATTCGGTAGAGCTGACGTTCGAAGGCGCTGGCTCCGGATTGCGGCGGCTTGATCGGGATGAATGGCCCACCAGCGGGGCCGTCGCCGCGCGGCCTGGCGGCATCGACCCCTAGATCAGCGAGCACGCTACGCATGCGGCGTGCCTTCGTATCAATCCGCTCCTCAAGGCTGGTGAGCGTCGCTGCCTGTCTTTGTTCAATTTTGTCCAGCGACAATGATATGCGCGCGAGCGCGCCGTTAAGTCCCCCACTGGTGGCACGTTGCGGAATTTGCATTGCCACCGCCGGCAATTCGCGGGAGTGCAGCCGTGCCTCGCGATCCGGTGGCGCAACGAAGATCACCGTATCGTTGATCGGCGACGGTCTGGGTGATTTTTCGGCCGCTCCAGGTGGTGCAACGCGCGAGGGCCTGATTGTGCCGGTCGTTGACAGGTCGCCGCCAAGAGCCGATGTGCGTTGCTCCAGCGTTGCCTGTCGCTGCAGCAGCGTATTGAGTTTTTGCTCGAACTGTTCTTGATCGAGCAGTTGGCGGCTCATGACGCGGTCCACCTGCGCGCGCAATTCGGCAATGCGATCCTCATATGCAAACTGCATCTCAGCCTGACGGCCGATCAATCGCGTGAGCACATTGTCACGAAATGCGAAGTAAGTGCCGGTTGCAATCGACCACACTCCAATAACCACCAACGCACCGACCACGATCCAAAACGCAACCGGTCCGATGCGAATCTGGTGACCGGCATGCGTAAGGATGTAACCGCCATGGCTGCGTTGAAGATGGCGGGACATTGCTGCCGCCGATTGCGCGCGCGGATGGGCGTGACGGGCTTGCTGGGAAAATGAATTGTACGAAGAAGACGAGTACGACATCGACACTCCACGCCGGTTCGGCCGTGGTCGAGCCGCGGGCCAGCACTGTCGATATCAATCGGATATGGTTAAGAAACCGGTAATCGGAATGGGTTATCGCTAGGATTCTTCAGCAATTGCTGAGGATTATGCATTGCGGGCGGCTTGCAGGACCTCCCGGGCGTGTCCCGGCACTCGAACATTCGGCCAGATCCGAATGATGCGGCCATCCCCGCCAATCAGAAACGTCTTTCGCAGCACGCCCATATATTTACGGCCATACAACGATTTCTCGCCCCAGGCTCCGTACGCTGCCAACACTTTCTTGGTTTCATCCGATCCAAGTGCGAATTTTAGGCGGTGCTTGGATTTGAATTTGTCCTGTGCCGGCAAAGGATCCGCCGAGACGCCGAGGACGGTGGTGCCGGCTTTGGTAAAGCTTGCGTGCAACCGGGAAAATTCGACCGCCTCCCTTGTGCAGCCAGGCGTATCCGCCCTTGGATAGAAATAGAGGACGAGTTTGCTTCCCTTGAAAGCCCGCAACGAAACCTTGCCCCCGCCGTCCCTCGGCAGACTGAAGAATGGGGCCTTCGCACCCGCAACAAGTTCGCGGCCCATGTGCCTTCCTTTCGTCGTTTTCCAGCGGTCATGTCGCACATGCCATTTGCGTCGGAGGGGCGCAACGGGTTCCAAATATATGTGCGGTAGGCCGCAGCGGGTGTTTGTCTGGTCCGCCGTACGGCACGCACGCTGCGTCGGGCGAGGGGCGCGATCTAGCGCATGACAGGCAGCAAACACGAGCACGGACATTCGGCGCATCATGCTGCTGCCGTGGGCCATGTGCCACATCATCCGAGTGTGACGCGTACGTTGCTCCGGCGACGCTGGATTGGCGTGCGCCGCGGCTTTGCCGGCCTGTTTCGCATACGTCTCCTGAGGCGATTATTGCTCGGGGCGGCGGTCTGCGCTGCGTTGGCGACTATTGCTGTCCTCGGTCTGTGGTGGCGCCTCTCGATGGGCCCGATCGGGCTGGACGTGGCGACTCCCTGGCTAAAAGCCGCAATCGAGGAGAATTTCGGAGGCAATCACACGGTGGTCGTCGGTGGCACCCAGATCGAGCGTGACGAGAAGGGTCGGACATCGCTGCGGCTGCTCGATATCGTCGTGCGCGATCCCGACGGCACGATCGTGGCAAGTGCACCGAAAGCTGAAGTTGGTATTTCGGGGAGAAGCCTCATCGTCGGTCAACTGCGCGCTCAAAGCCTCAATCTTGTTGGCGCCGAAATGGCAGTCCGTATTGAAACCGACGGGCGCCTTACGGTTTTTGCTGGCGCTGACAAACGGCCGATTGCCACTGCGACACCGAATACCGCACCCATCGATCAGGCTGCCCCATCCGTTAATCCGCAGGGCGCGTTGCGCGCAGAGTTCGATAAGATCGCTGCGATCATGGCATGGATCGACGCGCTCGGTCAGACCGGCCTCGATGGCCACGACCTCCGTGAGCTTGGGCTTAAAAATGGCAATCTCGTCGTGGATGATCGGCGCAACGGAAAACGTTGGACCTTTGACGGTATCAACGCGAGCTTGACGCGGCCCCGGCGCGGCGGCGTCGTCTTTCGGCTTGAATCCGACGATCCCGAGCGTCCTTGGAGTTTAAGTGCAGCGATGCGTCCGTTAGCTGACGGCGTGCGAGCGGTCGGCATCGAGGCACGTAAAGTCTCCACGCGCGACATCCTGTTGGCCTTGCGAGTTGGTACCGATGATCTCGATATAGATCTTCCGGTGTCGGCGAGTGTTCGTGCCGATATTTTGCCGGATGGAACTCCGCAGGTCGTCCAAGGCCAGCTGATCGCCGAGGTGGGGACAATCTTTGATCGAAACAACGAACGGGTGAATTTCAAAATCGATCATGCTGATTTCCGGTTCAACTGGGACGGTCGCCGGCACACCTTGGTCATGCCGTTTCAAATTCTTTCAGGCGGCAATCAATTCACCATGCGTGCGGCTTTGGAGGCGCCACCTGAGCAGAACGGCGTATGGTTACTCGGCCTCACTCGGAGGGATGCGGTCATTGATCCGGTCATTCTCGCGCCCGGCGCATCGGCGGACGACGAAGGCATAGCCATCAATCGCCTCGCGGTACGCGCGCGAATCGATACTGTCCGCAAACGCATCGACGTGGAGCAAGGCGACCTTAGCCGCATCGATACACGTCCCTCGCATAATATAGGCATCGCTGTCACAGGCAGTTTGGACTACGCCGGCAAAGAACCGCATATCGCATTCGGGGTCGCTGGCACGCGCATGCCTGTCTCTGCCCTCAAGCGGCTTTGGCCGATCCTTGCTGCGGCTGATGTGCGATCCTGGGTCGAGACCCATATTTCCGGAGGAACGGTTGAGCGGGTTGTGGTGGCCGGTAATGCCGCGATGGGAGATTTCAAGCGTGACGGCCCGCCGATACCTGAAGACGGCCTTTCAGTCGACATCGAAACGAGAGGCACAACGTTACGCCCAATTGCGAGCTTGCCGGCCATTCGAGACGCTGACCTGACGGTGCGCGTCACCGGCCGGACGGCCACCATCAATTTGGGCCGCGGTACGGTCGACGTAGCGCCTGGGCGCAGACTCAATATTGCCGGCGGCGTATTTGAAGTGCCGGACACCCATCCCAAGCCTGCGCCTGCACGCGCGAATTTTCGGATTGATGGCGCCATACCGGCTGCCGCCGCGCTTCTATCCAGTGAGGGCCTGCGCGACACGGTCGGAATAACACTTGATCCAGCGTCAACCCGCGGGACGATTACGGCCCAGGTAGCGGTAAAGTTGGCACTTGCACGATCGATGCCCGAGGATTCATCGTCCTACGCACTCAGTGCGGATCTGACGAATTTTGCAGCCGATAAGATGCTGCTTGGGCAAAAAGTTGAGGCGTCAACTCTCAAAGCGACGGCATCAGGCGACGGATATCAGATCAAAGGGGATGCCAAAATCAACGGCACGCCCGCCTCAATTGATTTGCGCAAGCAAAAAGGGGACGCCGACGCAGAGCTGCATATGCAGTCGATCATTGATGAAGCGGCCCGTCGCCGTCTCGGCATGGACCTCGGCAGCTCTGTGACCGGCGCTATTCCGATCAAAGTCGTTACCAAGATAAACGACAGCGGCAAGGACGAAGGTTTGAACGTCGAAGCCGATCTTACTCCGGTGAGAATTGACAATCTGCTGCCGGGCTGGGTGAAGCCGGCAGGCCGGCCTGCACGAGCGACCTATACGATGCTGAAAGCCGGGAAGATCACCCGTGTCGATGACTTAACCATCGATGGCTCCGGCGCCACGGTCCGCGGCTCGGTCGAATTCGACAGCGCCAACGAAATTATCTCAGCGAATTTTCCGGTATTTGCCCTGTCAGACGGCGACAGGGTCACGCTCAAGGCCGACCGCAGCAGCGAGGGCATCCTGCGTGTGTCCATGCGCGGTGACATCTACGATGGTCGAAATTTTGTGAAGTCTTCGCTTGCTGGCTCGTCGACGGACAAGAACAAGCCAAAACAGACGGATCTCGACCTGGATGTAAAAGTCGGCACAGTGGCCGGCCACAACGGCGAAACGTTGCGTGGCCTTGATTTGAAAATGTCGCGACGTGCGGGGCACATCCGCACCTTCGTGATGGCAAGCAAGATCGGCCGCGATACGCCATTTAACGGCGATTTGCGCATACGTTCGCGCGACAATCATCAGGTCATCTACTTTGAAACGGACGATGCAGGTGCTCTGTTCAGATTTACGGATATGTATCCGCGCATGCAGGGCGGGCAAATGTGGTTGGCGATGGATCCGCCGACCCAAGAGCAGTCACCGCAGATCGGAACGCTCTATATCCGAAGGTTTGTCGTGCGGGGGGAGCCGGCACTTGAGAAGGTCGTAGCGGGAGATCCGGGCGCCGCCGGGACCACTGGGGTCGATTTTAGCGAAATGCGAGCTGAATTCACCCGCTTCCCCGGGAAGATGTCCATTCGCGACGGTATCGTGCGGGGACCTTTGGTCGGTGCGACGATTGAAGGGAATATTGACTACCAACGTGATGACGTTCATCTGCGCGGGACATTCGTGCCCTTCTACGGGCTCAATAACATGTTCGGACAAATCCCAATTGTCGGACTGTTCCTTGGCGGCGGCAATAAAGAAGGATTGCTGGGAATCAATTACGAGGCAGTAGGTCCCCCCGGCGCACCGCGGATTACGGTCAATCCCGTGAGTGCAATTGCGCCTGGCCTGCTGCGAAAGTTCATCCCATCGCCGGGGACATTCGACCCCAATTTTCTTCCGCCATCGCGCTGAGGATATCAGCGCGGCTTCAATAGCACGTGCTGTTTCTTACCGAGCGACAGCTTGATAACGCCATCCGATGTGATGTCTTTGCTGCCTATATTATGCTTGTCACTTGTGATCCGAACATCGTTTACGGCAATTGCTCCGTTGCTAATAGCGCGCCGCACTTCGCCATTTGACGCCGCCAGACCGGCCATAACAAAGGCATTAAGCACACCGATACCCGTGGACAAATCTTTTTGTGAAACGGACACCGTCGGCAAGGACAGGGATGTGGCGCCTTCCTCAAAGGTTTTGCGTGCGGTCTCTGCAGCCTGATCGGCGGCGGCGCGGCCATGCACCAGCGCGGTTGCCTCAGTCGCGAGCACTTTCTTGGCCTCGTTGATCTCGTTGCCCTTGAGTGCGGCAAGGCGCGCAATTTCATTTAGCGGCAGCACCGTGAAAAGTTTGAGAAAGCGTGCGACATCGCCATCCTCGGTGTTGCGCCAGTATTGCCAATAGTCGTACGGGCTCACCAGATCCGCATTGAGCCACACCGCGCCCGCGGCGGTCTTTCCCATCTTGGCTCCGGATGACGTCGTGATCAGGGGTGCGGTCAGAGCAAACAATTGTACGTTCAGCATGCGGCGACCAAGATCGATGCCGTTGACGATGTTGCCCCATTGGTCCGATCCGCCCATCTGCAGAATGCAACCGTGGCGCTTTTGCAGCTCAACGAAATCGTAGGCTTGCAGAACCATATAGTTGAATTCGAGGAACGATAGTTCCTGCTGGCGGTCGAGACGTAGCTTGACTGAATCGAATGACAGCATGCGGTTGACCGAAAAGTGCCGGCCCACGTCGCGAAGGAAGTCGATGTAGTTAAGCTTGTTCAGCCAATCGGCGTTGTTCGGCATGATGGCGTTGCCACCGGCGCCTTCGAATTTAAGGAATTTGGAAAAGATCGCGCGGATGCCTTTGAGGTTCTCATCGATCATTTCATCGGTGAGGATGCGGCGACTCTCGTCTTTGCCGGACGGATCGCCGACGCGGGTCGTGCCGCCGCCCATCAACGCGATTGGCTTATGACCGGTCTGCTGCAGCCAGTAGAGCAGCATGATTGGCAGCAGGGAGCCGACGTGAAGCGATGCCGCAGTACAATCGAACCCGATATAAGCGGCAATAGTGCCGGCCTTCGCCCGCGCGTCCAGCGCCTCAGGTTCGGACAGCTGGTGAATAAAGCCGCGCTCGGCCAGG
The DNA here is from genome assembly GCA_035310865.1 of Pseudolabrys sp. Lineage (GTDB taxonomy): Bacteria > Pseudomonadota > Alphaproteobacteria > Rhizobiales > Xanthobacteraceae > Pseudolabrys. The sequence continues at coordinate 2,995 of DATGDN010000283.1, read as the reverse complement.
ACGTTTAGGAAATCGGATTTATAGGCGCTCATTGTTAGCTTCTCGTGCCGCGGCCTTGTCGCGTCCGTCGGCGGGTGGTGTAACAGGTCCGGCGTTGGATTCAACAACGCATGATCGGCAATGCAAGGCAGAAGGGGTTCGCGTATCTGGCAGTACGTACCCTCAAACGACCTTCCGATTACTTTTCCCAAAAACGACCGGTGTCGTGGCGCGACCCTAAAGGGCTCGCGGCGAGCGCCATTTCCTCTTCAAGAAGGCCGCACAAAATCCTGCATCGAATTGCCGATAGTCGTTGGTAATTTCTTCGCCCTTACGGATAGTACGGCTCGCGACGATGTGACCATTGTGCCAATGGGTGTTGGCTTTGTCGGAGTGGTTCATGTGGTGGTCGTGGTCAATCGTCAGCAGGATTTCACCGTCCACGCGATATCCATAGTTCCAGATGTAATCGCGCGCCGGTTTAGGCAGTTTCGCGAATTGAGTCGGTGAATAGACCCTGTCGAATCCCTCGACGAAACGCCAGACCTTGGTGCCCTTGCGAATGACTTCGGCCGCAAAAACACCAAGGCCGTGAATGGCGCTTTTATCGAGGTAAGTTTTGACAAGAAGCATGTTCATTTCGCGGATGGTTATCCGCGTGTCGCCAATTCCCCGCCAGACGCGAATCAAGCGTTGCGAAGTGGCGTGCCGGCGGGCCTTTAAGCTGCCGGCTTGCGCTCTGCCTTCAGCCGCTTGTCGAGATAGGCGCTGATCGAAGTAAGCAGCGCTTCCACCTTGCCGTCAAAGAAATGATTGGCGCCTTGCACAACCTTTTGCTCGATTACAATTCCCTTTTGGGTTTTGAGCTTGTCGACGAGCGTGGTGACGTCCTTGTAAGGCACGACGGCGTCTTTATCGCCGTGGATGATCAACCCCGAAGAGGGGCAGGGCGCCAGGAACGAGAAATCGTAGAGATTGGCCGGCGGGCAGATCGAGATGAATCCCTCGATCTCCGGTCGGCGCATCAAGAGCTGCATGCCGATCCACGCACCGAACGAAAAGCCGGCAATCCAGCAGCTCTTCGCCTCGGGGTTGATGGTCTGCGCCCAGTCGAGCGCGGCCGCGGCATCTGACAGTTCGCCCTGTCCGTGGTCGAACGAGCCTTGGCTACGCCCAACACCGCGAAAATTGAACCGCAGCGCCGAGAAGCCGCGGTGCACAAAGGCGTAATAGAGTTGATAGATGATCGGATGGTTCATCGTTCCGCCGAACTGCGGATGCGGATGAAGGATGATCGCGATCGGGGCATTCTTCTGCCGTGCCGGGTGATATCGCCCCTCGATGCGTCCGGCGGGGCCGGCAAAAATAATCTCAGGCATTGCTCTCAACCTCGGACGTGCCCGCCGCGACCGCGGCGGCATTGGGATTTATTGTGCTCCGGACGGGACTTACCGAACCGGAGGCCTTACATTAGAATTATTCTAATTATGTGATTTCCGCTGTTCCCAGCCTCGACACACGCTATAAGGGCCGGGTGATTTCGGGGCTTCTAACACGATCCTAGGGGCAAAAAGCAAGCTTTTTGCGGGTCCTAGAGCCAAAACGGTATTTTGATACTGGCGAAAGCCATGGCTGACCGAGTCTATTTCGACTGGAATGCGACCGCGCCCCTAAGTGATGAGGCGCGCGCGGCCATGATTGCCGCGCTAGGTCTGACAGGTAATGCGTCCTCGGTGCACGCGGAAGGCCGCGCCGCGCGCCATTTGGTCGAGGAGGCCCGCGAAAAGGTCGCCGACCTGGTTGGTGCCGAGGCGAAGAACGTCACTTTCACCAGCGGTGCGACCGAAGCCAACACGTTGGCTCTGACCTCGGCACTGGAAGTTGGTGGCCGTACGGAGCCGCGCGATATCCTGTTCGTGTCGGCCATCGAGCATCCCTCGGTGCTGTGCGGCGGCCGCTTTCCGGCGGAGCGCGTCGAACTTCTTCCGGTCCGAAGCGATGGGGTGATCGACCTGGATGCGGTGAGGCAGCGTATCGCAAAGGCGAATCGGCCGCTGGTGTCTGTCATGCAGGCCAACAACGAGACCGGTGTGATCCAGCCGGTCCGTGAGGTTGCCAAGATCGTGCATGCCACGGGCGGCCTGCTGCATGTAGATGCCGTGCAGGGCGCAGGCCGTATCGACTGTGTGATCGGCGAGCTCGGGGCCGATCTGCTTACCGTGTCTTCGCACAAGCTTGGCGGGCCGCAGGGCGCCGGCGCCTTGATCCGGCGCGGGGGAATCCAAATCACCGACCCATTGATCCGCGGCGGCGGACAGGAACGCGGTTTGCGCGGTGGTACCGAGAATGTCGCTGGCATTGCCGGCTTCGGGGCGGCCTGCGCGGCAGCAGCCAGCACCAGGCACGCGGGTGCGGTCTACATGGCGGCCTTGCGCGACCGGTTCGAGGCGGCGCTTAAGGCGGCAACGCCTGAGGCGGTCGTTTTCGGTGCGAACGCGCCGCGCCTGCCCAACACGACAATGTTCTCGGTTCCCGGCCTGAAGGCGGAAACCGCGATAATCGCTTTCGATCTCAATGGGATAGCGGTGTCCTCCGGGGCCGCCTGTTCGTCCGGCAAGGTGCAGGCCTCGCACGTGCTCGCGGCCATGGGAGTGGAACTTTCGCTCGCCCGCGGCGCAGTGCGCGTGAGCTTGGGCTGGAAAACCACGGAACACGACATCGAGACCTTGCTAAATGCTTGGATGCGCGTGGTTTCGTCATTAGTTAAGGGTAACGCCAATGCCGCGTGAAGCGGCGCCACAAAGGGACGATCGCAACGCTTAAGTTCGCGAACCGATCATAACCGACAAATCCAACCCGCGGTCCTTGCAACCGTGAGCGGAGGGAAAGATGCCGGCCGTACAAGAGACCGTCGACAAGGTCCGCCTCATCGACGTTGATCAATACAAATACGGGTTCGTCACCGACATCGAATCCGAGAAGGCCCCGAAAGGCCTGTCCGAAGACACCATCCGAT
>DATGDN010000282.1:0-1829 GCA_035310865.1 Pseudolabrys sp. | reverse complement strand
AACGCTGGAAATAGCTGTGAAGGCCATCGACGTGCCCGCCTTCCGCAAACGGCAGGCGCAGGCGCGCGCCAAGGGCCGTTATCTCGGCATCGGCTTTGCAACATTTTCGGAGCGGACCGGCTACGGCAGTCCCGCCTTCGCCGCGCGCGGCATGGAGATCACGCCGGGCTGGGAAACGGTCATCCTAACCGTCGACCCATCAGGCTTTGTCGAGGCGCGCATCGGCTCATCGCCGCATGGCCAGGGCCTGCGCACCACGCTTGCGCAGATCATCGCCGACGAGATCGGCGTCACGCCCGATTTGATCAAGGTGGTGCATGGCGACACCGATCGCGCGCCCTACGGGTGGGGCACCTTCGCCAGCCGCTCACTGGTAATTTCCGGCGGCGCAACGCTGATCGCTGCCCGGAAAGTTCGTGCCAAGCTGATCATAATGGCCAGCCATCTGCTTGAGGCCGCGCCCGATGACATCGTCCTCGCCGATGGGATGGCGAAAGTTGCCGGCACGGACCGGATGATCGCGATCGCAAAACTTGCGCGCGAAGCCTACACGCAGATACACCGTTTTAAGGGAGAAATCGAACCCGGCCTCACCGAGACCGGCCACTACGACCCGCCCGGCACGTTCTCCAATGCGTGTCATATTGCGATCGTCGATGTCGACATTGAAACGGGTCATGTGAAGGTCGAGAGATTCCTGGTGGCCGAGGATGCCGGACGTATCATCAATCCGATGATCGCCGACGGTCAGGTGCACGGCGGTATCGCTCAGGGCATTGGCAACGCGCTGCTCGAAGAAATCATCTATGACGAAAACGGTGGAATCCTCACCGCCACGCTCGCCGATTATTTGCCGCCGACCGCGCACGAAATTCCGCCGATCGAGCTGCACCACATCGAGACGCCGAGCGTGAACTCGATCACCAAGGCCAAAGGGCTGGGCGAAGGCGGCGCCATTGGGGCGCCCGCCGCGGTGATCAATGCAATCAACGATGCCTTGTCTTCTTTCGGCGTCGAGATCGATGAGATGCCGGCAACGCCGCAGCGCATCCGCGCCGCCATACGCAATGCGGAGAAGACCGCATGAGAAAAAAAACCGCGGTCACCCTCAATATCAACGGCCGCGAGTACCCGATCAATGTCGAGCCGCGGCGTACCCTGGTGGACGCGATCCGCGAGGACTGCGGCCAGACCGGCACCCATATCGGCTGCGAGCACGGCATCTGCGGCGCGTGCACCATTATTTTGGACGGCGAGCCGGTACGTTCGTGCCTGATGTTCGCCGCGCAGGCGGACGGCAAGAAAATCAGGACCGTTGAAGGTCTGGCCCAGGGCGACAGACTGCACCCCATGCAGCAAGCCTTCATGGATCACCACGGCCTGCAGTGCGGCTTCTGCACGCCGGGATTCCTGATGCTGGCCGTCGGCGTACTCGAACGCGAACCCGATATTTCGGACGACGACCTGCTCGACATTCTTTCGTCGAACCTTTGCCGTTGCACCGGCTATCAAAACATCATCAAAGCCGTGCGCGCAGCGGCAAAAGAGATGCGAAAAGGATGAGCGGTTCCGCTCATGTCAGCTAAAGGGAAATTCGTCGGCCGCTCGGTTCCCCGCCTGGAGGATCGCCCTCTCCTCACCGGCCAGGGCCGCTTTGCAGGTGACATTTCCTTTCCGGGCCAGTGGCATATGCGCGTGGTGCGCTCGCCGGCGGCCCACGGGCAGCTGACATCGATCAATCCAAAAGCCGCACTTGCACTGCCCGGCGTTCACGCGGTCTGGACGCATACAGACATCGCGCATATTCCACCCATCGGATTTCGACTGAC
>DATGDN010000281.1:0-15214 GCA_035310865.1 Pseudolabrys sp. | reverse complement strand
CAGGAACGAGAGCTGGCTTTCGGTCTCGACGCCTTCGGCGAGAACCGGGATGTTCAGGCTGTGCCCGAGCGTGATGATGGCGCGCACGATCGCCATCGAATGGTGATTATTCTCGAGATCGCCAACGAAGACCCGGTCGATCTTGATCTTCTCGAACGGGAAGGCGTGCAGTAGGACAGAATATCCCGATCCGAAATCATCGAGCGCGATATGCACGCCGAGCAGCTTCAGCTTACGCAGGATCGACACTGCGCGCTAGAAGTCGTCGATCAGCACGCCTTCAGTGATTTCCAGCTCGAGCCTGATGGGCGTTTACGCCCGTTTCACCGCGCGCGCGCCGATGTCACGCCAAAACGCAAGCAAACGAAGCCCCGCACGGCCAAGGCCGCACGGGGCGCTTCCTTCATATTATGTATTGGGACGCGTCAGGCGACGCAGACGTATTGCGACGCGGTCATTCCTAGACGCTGCGCGGCGCCCCGCGCGAGGTCGAGCCGTGCGCCCATGCGATAGGCGATGCCCCACGGCCCGGTATCGTTGATCCTGACGGTGATCGAACGGCCGTTCTTCGGATTGGTCACTGTCAACGACGTGCCGATCGGCCAGGTGCGCGCGGCCGCCGTGTTGCCATTCGGATCGAATCGTTCACCGCTGGCCGTGCGTTTTCCGGAGGAATAGTGACTTGCGAGAACTTCCTGTCCCGCGCAATTGCCGGATTTCTTGACGTACTTATGAACTGAACCCCAGCCCGCTGCATGGGCTGCACTGAATGTCAGAACGCTGGCGAGAAGTGCAATGCCAACTTTTTGGAGCTTCATTGAAATTGTCCCCTTCAATGATTTGCGTTGGGGACGGTAGGGCCGTCTAACATGGCAGAAGCAAGGCAAGACCACGCGGATGGTAAAGCGGTATAGGAGGTATGCAGCGTTCATCACTGAATTCGGGAGTGCATCGCGCAAATTGGACGTGAGCGACAAGGATTAGGGTTACATCGCTGCGTCGCTGCACTGAAAAGGTTAAGAAGTGTCCGCGCGCGCGACGAGTTATTTCAAGTGGCGCATTGCGCACGGCCTCTCGACGTCATGCCCGCGCTTGTCGCAGGCAGCCCGCTTAGGGAGGCATTGCCTTTCTAGAAGGGATGGTCGGCACGAAGTCGGCCAGTAAACGCGACTGAAACATTTCCGGTCATTCCGGGACGGCGCGCCAGCGCGCCGGACACGGAATCCAGATACACCTGTTGCGTCTTGTTCTGGATTGCGATCGCGCGCACCTCCGAATGACACCAGCGCCTGTTGCTTGCGGCGGACGCCGCAGCTAGTTTGCCCGCAAACGACCGGCCATTTGACGGTGATTCATCGTGACGGCAGAGGTCCCCGCGTACGTTGATCTTCCTGCGACGCGCACCGCGCCTAAAGTAGCGTCCATGGCCGATTTTCGAACGTGGCTGCGCGGGATCGGCGTGCGCCAGGTTCGGCTCGCCACCGGCCTAGTCATGTTCGCCTACATCTTCTCTCACTTCTTCAATCACGCGCTCGGCGTGATTTCCTACGACGCGATGGAAGCGTGGCTCTGGTACCACGTGATGGTCTGGCGCCTGCCGGTCATCAACGACTTCCTTTACATTTCCGCCGTCATCCATTTCTCGCTCGGCCTGTGGGCGCTCTATCAGCGGCGGCATTTTCGCTATACCGGGGCCGAGCTCACTCAGCTCTTGCTCGGCCTGAGCATTCCGCTGTGGCTCGCCGATCATCTCGGCGCCCAACGGCTGACGGGCGCGCTTTTCGACACGCCGCCGTTCAACTACGCCACGCCGCTGTTCGGCTACTGGGTGGCCGCGCCCCACAACATCGTTCTGCAGTTCATCTCCCTCACCATTGCGTGGGCGCACGCCTGCATCGGCCTCTATTTCTGGCTCCGGCTGAAATCGTTCTTCGATTGGGCGGCGCCATATCTCCTGTCCGTCGCGATCCTCTTGCCGACGTTGGCCATGGTCGGCGCGCACCACGGCGGACGCGAGGTCGCCCAGCTCGCCAACGACTCCGAATGGCGGAAGGAAAATCTGCAAAGCGTTACTGCGCCGCAGGCGCGGCTGATCAAGGAGATCACGCTTGTCTATTTTCCGCTCGGCTATGCTGCTGCGATCGGTCTGGTCTTCGTCGCGCGCGGGGTGCGGACATGGCGCGAGCGGCGGCGCGGCCTGATCGCGATTTCGTTTCCCGACCGGCAGGTACGCGTGCCCAAGGGCGTGAGCGTGCTCGAAGCCTGCCTGCGCCACAGCATCCCGCACGCCAGTGTCTGCGGCGGTCGTGCCCGCTGTTCGACCTGCCGCATCCGCGTGCTCGGTGACATCAGCGCCCTGCCGCCGCCCTCCGGGCGCGAGGCGTTTGTGCTGGATCGTGTCGGCGTCACGGCGAATCCCTCGATTCGTCTCGCCTGTCAGCTGCGGCCGGACTCCGACATCAGCGTGATCCCAATTTTGCCGTCGTCCATGAATGCGAACCTGCTGCGCAAGGGCCGCCGCATGAACATCGGCAAGGAACACTACGTCGTCAGCATGTTCGTCGATATGCGCGGCTCGACCAAGCTCGCGGAAGCGCGGCTGCCGTTCGACGTCGTGTTTCTCATCAACCGCTTCCTTGCCGCCGTGTCGCAGGCCGCGCTCGATGCCGGTGGCCAGCCGAACCAGTTTATCGGCGACGGCACGCTGGCACTGTTCGGGCTCGAGTGTGCGCCCGAAACCGCCTGCCGTCAGGCCATGCGCGCCGCAGCCAGAGTCGCGGCCAATGTCGACCAGATGAACAGGCAGCTGAAGGCCGATCTGCGCGAGCCGATCCAGTACGGCATCGGCATCCACGGCGGCGAGGTGATCGTCGGCGATATCGGCTTCAAGGATCATACGGTGTTCACCGCGCTCGGCGACCCGGTCAATGTGGCGGCGCGGCTTCAGGACCTGACGAAGACGCTCAACTGCAGAGCCATCATATCGGAAGAAGTCTGCGTCACCGCGGACCTTGCGTCCGATGCGCTCGACCGGACGGAGGTGGCCATCCGCGGCCGCGACGAGCCGATGATCGTGCGGAAGGTCGAAGATCCGGTGGTGCTGACGGGTCTGGTCGACGCCGCGGCCGCGCGGGCTGCGAAGGGCGGAAAACGCGAGGTTCACACCGGCTGATATATCTCGCCTGCTATTTCCGATCGTCGAACGGCGATTTGATCGACAGGCCGATGGAGGGAGGTCGTCGTCTCTCTCGTGAGCGGCGTGTAGCCGTTGATTCTGGTCGCCGGCATCCGGCGCCCGTCCTGGCCGCAGGTCGAGTGATGAGCCCGGTGGAATGAACGGGACGATAGGAACATTCAAGGCATCCAGGGGGACTTTGCGGACATAGGTGTCTTCCGCGTGAACGGATTGGATTGAAGAACCTGCGAGCGCGACCGTGGCCAACAATGTCACGACGTGAAGTGTTTTCATCGCCGCCTCCGTGCCGGGCATTACGCCGACCGCCGGCGGGTCTATCACTAGGCGCGTCGACGATACAGCCGACTCCGGAAGCCGCCGCCCCTAACTTACCTCACACCTTCTCGACGAACGAATCCACCACGCGCTTCTCGCCCGCCCTGTCGAAGGCGATGGTGAGCTTGTTGCCGTCCACGGCCACCACATTGCCGTTGCCGAATTTCTGGTGAAACACGCGCTCGCCGACGGTGAAAGATGAGACGGTGCCGGTGGATTTAGCGATCAGCTCGCCTTCGATGACGAGCCGGCCTTCGCGCTTCGCGCTACGGCGACTAGGGCGGCTCTTGTCCTCGCGCATTGGCCCGGCAAAGCCAGCTTTGCCGGCCGCTTTTTCCTGAAGGGGAGGGAGGTCCTCCGCATCGGCATCATCGAAAACCCCATCCGGCACGTAGCGCGGCTGGCCGTTGTCGTAGAAGCCGCCACCAGGGCCGCGATAGCGGCCCGTCTCATCATAACCACCCTTACCCTTGCGCGCCTGCGCGCGCTGCCAGCCGGGCGTGGTGTAGCTTGAGCCGAAGGCATTCATCTCGTCGAAGCGCGAGGCGCCGTAGCCCGACATGCCGAAGCCGCCGGCGCCGCCCGCGGCCTCCTTCACCTCCACATGTGCCTCCGGCAGCTCGTCGAGAAAGCGCGACGGCACCGTCGAGGTCCACAGGCCATGGATGCGACGGTTGGTGGCGAAATAGATTTTCGCGAGCTTGCGCGCGCGCGTCAGGCCCACATGGGCGAGGCGCCGCTCTTCCTCCAGCCCGGCGCGGCCGCTCTCATCCAAGGATCGTTGATGGGGAAACAGGCCTTCCTCCCAGCCGGGTAGGAACACGCAATCGAATTCCAGTCCCTTGGCGGAATGCAGCGTCATGATGTTGACGGCCTGCTCGGCCTCGGCGCCTTCGCGGTCCATCACCAGCGAGATGTGCTCGAGGAAGCCCTGCAGGTTCTCGAATTCCTCCATGGAGCGCACCAGCTCCTTGAGGTTTTCCAGGCGGCCGGCGGCGTCGGCGGAGCGATCTTTCTGCCACATGTCGGTGTAGCCGGATTCATCGAGCACGATCTCGGCGAGCTCGGTGTGCGGCATGACGTCTTTCTTCGCGCGCCAGCGCTCGAAGGCGGCCATCAGGTCGCGCAGCGCCATGCGCGGTTTCGGCTTCATCTCGTCGGTGGCGGAGAGCGCCGCGGCTGCCTCGCTCAGCGGAATGCGCTTCTTGCGTGCGTAGTCGTGCAGCATCTGCAGCGCGGCGTCGCCGAGGCCGCGCTTGGGCACGTTCACGATGCGCTCGAAGGCCAGATCGTCGGCCGGCTGCGCGATCACGCGCAGATAGGCGAGGGCGTCGCGGATTTCGGCACGCTCGTAGAAGCGCGGGCCGCCGATCACGCGGTAGGGCAGGCCGAGCTGGATGAAACGGTCTTCGAATTCACGCATCTGGAACGAGGCGCGCACCAGAATGGCGATCTCGTCGAGCGGGTGATCCTCGCCGCGCTCGCGCGCCTCGCGCTGGAGCTGCTCGATCTCCTCGCCGATCGCGCGCGCTTCTTCCTCGCTGTCCCAGGCGCCGGTGACCTGCACCTTCTCGCCCAGCACGTCTTCCGTGCGCAGCGTCTTGCCGAGCCGGCCCTCGTTATGGGCAATGAGGTGCGATGCGGCCGCGAGAATGTGGCCGGTGCTGCGGTAATTCCTTTCGAGACGGATGACCTTGGCGCCCGGGAAGTCGTGATCGAAGCGCAGGATGTTGTCGACCTCCGCCCCGCGCCAGCCGTAGATCGACTGGTCGTCATCGCCGACGCAGCAGATGTTTTTGGGTTCTTTCTCGGGTTTACCCGAGTTCGGCACATTAGGTTGGCCGAAGTCGGAAACATCCGACTTCGGCATGGGAGAGGGAACTTGCGGCACGGCCGTGCCCGACAGCGCGGTTGCTCCAGGCGTCGTTTGCGCCAATAGCTTCAGCCACAGATACTGCGCGACGTTCGTGTCCTGATACTCGTCGACCAGGATGAATCTGAACCGCTCCTGAAACGAGCGCAGCACATCTGCGTTCTGGCGGAACAGCCTGATGTTCTCCAGCAGAAGATCGCCGAAGTCGGCCGCGTTGAGCGTCTTCAGCCGCTCCTGATAGGCGATGTAGAGCTTCTTGCCCTTGCCGTTGGCGAAGCTGGCGGCCTCGCCGGAGGGCACCTGCTCGGGCGTGAGGCCGCGGTTCTTCCAGCCGTCGATCAGCATGGCGAGCACGCGCGCGGGCCAGCGCTTCTCGTCGAGCTTCTCGGCTTCGAGAATCTGCTTGATCACGCGGATCTGGTCGTCGGTGTCGAGGATGGTGAAGTTGTTCTTCAGCCCGACCAGCTCGGCATGGCGGCGCAGGATCTTCACGCCGATGGAATGGAACGTGCCGAGCCAGGGCATGCCTTCGACAATCTGCCCGACCATCTGGCCGACGCGGTCCTTCATCTCGCGCGCCGCCTTGTTGGTGAAGGTGACGGCGAGGATCTGGCTCGGATGCGCGCGGCCGAGATTGAGGATATGTGCGATGCGGGTGGTGAGCACGCGCGTCTTGCCAGTGCCGGCGCCGGCGAGCACCAGCACGGGACCGTCGAGCGTCTCCACCGCCTCGCGCTGCTCCGGGTTGAGGTCGCCAAGATACGGTGCCGCGCGGGCCCCGAGAGCGCGCGCGGCGATGCCGCCCGCAACCGGTTGCGGGCTCAATGGAGCAGGGTCGCTACGTTTGGGCTCGGCCATGTTGTCCGGGGTGGCGGCAGGAGGCCGCCGGAATGATTCTCAATAGCGAAGATGGCACTCATAGGCGCCATTTTCGAGGCCGGATGCGCCCTTGTGCGCTTCCGGCGGCGGATTTAGCATGATTTTTCCGCTGTATTTCAGACACCGATCCTTGGGGGAACTCCGTGCGACTGAAGGACAAGGTGGCGCGCGTCACCGGCGCCGGCCGCGGCATCGGCCGCGATATCGCTCTCGCCTATGCCCGCGAGGGCGCGCATGTCGTGATCAATGACGTCGATCCGGCGACCACGGAAGCGACCGCGAAGGACGCCGCCGCGTTCGGCAGCAAGAGCCTTCCGGTAGTCGCGGATGTCGCGAAATCCGCCGACATCGGCCGGCTCGTCGACACGGTCATCAAGGAGCGCGGCCGCGTCGATATCCTCGTCAACAACGCCATGAAGATCGTGCCGGGAAAGCTCGAGGCGCTGCCCGAGGCCGCGTGGGACACCACGATGAACATCGGGTTGAAGGGCGCGTTTCTGGTGAGCCAGGCCGCGGCCAAGCGCATGATCGCGCAGAAGTCGGGCGCGATCGTCAACATTGCATCGATCGCGGGGCTCTTCCCCTACAACTGGGCCGGGGCCTACAGCGTGGTGAAGGCCGGCCTCATCATGCTCACGAAGCTGCAGGCGATGGAGTGGGCGCCCTATGGCATCCGCGCCAATGCGATCACCCCGGGTTACATCCGCACGCCGGGCACCGAGGCGATGTACGCCGATCCGGAAATCTACGAAGGCCGCCGCAAGGGCGTGCCGATGGGCCGCGTCGGCTCGGCCGAGGACATCGCCGGACCAGCGGTGTTTCTGGCATGTGATGAATCCCGCTACACCACCGGCAGCGTGCTCGGCGCCGACGGCGGGCAGGCAGTCGGCTATTTCCTCACCGTGCCGGGGCGAAGGTTCTCGGGCGGGCGGATTGATTGATTGTGCGTGTCGCGCTCTCAGCTGTCTTTGCTGGCAGACTCTGCGGAGCGTACTGAGAACACGTGCGCAACACACTCGGCGTCATGCGCGGGCTTGACCCGCGCATCCATGATGAGTCGCAGCACAGATGGGCCTTACATACAACCATCTTTGACCGGGACAAGCCCGGCAATGACAGGAAGTATGCAAGCGCGCAACACACTCCGCTCATGCTCGCGAAAGCGGCAATCCAGGGGCCCAATGCGGCGTCTATACGTGCTCTGCATCCCCGCTTGCCTGGGGATGAGCGGGAGAGGATTTGACCCGACCCTCCACCGGTCATTGCCGGGCTTGACCCGGCAATCCATGATGCATTTCCGCAAAGTCAGCGTTACGTAGGCCGTCTGCGCTGAACTTCATCATGGATGCGCGGGTCAAGCCCGCGCATGACGCCGAGGATCTCGTTGGACACCCAAGTCATCATCGTCGGCGCCGGACCCGTGGGCCTGACCCTGGCGATCGATCTCGGCCGCCGCGGTGTGCGCTGCATTTTGCTCGAGCAGAAGGACGCGCCGCAGTTCCTGCCCAAGATGGAACGGTGCAACGCGCGCACGATGGAAATCTACCGCCGGCTCGGCATCGCGCAGACAATCCGCGACGCCGGCTTCCCGCGCGACGCGCCGATGGACGTGTTCATCGTCACGTCGCTGATCGAGCCGCCGCTTCTTCACCTGCCATACCCGTCGGTTGCGCAGGCGCAGGCCGAGATCGCCGCCTGCACCGACGGCTCGATGCCGCTCGAGCCGTACCAGCTGATCTCGCAGTACACGCTGGAGCCGCTGCTCAAGTCGATCGCGGAGACTCTACCGACGGTCGACGTGCGCTACGGTTGCGAGTTCATGGTCTTTGAGCAGGATGCCGAGGGCGTGCGGGCAAAGGTGAAAACACGCGGGGCAACATCAGAGCTCACGGCGCAATATCTCGTCGGCTGCGATGGCGGCAGCAGCGGCGTGCGCCGCCAGCTCGGCATCAAGCTGTCGGGCGATGCCAACCTGTTGCAGCTGCGGCAGGCGCTCTACCGTTGCGACGACCTGTTCGAGCACATCCCCATCGGCAAGGGCCGCCACTATCACGTCGCCGACGCACACAACTCGTTCCTGATCGTGCAGGATTCAACCAAGCATTTCACGTTGCACGCGACGGTCGACAGCGATGAGGCGATGATGGCGATGTTCGAGGAGGTCGTCGCCATGCCCGTAAAATATGAGATGCTTTCCTGTGCGCCGTGGCGGCAGAACTTGCTGCTGGCCGACAGCTACGGGCAAGGCCGTGTCTTCCTTGCCGGTGATGCGGTGCACCTGGTGATCCCGACCGGCGGGCTTGGCATGAACAGCGGCGTCGGCGATGCGATCGACCTGTCATGGAAGCTCGCCGCCACGCTCGGCGGCTGGGGCGGCCCGAAGCTGCTGAAATCTTACGAGATCGAGCGCCGGCAGGTCGGCGCGCGCAACGTGGAAGCCTCGCGGCACGCCTCGCGCGGGCGGCGCGCCTGGCGCGCGGCATGGAAGCCAAACATTCGCGACAAGACGCCGGAAGGCGACGAGACGCGCGCGAACCTTGCGCGCATCGCCGATGTCGAGCAGCGCAAGAGCAACGAGATGATAGGTGCGGAGCTTGGCTACCGCTACCGTGACTCGCCGGTCATCTGGCCGGAACCGGGCGACGACCCCGAGGACAATTTCATGAAGTATGAGCCGACGTCGTGGCCGGGCGCACGGCTGCCGCATGTCTGGCTTGCCGACGGCACGGCCCTGCATGACCGCATCGGCGACAGCTACACGCTGCTGCGCCTCGGCGGCGCACAGGCCGATAGTGGCGCGCTGGCACGCGCCTTCGCCCGCTATCGTGCGCCGTTCACGACGCTCGATATTGCCGGCGCGCGTCCGCGCGACGTCTACCGCTATGACATGCTGCTGCTGCGCCCGGACTTGCATGTCGTGTGGCGGGGCAATGTGCTGCCGGAAGCGGGGACGCTTGCGGCCATCGCGACGGGGCATTGATTGCAGGTTTGTCTCGGCCTGTCGGTTGTCATTGCCGGGCTTGACCCGGCAATCCATGATGACTCACACCAAAAATGGTCTTACGTAAGATCGTTTTTGCTGCCGCTCATCATGGATGCGCGGGTCGAGCCCGCGCATGACGAGCAAGTGGCCAGTCCGGAGTGACCTAGAAAGACCTTGCATGCCAATAAAACTCAACCTCACACTCGCCTGCGGCGACTATGAGATCATCCGCCCGTTGCTGAAAGGCGACGTGGAGGTGGATGGCGTCGATCTCACCATCCTCACCGACATGGACTCGGCGACGCGTCACTGGCGCTTCCTCAACAGCGGCGAGTTCGACATCGCGGAGGTTTCGGCCTCGTCCTATCTTGCGGCGCGCGACAACGACCTGCCGTTCCGCGCGGTGCCGGTGTTCCTGCATCGGCGGTACCGCCACGGGTTCATGTTCATCAATACGTCGAAAGGGATAAAGAAACCGGCCGACCTCAAGGGGCGGAGGATCGGCGTGAAGACGATGATGACGAGTGCCGTGCTGTGGATGCGCGGCATCCTGCAGAGCGAATATGGAGTGCCGCTCAACAGCATCGAATGGGTCGCCGAGATCGAGGACGACGTCAAAGTCAGCCTGCCGCCCGATATCAAGTATTCATGTCTGCCGAATGACAAGTCGGTCGACACCATGCTGGCGGAAGGCGAGCTCGACGCGGTGTTTCATTCCGATTTCGTCAAGCCGTTCCTCGCCAAGGATCCGCGCGTGGCGCGTCTCTTTCCCGATCACAAGGCGGAGGAGATGGCCTATTTCAAGCGCACTGGTATTTTCCCGATCATGCACGTGCTCGGCATCCGCAAGGCATTGGCGGATGAGCATCCCTGGCTCGCCGTCAATCTATTCAGGGCCTTCAACGAAGCGAAAAGCATCGCGATGAAGCGCATGGCCAACCCGCGCATCGTTCCGCTGGCGTGGTATCGCGACGCCTGGGAAGAGCAGGAGCGCGTGCTTGGCCCCGATCCGTGGGAATACGGATTGACCGACAAGAACCGGAAGGTGCTGGAGACGCTCGTCGGTTACTCGCACGAGCAGGGCCTGATCAAGAAGCGGCCGGCGCTGGAGCAGCTCTTTCTCAACGTCGACCAGGGCCGCAAGCGCGGCGGCGAGTATAGGATTTAGTCTTCACGCGGCGGCAGTGCCTCGCGGTCGTCATGCCCGGCCTTGTGCCGGGCATCCCGCTTATGAAGGCACTGCGCTCCTGAGCGGACAAATTGAGAGGCGTTGCACCCAAAACCTGAAGCACGTAGCCTTCCGCCAAACAAAGCCGTATTCGGGAGGAGTCACTGTGAACAAGAGAACATTTGCATTGGCCGCCGCGATGTCGTTCGCGGTCGGGCTCACGAGCGCGCAGGCGCAGGACAAAGTCTGGAAGCACGGCATTCTTGAAGCCAAGAGCGATGCCGGGTTCATCGCGATGGTCGATAAAGGCGGCTTCGCCGCCAAGCACGGGCTGAAAGTCGAGCTCCTTCAGATCAAGGCTGGCGCCACGCTGATGAAAGCGTTGCTGTCGGGCGAGATCGACAGCGTCGACATGGGCGCGGCGGAATCGATCGTGGCCAGCGCCCGCGGCACCGGCGTGAAGATCGTCGGCTGCGGCTGGCCCGGCGTGCCGCAGGTCGTTCTGGCCAAGGCCGAAATCAAGTCGCTGGCCGATCTCAAGGGCAAGACCGTCGCGATCTCCTCGCCCGGTTCGTTGCCGGATCTTCTGTTCCGCGGGATGCTCAACGAAGCCAACGTTCCATTCGGGGACGTGAAATTGGCGACACAAGGCGCCGATCTCGACCGCTACAAGTCGCTGGTCGCCGGTATCACCGACGCCGCCATCGTTTCGAACGAGTTCGAAGCGGTCATGCCGCCCAACATCAAGGTGCTGGCGAAGGGCAGCACCGCGGTGCCGAATTTCCTTCGGCTCTGCGTTGCAACCAGCAGCAAGGTGCTGAGCGAGCGCCGCGACGACCTGGTGAAATTCGTCGCGGCCGAGATGGACGGCTACAAGTTCGCGCTGGCGAACCGCGCGGAGACCATCAAGGTCTCGCACGAGATGACGCACGCCAAGCCGGATGACAAGCGCGCCGAATTCATCACCGATGAAGCCATCAAGAACAAGCAGATCGATCCGTCGCTGTCGATTCCGCTCGACCGGCTCGACTGGATGCAGAACCTGTTCCTGAAGGCGGGCGTGATCAAGCAGACGGTGCCGATCGAGTCGATCGTCGACAAGAGCGTCAACGCCGACGCGGCCAAGCTGGCGGGGAAATAGCCCCAATCTTCATCCGCTCGTCGCCGCGATAGCGGGGACCCAGGGCGAAAAAGGCTTTGACCTCGCGACTATTCTCTGGATTCCCGCATAGGCGTGCGAAAGCACGCCGTCCTTCGGACGGCTATGCGCGGGAATGAGCGGAGAATACTCCTGCCGCTCAATCCTTCTGCGGCATCGCAATGCGGCGTCCGGCGGCTTCCGGGAGCGGCAATCGTGCGTGGGCGGATTTCATGCGCGCGAGCGAACGCATGATTGTGTCGGGGAAGGGGGCGACCTTCTTCGCGGCCATGTCGACATGCAAAGTCATGTTTTCCGAGGTCGCCGATACCCAGCCCTCGGTCGCGTGGAACAGCTGTTCGAAGTAATGGATCCGCTTTGAATCATAGTCGAGCAGCTGGAACGTCACCCGCACGGGGTCGTTTTCCTGCAGCTCGCGCACGTAGCGCAAGTGCACTTCAGCGGTGAACGTCGAATGATTGTGCCGCTTGAGGTAGTCGAGCCCGATGCCAACGAGTTCGTAGACCTCATCCACCGCACGGTCGAAAAGCACGTTGTAGTAGGCCATGTTGAGATGGCCGTTGTAGTCGATCCATTGCGGCTCGACGCGCATCAGCGACGACACGAACGGCGCGAAGAAGACAGGTTCGAGGTCGGTGCGATCAAGCATTCTATATCGCGTCAATGTCGCGGCGAACGCAATCAGCACCCGCTCGTCCCCGCGAAAGCGGGGACCCAGGACCACGAACCTCTTGTCTTGCGGTCGTGCTCTGGATTCCCGCATAGGCGTGCGAAAGCACGCCGTGCTTCGGACGGCTATGTGCGGGAATGAGCGGAGTATGTCGCTGCCGCTTGCTCATATTATGCACTGATCGGATAAATCGCCTTTTCTCCGCTCAGCACGCGCGCGACGTCGCCTGCGCATTTGGTCTGCAGTTCCTCGAGCGCTTCGATCGAGTAGAACGCCGTGTGCGGAGAGATGATGACATTGTCGCGGCCGATGAGAGGTGAATCCTTCGCAAGAGGCTCGTTCGTCACCACATCGAGCCCGGCACCACCGACCTGCCCGGAATCGAGCGCTGCGATCAGCGCCGGCTCGTCGATCAAGGGCCCGCGCGCCGTGTTGACGATGTAGGCGCCCGTTTTCATCTGCGCGAAGGCGGCGGCGTTCATCATGCCGCGCGTTGCCGGCATCAGCGGTGCGTGCACGGACACGTAATCGGATGTCTTGAGAAGCGTATCCAAGTCCACGCTCTCGACGCGCGCGGCCTTGAAGACGTCCGGCTTCGCGAATGGATCGTAGGCGATCACCTTGATGCCAAAGGCCTGCGCCTTCGGTGCGACCAGCCGCGGAATGTGACCAAATCCGACGAGACCCAGCACCGTGCCTTCGATGCGGCGGATCGGCACGACCGCCGGCATTTCCCAGCGGCCGCTCTGCACGAGCTTGTTGGACAGCGGGATTTTGCGGATGAGGGCGAGCAGCAATGCCATCGCGTGGTCCGACACCTCGCGGATGCAGTAATCCGGCACATAATTGACGGCGATGCCCTTTTCCTTGGCGGCGACGAGGTCGATGTTGTCGACGCCGAGGCCGAAACGGCCGATCGCCTTGCAGCGGGTCAGCTGGGTGAGAATGTCGCGGGTGAGCTTCGCGTAGGTCACAAGGACCGCGTCAGCGTCCTTTGCCACGGCGAGGATGTCAGCAGCGTTTGCGCTCTTCGCCATACGATAGGTCGGGTTGAGCTTCGAAAGCGCGACCTTAGCCGGGTCGAGGGAGGGAAAAACGCTGTCGGTCACAGCAATCACGGGGCCGGCCATTGCAAACTCCACATGCAAAACGATCGGGACGGCGCGGAAACTACGACAGCGGCGAGCGCGCGTCCACCGCACAGGCGAGGGCGACCCGCGATTTCAATGGCTTAGCCCGATTAACCAAAAATTAACGACGCCCACGCGTGACGGGCTCCGTCGACTATTCTGGCAAAAAATACGGGAGCGCGGCGATGATTGGAAAGATAGCTCGAGGAGCCTACGTGCTCGTGGTCACGACGATGTTCGTCGCGTGGGCCATCTCGTTCAACAAGCCAGCTCCTGCCGCGCCGGAGCCCGCGCCGCAGATCTCGTACATGTATTCGTAAGGTGAGCCGTTTCGGCAGTCAGGACGCCAGAAACGTTTCGATTTCCGCGATGAATTTGCCCCAGGCCAGTTCGCCTTGCAGCAAAACGTGATTGTCGCTCTCCAACGTCACCAAACGCGCATTGGGAATTGACGCCGCGAGCAGGCGTCCCTGTTCCAGCGGAACGACATTGTCGTGTCTCGCATGCAGCACCAGGGTCGGCACCTGAACTCTGGATAACGCTTCGGCGACGTCGATTTCGTGGCAAGCCTCCCGGATGCGCAGGCCATTCCTTCCGGTCGTGGTTATACGCTGCAGATCCGCAAACCATTTGTTCTGCTCGGCGGTGCCGTTCGGAATGAACAGCGAGCTGAAGGCGCGCATGAATGCCGAGTGCTCATCACCCCAGCCGTGCTGCATCAACGAAAGAAACAGGCGTGCCTTGTCGGCCTCGTCGCGCGAGCCGCGCTTGTTGCGGCCCTGCGCATAGCCGCCGTAGAGCACCAGCTTCGTGACTCTTTCGGGATGTGCGGCGGCGTACGCGACGGCAACAGCCGCACCTTGCGAGATACCGAGTATGGCAAACCGTTCGGCGCCCACAGTATCGACCACCGACTCGAAATCACGCACAAAACCATCAAAACTGATTTCTGCGGCGTCGGGGTCCGACAGACCGGTGCCACGCGTATCATATCGGACAAGTCGGTTCTTCTCCGCAAGGCGCTGTAGCAGCGGCGCCCAAACCGGGCTTTCCCAATCGTATTCCAGATGCGTGAGCCAATTGGCGGTCTTCATCAGGACAGGCCCATTTCCGACCGCGGCATAGGCGATATTGACGTTGTCCTTCGAGCGACAAAATGAAATTTCCTGCTTGTGCGCAAATGTCGAATGTTGAGTCGTCGATATCTCCCGCTGATCCGTTTCGCGAACGTTGCCGATAAATCGGATGCCCTTGCGAGGAATCGTGCGCACGAGCTCTTGTTGGCCTCCGCTGTCGCCGATGGCCTTGCGCACCGCGTTGATGCGGCTGTCGAGCGTTGAATCCGATACGATCCGTCCGCCCCACACGGATGCAATGAGATCGTCCTTGCTGACGACGCGGTCGCGGTTCTCGATCAGATAGACCAAAAGATCGAAGACCTGCGGCTCGACCGGAACAATCGAGCCACGCGCACGCAATTCACGGCGCTCGCAGTCGAGCGCGAAATCGTCGAATGAAA
The DNA here is from genome assembly GCA_035310865.1 of Pseudolabrys sp. Lineage (GTDB taxonomy): Bacteria > Pseudomonadota > Alphaproteobacteria > Rhizobiales > Xanthobacteraceae > Pseudolabrys. The sequence continues at coordinate 322 of DATGDN010000281.1, read as the reverse complement.
ACAGCACCTTGTCGCCCGCAACTCTGTTTAAGCCAGTATAGCTGAGGCCGGCACTGATGAGAAAGCAATCTCTTCCCAATGACTTATCAATGGTTCCGCAACGACGCCGGAGAACGTCCTTGTCATTGTCGAGGCATGCAATCGGGACTGCAAAGGAGGCTTTGGCGCCGCGTGCTGCGGCTCATCGCTATGTTTCGCGCCTGGGCCGTACGGCCGGCGCGCATACGGCCGCTTCGCATCAATCGCTTTCATTGACGCGACTGTTCATGCGGAGCCCTCAGGCACGCCTGCCTTGCGCAGCCCTTCGTAGTAGCGGTCAATT
>DATGDN010000280.1:0-3685 GCA_035310865.1 Pseudolabrys sp. | reverse complement strand
CGAAGGCGCCTACGGGGCTACCGGGCTCATTTTGCGACTTTTGAGGCCTGGTGCCGAAAGAAGGCAAGCGCGTCCTGCCCGCCTCCCCAGCCAACGCGCCTCGGCAACGGTGGTCGCCGAGCTCATCACCACACAGCCCGCGGCTTTGACGCGTTTGAGCAGAACCGGCTCGGGCAAACCGAACGCTGATTTCCGAAAATCATATCCGGACATATTGATGATGCAACTGTGGCGTGTGCAGGCTAGCGATCAAGAAGAGTGGTCTTTTGGTTTATGCCTCAGACGTCGGCGATGGCTGTGGGCGTGCTTCTCGATGACCCGGGACGGCCTGCTGCCACGGGAGTTCACCCCCGTCGGTATCCACGTGCACGCATTCGAAGGGTCGGCCCACACGGTCGCAACCGCGCTCGGCACAAAAAACTCCGAGAGCGGTGACCGGTCCCTGATCGCTTTTGACCCTGAGCGACGTCACGTTGAATTTGGTCTTGGATGCGTTTGGGCAAAATGGTACTCGGACCGTCTTAAACAAACCTACCATCCCGCAAATAAAAAATGTCTAGATCGCGAAGCCGCGACGGGGTGCTCTGTGTATGATCCGAAGCCTCTCGCCTATGAAACGCTATTTGGAAGAGCGGCTGCGGCTCGCCCACAAACAGGGCGACGAAAACCTGATCGCAGAACTCGTGCATGTCGAAATGGAAGTGGAGCGCATTAGCGTCAATGAATTGGTTTCCATGGTGTTTCTGTGCTGGGTGCAGGCTCGGCCCACGTGCTCGTCTTGAAACAAGACGGGCAATTTCTGCCGCGAATTTCCTTCCAAGAAATTTCACCAGCCGGCGTCACGTTCTGCCCGTGTGCACGGCCTCTGTTGAAAAAGCCCGGAGCCGATCTCCGGGCTTTTTCTTTCCTCAATGCGCGACTTGCAGGCTTTGGCTGGGCTTAGTCACAGACGTGCACACGCCGCCAGCGCCAGCCCCAGCCGTCCCAGAACCGCTCTCGGGTCCAGTAGCAACCGCCGTAGTAGACCGGGCCCGGCGCGTAATAGGGACCATTCGCGGCAGCTGAACCTATAATTGCGCCGGCGGCGAGGCCGCCGAGCACCCCGGCGGCGACGGCACCACCGTTGCCTCCGGCTTCGGCCGGTTGCGGGGCGGCGACGGCTGCGATGCCAAGGGTCGCGGCGGCCGCTAGAGCGATCAATGTCTTGGTCTTCGTCATGGCACACCTTCCTTTGGTTTCCGAAAATCAAAAATCTCCTCGTGGTGTTTTAATAGGCGTAGGGCTCCAGTCCCGCTGTGTCGGCCATCACAAAAAGGCGAATTGGTATTCAGCTTGACCTATTGGCGACCTACTTGCCGTTCCGGCAGCGATCTCGACGCTAACCGTAACGAGATACCAATCGCAAATCTTGTGACCGTAATCACAGCCGGAATGCAGGCGCAGCCCTAATTGATATACGATGAACTTCAAGATGGAGAACGGCCATGTCGACGTTCATAAATTGGAACAGCCGAGTCGCTATCGAAGCCCGTATCGCAGAACGGCGCGACGCCGATAACTGGAACAGGTTGGCGACGCGAGGCGATTACCACCTGCCCTTCGGCAGGGCCGAAGCCCGAGCAGAAGCCGCGAAGTGGCTCTGTCAGGTTTAATTAGTCGCCCCGAACAAAAGCCGCGCCTCGAATTGGCGCGGCTTTTTCATTTCTTGAGGTGGTGATCGCGACAGGATGATTTCAGCTCAGTCCGGTGCATTGGACCGAGGCGCCTACATTGCCCACAAGACTCCTTTTCCGACTTGGAAACCAGACCGAGCTTCCCTCAATCTAATCGGATCATCGACGATGCCGCGCCCTTTCAATCAATTTCACCAAAATTTCACCATCCGCTGAAAGGTCAAGCAATCTCCATTTGACCGCCGGAATATAGTCATCTTCCCGAATAGTGTTGCCGCCATGGAAATCAACGTGAGAGGAATTTCATGGCCGTCAATGAGCCCGTCCCACTTGATCTCAAAACCGTGAGCGTTTTGAAAGAAGTTCTAGAGGATGCCTGGCACAGCCTTGGCGCCGAACAGCAAGCTAGGATGTCAAAGACGCTGCTGGCCGAACGCATTCTCATGTCAGCAGCCAAAGGCGAACGTGACCGCGAGCGCTTACTTGCTGCCGCGCTTGAAATTGCTGCCTAACCGACAGCCTCGTGGCTGTTTGGATCCGAAACTTCAGCTTGAGCGTACCGCCTTGGATTTCGTTCTTAGAATAATGAGCTGGCTCTATTGCGGCTTTGTTGTCTGGTACGTGACAAACCGCTCTTTTTCGTCGGTGGCGACCTGAAACCACTCACCGCTCGGTCAGCTTGAACTCGATACGGCGGTTGCGGCGGTAGGCATCCTCGGTCTTGCCAAGGTCGATGGGCTGGAATTCGCCGAAGCCGGCAGCCACCAGCCGCTGCGGCGAAACGCCCTTACCAATGAGATATTGCACGACCGAGATCGCCCGCGCTGCCGAAAGATCCCAGTTCGAATTAAATGCACTGATGATTGGTCGCACATCGGTATGGCCGTCAACGCGCAGCACCCAGGCGATGTCGGTCGGAATCTGCTTTTCCAGTGCGAGCAGGGCATCGGCGACTTTGTCGAGCTCGGCCCGGCCCTCCAGCTTGAGGTCCGCTCTGCCGGTATCGAAGAACACCTCGGACTGCAGGACGAAACGGTCGCCCACGACACGGACATCGGCGCGATTGCCGAGGATTTCGCGCAGCTTGCCGAAGAAATCCGAACGGTAACGCTGGAGCTCGTTGATGCGCTCCGCCAATGCTAGGTTGAGGCGCCGGCCCAGTTCGGTGATGCGGCTCTGCGAGTCCTTGTCCTTCTTCTCAGCGGCGTCGAGCGTCTGCTCGAGAGCCGCGAGCTGACGGCGCAGGGCGGCGATCTGCTGATTGAGCACCTCAACCTGGGCCAACGCGCGCGCCGAAATTCTCTTCTCGCCTTCCAGCTGACCGGTGAGCTCAGAAACCTTCCCCTGCGCAGCTGCTGCGCCGGCGCCCGCACTTTCGGCGGCTCCTTTTAGCCGGTCGCGTTCGCGCTCCGCGGTCGCCAGCGTCGCGCGCAATTGGGTAAGCTGATCCTCAAGGTCTGTCTTTCCGGTCTTCTCCATCGACAGCAGTTCGGTGAGCTGCGCGATCTGCGCATTGAGGCGGCTCAGCGCCGTATCCTTTCCCGCCACCTCCTGCTGCAAGTAGAACTGCACCACGACAAAGACCGTGAGCAGGAAGATGATGCCGAGGATCAACGTCGACAATGCGTCGACGAAGCCCGGCCAGTAGTTCATGCCGCTTTCGCCGCGGCGGACTCTTGCAAGTGCCATAAGGTCTCAACTCAACGGTTCACGCGCTCGCGCACCGTCACTTCGAGCAGCTTCTTGATCTCGCGCTGCTGATCGGCCTGCGAGTCGACCCAGTCGCGGATCATCTGCTGCTCGGTGCGCATATGATGCACGAGCCCCTGGATCGCCTCGGCCAGATCGGCCATGGCCGCGGATGCGGATTTGCTGCCGCCCGCCTTGTCAACCGCTCCGCGCAGGCGCTCGATCGCCGATCGAACCTCGCCGGTCACGCCTGCGGCGACGGCAGGCTCGGCAGCCTGGTCGTACACGGTGGTGGAAAGCCAGTCTTCCAGCTCGGTGTAAAA
>DATGDN010000279.1:0-30150 GCA_035310865.1 Pseudolabrys sp. | reverse complement strand
GGAATTTGGGAGTGGAGACGGGTTCGTATGTGACTGCGTCCGCCACCATTTCTTTTCGACCTTCGTCATCCTCCGATCACATGACGCGCGTGCGCCGAGCATGTCGTATCGGTGGTAGCGAGCGGAGCGAAGACATGGGATCGGTCGAACTGCCGGCGGTCGCGCTGACTGGTCTGCTGATTGTGACGATGGCGGCAGCAGGCAGTCTTGTTTGGCTCGCAAAGTCCGTTTCGATTGCGTGACAATCGGACGACTATCGCTCCGCGTCTTTGTCACTCATTCCACGATCGCCTGATAGACCATCGTGCGCATGAGGTAGCGGTAATGCAGCCGCTGCGCCGGCGCCTGCATCAGCAGGATGGCGATGAGTTCCTGTTTCGGGTCGATCCAGAAATAGGTGCCGGTGACACCGCTCCATGAAAAATCGCCGATCGAGCCCGGCAACGGATTGCGCCCGGTGTGCGTTCGCACGGCGAAGCCGAGCCCGAACCCGAGCCCCAGTTCAGGTGTCGGCGCCAGCGCGCCGAATAGTATCGGCGTCGACGCGCTGCGGCGTGTTTCCGGAGTCAGATGGTCCGAAGTCATGAGCGCGACGACCGCCGGTGACATCAGTTTCGTCCCGCCGAGTTCGCCGCCGTTGAGCAACATCTGACAGAAATGCACGTAGTCGCGCGCGGTCGACAAAAGCGCGCTGCCGCCTGAAATCCAGTTTGGCCGGATGGTCGGGTCGCGCATCGGCGGACGCTTGCCCGATGTGGCGTCGATTTGCGGCTGGGCGGCACGCGCAGCAGCAATCGAGCCGAAGTTTGTGTCCTTGAGGCCGAGCGGCTTGCAGATGCGCTCGATGATGAAACGGTCGAGGTCCATTCCACTTGCCGCTTCGACCACGCGGCCGAGCACGTCGGTCGACATGCCGTATTGCCAAGTGCTGCCGGGCTGATAGGCGAGGGGAAGTTTGCCGAGCTTGGCGGCCATCTCGGCGTTGGTCTGTTTTTCGTCGCTGACATTGACCGTTTCATAGGCCCGATTCAACAGTGGACCCGTCAGATGCGCGTAGGTTAGTCCGGACGTATGGCGCAGAAGATCCTGCACGCTCATTTCGCGCCGGCACGGCTCGGTCGTTAGCGTCGTGGCGGTGCCCTCATCGGAATCGATCGCAACCTTGAGACTGGCAAACTCAGGTATGTAGCGTGCAACCGGATCGGCGATCAGCAACTTGCCTTCCTCGGCCAGCATCATAGCGGCAACGGAGGTGAATGGCTTGGTCATCGAGGCAACCCGAAAAATCGTATCCGTTGCCATCGCCGCGCCGGCCTCACGATCCCGGTAACCAAGAGCTTCCTGGTAGGCGATCTTGCCACGCCGCGCGATCAGCGCCACCGCGCCAGGCACGACGCCTTTGTCGATGTCCGCTTTCAACGTTTCGGTCAGCCGCTTCAGGCGTTCCGACGAGAGGCCTACCTCTTCGGGGTTGCCCGCCCGCGCCAACTCAAAGCCCATGCTGTATTCCTATTTCCAGAACTGCCGAGAAGCGAGTGCCGCACCTTCCGCCATCGCCTTGAGCTTGGCGAACACCACGTCCGGGTCCACCGCCGCTTGCCCCACCCATGTTCCAAATCCGCAATCGCTGCCGGCGATGACATTTTCGCGCCCTACCAAGGCGGCATAGCGGGCGATGCGTTGTGCGATCAGCTCAGGATGCTCGATGAAATTCGACTTCGATTCGATCACGCCCGGAATAAGCACTTTTCCGTCAGGCAGTTTTGTCTTTTCGAAGAGAGTCCATTCGTGCGCATGCCGGGGATTGGCCGCTTCGAGCGAGATCGCGACCGGTTTGGCCTTGAAAACGAGATCAATGACGTCGGCGAGGGGCACGTCACGGTGATGCGGACCCTCGTAATTACCCCAGCAAAGATGCATGCGCAGCTGCTCGGGCGGAATGTTCGCAACGGCATGATTAAGGGCCTCAATGTGGATCTGCGCGCGCTTGCGGAATTCAGGCAAGCTCAAGTCCGCATACTGGATATGACGACCCATGCCGAGGTCGGGGCAGTCGATCTGCAGCACGAAACCGGCCTTGGTGACTGTCTCGTATTCGTGACGCAGCGCGTCGGCGATAGCGTAGATGTAGCTTTCGAAGTCCTTGTAGTAGTCGTTGCGGAAAAACAGCGACACCACGCCGGGTGATGCAGCGCTCATGAACCCGCCGGCGGCCTTCACCTCCTTGAGCACCGCTTCGAGATTGTCCGCATCGATTTGCGGGGCCTGCTTGTCGCGCACGCTGATTGGTGCGTTGCAGGCTGGTGTCTTGCGGCGGGAACGGCCGGGGTCGCCGAAGACACGCTTTTCGAGCCGCGGGAAGTCGGCGAGGTCCTGATAGACGAATGTGTTTCCGGTGCCGCCAAAACCGTTGAGCCGATCCTTAATGTAGGTGGCGTAACTCGGTTTCGACAACTCGCCGTCATTGATCAGATCGACGCCGGCATCGGCCTGTTTCCTGACAACTTCGGCCACGGCCGCGCGCACTCGGGCGGCCAGTGCCTGCGCATCGACCGGCACGCCCTCTTCCTTGGCGTACATCATGCGGATGAGATCATCCGGACGTGGCAGGCTGCCTGTATGCGTGGTCAGAAAACGGTCACAGCTACGCTGCACGGCTTAAACTCCCCAAAATAGACTGTAGAGCAGGCCATTGCCGGTAACCACCGGTGGGCAGCTTGCGTTGACAGCCTTGAGTGGGCTGCGTATGTACCCGGCAAACAGCAGCCCGAGATTGTCATGAAAGTCCGTAATTCGCTGAAATCCCTGCGCGGCCGGCACCGCAATAACCGCCTGGTGCGGCGTAAGGGCCGAGTCTACATCATCAACAAGACCAACCGCCGCTTCAAAGCCCGCCAAGGCTAAAAGTAGGCGCTGCTGGCGCCTGTTCCATCGCCCCATATTGGCCACGAAACGCGGAGAGATTAAACTTCGTTTATGCGCATCCGATTCCTCGCAGCGCTCCTGATTGCGGCCGCGACGCCCTCAGCGTCCGCCGTCGCCCAATCGGGCAACTGGGTCAAACCGCCCGACAAACTGCCGCACGTGGGGCTCGCTGGTCGTACCCACAACCTCGATTTTCTTTTCGGCGCGCTGAAGGTTGCGCCCGACGACGTCACGGCAAAGGCGATCGAAGAACGCATCTGGGCGTTATGGACGGTTTCGCGCAGCGACACGGCCAATCTCCTGATGACGCGCGTCAAGACCGCGATCGAGGCAAAAGATCTCGAACTTGCGGTCAAGCTGCTTGATGCGATCGTGAAGGTGAAGCCGGATTATGTGGAAGCATGGAACCGGCGAGCGACGATCTATTATATGAAGAAGGACTACGGCCGTGCAGTCGCCGACATCCGCGAGGTCCTCAAGCGAGAGCCACGCCATTTTGGAGCACTCGCCGGCTTGGGGCTTATCATGCAGGACGTCGGCGACAACAAGCACGCTTTGGAAGTTTACCGGCGCGCGCTCGATCTTTATCCCCGCATGGAGCGCATCCCCGACCTTGTGAAAACACTTCAGGAAAAGGTCGAGGGGCGGGACATCTGATTTTGGTTTAGCCTATTGCGCCGCCTTATCCAGGGGCGGCATAATAATCAATCTCTCGCCACGTCCGCGCCGACATAGGCGATCCGCAGCATGTTGGTTGCGCCGGGCGTGCCGAGGGGCACGCCAGCAACGACAATCACGCGTTGACCGGCCTTTGCGAATCCTTCTTTGAACGCAATACGGCATGCACGATCGACCATATCGTCTTGGTCGTGAGCATCTTCGGTCACCACGCAGTGGACGCCCCACACAACGGCAAGGCGTCGTCCCGTAGCGATGTTCGGTGAAAGAGCCACGATCGGCGGTCGCGGGCGCTCACGTGCCACCCGCAAGCCGGTCGAGCCCGATGATGTCCAGCAGATGACGGCGGCCAGATCGAGCGTGTCGGCAATATGACGCGCGGCGTCGGCGATCGCGTCGGCGCCGGTCGCCTCTGGCTCCGCGCGCTGCGCAGTGATGATGTTGCGGTAGAGCGGATCGCCTTCAACCTCTTCGGCAATCCGGTTCATGGTGGCGACTGCCTGAACTGGAAATTGCCCGGCTGCCGATTCCGCTGACAGCATTACAGCGTCGGCGCCCTCAAATATAGCGGTGGCGACATCTGAAACTTCAGCGCGTGTCGGAACCGGAGCGCTGATCATCGATTCGAGCATTTGCGTTGCGACGACCACCGGTTTGCCGGCTACGCGGCAGGCGCGCGTCATTTGTTTCTGCACGCCAGGAACCTTCTCCAGCGGCATTTCCACCCCGAGATCGCCGCGCGCGACCATCAGCGCGTCGGCGAGGTCCAAAATTTCGGCGAGCCGATGGACCGCCTGCGGCTTCTCGATCTTGGCCATCACAGCCGCACGTCCGCGGGTAATTTTCTTTGCCTCGGCGATGTCCTCGGGCCGCTGGATGAACGACAGTGCCACCCAGTCGATCCCGGTTTCGAGCGCCGCTTCGAGGTCCGAGCGGTCTTTGTCGGCGAGGGCTGAGAATGGAATCGTCGTATCCGGGAGGCTCACACCCTTGCGATCGGAAAGCTTGCCGCCAACGACGACGCGGGTTGTGATGCGATTGGGGCCGGTTTCGGTGACGACAAGCTTGACCTTGCCGTCGTCGATCAGCAGCGCATGACCCGGCTTGATCGCCGCAAAGATTTCGGGATGCGGCAGATAGCCACGCTTGGCGTCGCCGGCCGCCGTATCGGCATCGAGCACGAAGGTATCGCCGCTCTTCACCGTCACCACGCCGCCCGTAAACGTGCCGAGCCGGAGCTTCGGCCCCTGCAGGTCGACGAGAACGCCGATCGGCCGCCCGGTGTCGCGCTCGACGGCGCGGATCATTCCGACCAGTTCGCGCATGCGATCCTGGCTGGTGTGGCTCATGTTGATGCGAAATACGTCGGCTCCGGCGTGAAACAACCGTGCGATCATGTCGGCGGTTGACGATGCTGGCCCAAGAGTGGCGACGATTTTCGCGCGACGCAGACGTCTCATTGTTTGCCGCCTCCGGCTGGTGGCGGCGAAAGCGTCGTTGGCGGCCGCGAAGTGCCAAGCGGTGCGCGCGGAGGCAATGGCCGCTCAGGCGCTTGCTCGGCGGTGTCGGTCAACTGGACCGTCCAGGAGCGTTGCTCGCTGGTATCGACCTCGAAAAAACCGGTGCGGTCGTAGCCACGCGCCAGACAGTTCTCCGTCCCGCGGATGGTGAATTCTTTCTCGCGTGAGCACATGTATGCCTTACCGGACCATTCGCCCCCGCGATCGTAGTCAACCGCGTAGATATAGTAGTAACGCGCAACAAGTGCGCCGCGCAGCAACGTTTCGCAAGAGCGCGCTGGAACGTTCCACCATCCTTCAGTGGTCCACCCTTCATTGTCTTTGTAGCCGATTGCGACGCCCACCCGGCTGCCGGTGTTGTTGCAAAGGCGAAAGTCCGCTTTGGCCTCTTGGGTCGAAATCGCCAGCAGCAGCGCAGGGACCGCGGCGCGGCCTAGAATGCGGGAAATACGGCGCCTGGCGGCAATGAATGGCAATTCGGTCACGAGCGTCGGCGGTTCCGGATGCACGTTTGTGGCGTGATCGGTCACGGCGTGTCAACGACGATGGCACGGAAGTCGTTCACGTTGGTGTAAGTCGGCCCAGGTACCAACAAGTCCCCCAGGGCTGCAAAAAATCCGCTCGAATCATTGTCGGCAAGGAAGGTGGCGGGGTCGAGGCCTTTGGCCTTTGCGCGCGCCACCGTTTCGCCATCAACCAGCGCACCCGCGGGATCGGTCGCTGCGCCGCTGCCGCCATCGGTGCCGTCCGTGTCCCCGGCAAGCGCGGCGATCGCCGGCAATCCTGCCAGCGCGATCGCGAGCGCCAGCGCGTATTCCTGGTTGGGCCCGCCGCGGCCCTTGCCGCGGAGCGTTACGGTCAATTCACCGCCCGACAGAATGACCGCACGTTTACCTTGCGCACGCAATTCGTGGGCGAGGCGAGCATGGGCGGCGGCGACATCGCGCGCCTCGCCCTCGACCCGGTCGCCGAGCGAAATGCAGTCGTAGCCGGCCGCGCGAACCGCGGTTTCGGCAGCGTGCATTGCATCAGCCGGCCGTGCCGCCAAGACAAAACGGCTGCCGGCAAAGATCGGATCCCCGCTTTTCGGCGATTCATTGTTCTGATCACTCAGGGCACGCGTGACCGATTCTGGCGCCTCGATTTTAGATTTTGCGATGATCGCTTGCGCGTCGGCGAGCGTCGTTGGATCCGGAACGGTTGGCCCTGACCCGATCGCCGAAGGATCGTCGCCCGGCACATCCGAGATTGCGATCGTCAATAGTTTTGCCGGGTAAGCATGCCGCGCCAGACGCCCTCCTTTGATGCGCGAGAGATGTTTACGCACTGTGTTGATTTCGCCGATAGCCGCGCCCGAGCGCAGAAGCGAGCGCGTGACCGCTTGTTTGTCCGCGAATGAAATGCCATCTGCTGGCGCGACCCAATTGGCTGAAGCACCGCCCGACATCAGGACCAGCACGAGGTCGTCTGCGGCCGCACTATCGGCCAGCTTCAGGGCAAGGTCGGCGCCCTCGATACCCGCCGCATCCGGTATTGGATGCCCGGCTTCGATCATTCGCACCCGGCGAAGATGGCGGGCATAGCCGTGCCGCGCGACGGCGACACCGGTTAGGCGCTCCGCCGCAATTCGTAGCTGGTCGAGGTAGTGTGCTTCGGCGGCCTCGGCCATCGAGCCTGCGGCTTTGCCGGCTGCAAGCAATATCAGCCGGCTCAAAGGTGCCGGCGGCAGCACGGGTGGCAGGCACGTTACCGGATGCGCGGCGGATACTGCGGTGCGAAAGAGCCGTGCGAGAAAAGAGCGCAGGTTATCGTCCGAACGTCCCATCTCTGCCCACTACCGAAAAAACCTGCTTATATAGGGCGCTCGATCGGCCGGGCGCAGTTTGCCGGTTGAAGCGAGTGTTGAACAGACAAGGAATCCATTCCGGTCATAGATCGAACGATCTCGGGTGCCAAGTCAAACAAGCACCCGCCGGCGTTGGTTGCCCTGGCTCGATGGTTTGGTATCCAACGAATGGTGTGCAAGTACTGGCTTGAGTAGTAGTGCGAACAAAAGACGCCGGCCAAAGCCGGCAAGCATGCACAAGAGGAGGGCGATTGTGATGCGACGGAATAAGTTGGCCGTTATTGGAATGTCTATCGCGGCGGCCGCGATGCTGTTGGTTGCTAGCGCGCCAGCACAGGCTCAAGACTCAATCAAAATCGGATGGGCAATTTCGAAGACCGGGCCGTTCGCGGCAGGCGCCGGTGTCACCACGCTGCCAAACTATCAGGTGTGGGTGAAGGATGTGAACGACGCTGGCGGCATCAAAGTCGGCGAAAAGAAGCTCAAGGTCGAGGTGATTGAATACGACGATCGCAGCAATTCGGAGGAAATGATCAAGGCGGTCGAGCGGCTCGCAACGCAGGACAAGGTCGATTTCATTCTGCCGCCCTGGAGCACCGGCATGAATCTCGCGGCCGCGCCGATTTTCAACAAGCTTGGCTATCCGCAGCTTGCGGTCACCGCCAACACCAATCAGGCGCCGGAGCTCACCAAGCGTTGGCCCAATCTGACCTTCTGGCTTGGTCTGCCCTCGGAGATCGTCGACGGCATCGTTGAGACTTTCACAAAGCTCAACAAGGACGGCAAGATCAACAAGAAGGTCGCGATGATCGCAGTCGGCGACCAATTCGGCATCGAGCTTTCGACGGCCACGCGAGCTGGCCTGAAAAAGGCCGGCTTCGATCTGGTCTACGATAAATCCTATCCGTTCGGCACGCAGGACATGCAGCCCGTGCTCAAGGACGCGCAGGCGGCAAATCCCGACGTCCTTCTCGCGTTCAGCTATCCACCCGACACCTTCGGAATCACCGACACCTCCAAGGTGCTTGGGTTCAACCCGAAGGTCTTCTTCGTCGGCGTGGGCACTGCTTTCCCGATGTACAAGGGCAAGTTTGGCGCGGGCGCTGAGGCAATCATGGGCATCGGCGGCTCCGACGCCTCGCTTCCGGGCATCAAGTGGTACATCCAGCACCACAAGGAGATCATCGGACGCGAGCCCGATCGTTGGGCGAGCCCGATTACCTATGCAAGCCTGCAGGTCCTGCAACAGGCGATCGAGCGTGTCGGCAAAATCGACCGCGCAGCCGTCATCAAAGAAATCAACACGGGCACCTTCGATACCATCATCGGCAAGGTGAAGCTCGACAACGGCCTCAACCGCAACATCTGGTCGGTCGGCCAATGGCAGGGCAATGATTTCTACGGCATCGCGCCGGTTGCCAAGCAGGGAGCCAAAGCGCCGATCGTGCCGAAGCCGGCGTGGCAGTAAGCGCGGCCAATTCTGGTCATTCCGGGGCGCGAGCCGAGCAAAGCTCGCGAACCCGGAATCCGGACGCAAATATCACGTCCGTTTCTGGATTCCGGGTCGCCGCTCCGCGGCTTCCGGAAGATTTCGGAAACCTAAGGGTATGACTCTCGCGCTTGACATCACACTCTCCGGGTTGGTGCTCGGGGGGATGTACGCATTGATCGCATTGGGGCTTACGCTCCAGTACGGCATCGCGCGCATCATGAACCTGTCGTATGGCGAGGTTCTCGTCGCCGCGGCGTTTGCCGCGCTTTATCTCTACAGCGGCATGGCGGTGAATCCGCTCGTCGGACTCATCGTCATCGTGCCGGCCTCTTTCGCGGCGAACTGGCTGCTTTTCCAACTGGTACTGATGCCGTTGGTCAGGCGCGCCAAAAACCAGGGCATGCTGGAAGTGGACAGCATCCTCGGCACGTTTGGCATCCTGTTCGTCATTCAAGGCGTGATGCTGCTTGTATTTGGCGGCACGCTGCAGAGTTATTCATACCTGTCGGTGCCGGTGCACATCCTTGGCACCACGCTGGCGCTCAATCGCATCCTGGCGTTGCTGTTCGCGTTGATCATCAGCGGCGTGCTTTATCTTTTCCTGACGCGAACACGCTACGGTACCGCGCTGCGTGCGATTGCGGTCAATCCCGACGCAGCGCGTCTGTCCGGAATTGATCTTCAGGCGGCTTCGGCGCTCGCTTTTGCGGCTGGCGGCGCGATCGTCGGTGCGGGCGGCGTTCTGATCAGCATGTTCCTGACCTTCAGCGCGGCGATGGGCGTGGTCTTCACCATGAAAGCGTTGATCGTTGTCATCATGGGAGGCGTGGGCAATATGCTCGGCGCGCTGATCGCCGGGCTGCTGCTCGGAATTTCCGAAACTGCAGTCGCACGACTGGTCGATCCCGGCCTTACGATCGCAGTCACCTATGCGCTGTTCCTGAGCGTGCTCTTATGGCGGCCGACCGGCCTGTTCGGGAGACCGGCGCGTTGAGTGTGCGAAATGTCACGTTCACCGGCGCGGCCGTGGTCGTGATTGCGGCGCTCGCTGCATTTCCGCTGGTTGCCAGCGGCTATCATCTCGCCCTCGGCATCAGCCTGCTGTACTTCACGGTGCTGGCGACCGCCTGGGCGCTGTTTTCCGGTCCGACGCATTACATCTCGCTGGCGACCGCCGCATTCTTCGGCATTGGCGCTTACACCACCGCCGTCCTCACCGATTTTCTGCCATGGCCGGTGGTGCTGCTCGCAGCCGCTGTCGTCGGCGCCGTGGTGGCGCTGGTCGTGGGCCTGTCAACGCTGCGGCTGTCGGGAATCTATTTCGTGATCTTCAGCTTTGGATTGGCCGAACTCATCCGCCAGCTTGTCGCCTGGTATGAAGTCAACATCCACGGCTCGGTTGGACGTTACATATTCGCCGAAACTACTTCGGAAGGCATTTACTGGCGCCTGCTCGCGCTCGCCGTCATGGTGCTGGGTGCCGGCTGGATGATCCGTCATTCGCGCCTCGGGCTTGCGGTGCGCGTCATTGGGCAAGACGAGGGTGTCGCCCGCCACTGCGGTATCGATACGACTCGCGCCAAGCTCGCCTTGTTCGCAGTGAGCGCTGCATTCATGACCGTGACCGGAGCGGTGATGGCTCCGCGCTGGACCTATATCGACCCCGCCATTGCGTTCAATCCGGTGCTTTCGTTCGAAGTTGTCATCATGGCGCTCTTCGGCGGCGCCGGCACGCTGTTCGGCCCGCTGCTCGGTGCCGTCCCGCTGGTGCTGCTGTTCGAGGTTCTGATCGCGACTTTTCCGAACTATTTCAGCATCGTGCTGGGCGCGGTCTTTGTGCTGATCGTATATGCGCTGCCCAATGGTGTGATCGGCCTTCTGCAGGCGAAATTGCCGCCACTGCGCCGCGCCGCCATTCAGATTGCCATGTCCTCGCTTGCCGAAAAGGTGATGCACCTTGTTTGGCCTCGCGCAGTCGAACGCACTTCCGCCAGCGAAATCCCTATTCTGCAAGTCGATAACGTGCGCAAAGCCTTCGGCGGCCTGCTGGCGGTCGACGGTGTCAGCTTTGATTTGCGGCGCAGTGAAATCCTCGGGCTGATCGGCCCCAATGGATCCGGCAAGACCACCGCCCTCAATCTGATTTCGGGCGCGCTCCGTGCCGACAGCGGCTCCATTTGTCTGGCCGGACAGGCGATCACGATGTCACCTGCCCATCGCATCGCACAGCGCGGCATCGCGCGCACTTTCCAGCTGGTGCGGGTACTTCCGGCTTCGAGCTGTCTCGAGAATGTCACTGCCGGCATCGCATTTCATGCTCCACCGTTGTGGGGTCCCGGCGCCGAAGAGCGCGTCCGCGTGCTGCTTACTCGCGTCGGTCTTGGCGACAAAGCGGACACTCCAGCCGGGCAACTAACCTATATTGACCAAAAACGTCTTGAACTTGCCCGCGCCCTGGCACTTTCGCCGGCCGTTCTTCTCCTCGACGAGTGGCTCGCCGGTCTCAACCCTTCCGAATTGCAAGTCGGCATAACGCTGGTGAAAATACTGCGCGAGGAAGGGCTGACGATCATCATCGTCGAGCACGTGATGGACGCCATCCGCTCGCTCTGCGACCGTTGCCTGGTGATGAATGCCGGTCGCACGATTGCTGAGGGGCCGCCAGCCGCGGTGCTGGCCGATCGGGAAGTGATCCGTGCCTATCTTGGAGAGCCGGATGCTTGAGGTCCGGAACATCTCGGCTTTCTACGGCAAGCATCAGGCGCTTGATGGCATATCGCTCGATGTGGCGCGTAGCGAGATCGTCGTCATTCTTGGGGCCAACGGCGCCGGCAAGACTACGCTGCTCAAGGTGATTGCCGGCCTCGTGCCGGCTGTCCCCGGTGCGCGCGTTGCCATGAATGGCCGCGAGCTCGCGGGCACTTCGGCGCACCAAATTGTCGAAGCAGGACTCGCGCTGGTCCCCGAAGGCCGGGGAATTTTCAGCGAGATGACGGTACGTGAAAACCTGCTGCTCGGTGCCTTTCCACCGCGCGCACGACGCAACGAAGCCGCCACGCTCGAAATGGTGCTCGGTCTTTTCCCGCGCTTGCATGAGCGGCTGCAACAGGTTGTGCGCACGATGAGCGGTGGCGAGCAGCAGATGGTGGCGGTCGGGCGTGCATTGATGACGGCCCCTGACATTCTTTTACTGGATGAGCCATCGCTCGGCCTCTCCCCGATCATGTGTATGGAGCTGTTCGGCGCGCTGGCGCGCATTCGCTCGACCGGTGTCGGGATTTTGCTGGTCGAGCAAAACGCGCGGCTGAGCTTGAAGATCGCGGACCGCGGCTATTTGATTGAATCTGGACGCATTGTCGGATCCGGCACCGGCGCAGCACTGAAGGAGGACCCCGCCGTCCAGCGGGCTTATCTCGGGGCGGGTGAGGTTCACGTCGGACAAATCAATCCCACTTGAGAACCGCGTGTCCGGTTACTAAGCTTTTGCAGAGTAGCCGGGGATCGTCGCTGATGGTCGATGAAATTGTTCAAATCGATGTCCGTGATGGCACATCGATAGGCGTTCGCATTTATCGGCCTGATGGCGCGGGGCCATTTCCGGCCCTGCTAGGGGCCGCGCCATACCGCTTCGACAACAACAGCCTGCCGGCAAGTGCGCAATTTCTGTGGCGGGAAACCGGGCCGATCGAGTGGTACGTCGAGCAGGGCTACGCCTACGTTCACATGGACGTTCGCGGCAGCGGCCGGTCTGGCGGTGAGTTCGAGTTTCTCGGGCGCGGTGAACAGCAGGATCTCTACGACGTCATCGAATGGATTGGTCGGCAATCGTGGTGCAGCGGGAAAGTCGGCGGCATTGGCCAGTCGTATTTTTGCATGCTGCAATGGTTCATGGGTGCGCTTGCACCCCCATCACTCGCTTGCATCGCGGCGCATGACGGCCTGGCCGACGCTTACCGCGCCGGCGTCTATCATGGCGGCATCCCGTGCGATTTTTTCCCGGGCTACTGGTGGTACCAGAATCGTTTTATCAATCGATTTCCTGCCAGCGGTCCGGCGCGCGATCAAAAAACCGATCTGACGCAATTGGTCGCCGCGCATCCGGCGTATGACGACTTCTGGCGTGAGCGAAGTGCGTGGGAAATGCTCGACCGCATCAAGGTTCCGCTCTACTCAAGTGGTGTCTGGGCAAAGATGCAGCTGCACACGCGGGGCAACATTGACGGCTACCTGCGTGCGGCCGGACCCAAAAAGCTTCGCATGTCGGGCGTGCCGAATGCCTGGGCGGCCGCGGCGGAATTCTCCAGCGTCGCATTTCACAAGAACGTACTGCTGCCGTTCTATGACCACTATCTCAAGGGCAAACAGACCGACTATCTCGCGCGTCCGAATGTCGAATACGCGGTGCGCGGCTCAAAGCTGGTGCGCAAAGCCGATACCTGGCCGCCGGCGGGTACGCGCTATACGCCCTGGTTTCTCAACGCATCGCCGTCCGGCAGCGTCGCGTCGCTGAACGATGGTGGCCTTTCGCCAAGTCCTGGCGCAGGTGCGCCGTCGACCTCGTACGACTATCCCAATCCTGGTTGGGTTACCGGCGTCGTTGGCTTCGGCCCCGCCGGCCCTCCCGGCGGCTTTGATGCGGCGCGCCGCGTGCTTACCTTCACGACGGCCGCGCTCGAAAACGATCTGGAAATTGCTGGCCCGGTCAAACTCGTTCTTTATGCCTCCTCGACTGCACGCGACACGGATTTTTTCGTGAAGCTGTCGGACCAGTTCCCGCAAGCGCCAGAAGACCGCACCAAGGGACTCAATCCGTTTGCTGAAATCGTGACGCGCGGCTGGCTGCGCGCTTCGCACCGTGCGCTCGATCCGGCGCGTCGCACCGACATGGTGCCTTACCACAGTCACACCGACCCGCAGCCGCTGACGCCGGGCGAGATCTACAAGTTCGAGATCAGTCTTGAGCCGGTTGCGTATCTCATCAAGCAGGGCCATCGCCTGCGGCTCGAGATCGTGAACGGTGATTCACCGGCAACCGAAATCCTGTGGTCGCACTACTATCGCCCTGACAAGATCGGACGAGACACGATCTTCCACGGCGCGGCACATCAGTCGGAATTGGTCCTGCCGGTGTCGCAATTGACCTGACGTGACCCGCTTCCCTCCGCCGCGACCCTCGCATAGCATCAAGCCAAGAGCCGCAATGGCTCGCTGGGATAATAACAAGCTAGGGGAGGCAATCATGGCGGAAGTCGTTCAGGTGTCGCGTCTGCTTGATCAACGCGGACTGAGCTCGTTCCATTACAACTTGATCTTCTGGTGCGTGCTGCTGTCGCTGATAGACGGTTACGACATTGCCGCCATTGCTTTTGCCGCGCCGCATCTGGTGCGCGAATGGGGACTTAAACCCGGGGAGCTCGGCCCGGTCTTCAGCGCAAGCCTCATCGGTATTTTGTTCGGCTCGGCCTTGTTCGGATGGATCGGTGACCGGTATGGCCGCAAGACCGCGCTGATCTCATCGAACTTGCTGTTCGGCGTGTTCACGCTGTGGGCGGCGCGCTCAACCAATCTCGACCAGCTGTTCTGGCTGCGGTTGCTTGCCGGACTCGGCATCGGCGGCGTCATTCCGAACGTAGTTGCGATCAATACCGAATCCGCGCCACGCAAATTCCGCGCCACGCTCGCGTTGATCGGCGTCGGCTTCGTGCCGATCGGCGGCGCCATTCCCGGCGTCGTCGCCGCTGCTTTGGTGCCGACACATGGCTGGCAAATTTTGTTCATCATCGGCGGAATCGTGCCGATCGTCCTCGCTGTGATCGCCTATTTTACGTTGCCGGAATCGATCAAATACATGGCGCTGCATGAAAGCCAGCGCGCCAAAATGGAGAAGGCCATCGCGGCAATCGATCCGGGCTTCAAGGTGCCGGCCAACGCGACATTCATTATCGAGGACGAACAGCAATTCCCCGGCTTCAATCCGGTCTACCTCTTCCGCCAGGGACTTTGGCTGATCACGCCGCTTTTGTGGCTGCTCTTCGCGCTCAATCTGATGGGGTACTTCTTCCTGCTGTCGTGGACGCCGACCTTGATGGCGGTGCTCAAGCTGCCGCCATCGGTGGGCGCGCTCGCCGGCGCCATGATCCAGGTTGGCGGCACCGTCGGTTCGCTTCTTCTCGCCCGCTGGTTCGAGCGCCACCGGTTTTTTGCAATCGCAATCGTCTTCGTGATTGCGGTACCGATCGTGGCGTCGATCGGCTTTGCCGGTACAACCTCGACAACGGCGCTCGCGATCGCGACGTTCTGCGCCGGGTTTTGTGTGCTGGGCATCCAGACCGGCATCAACGTCGCCGGAGCCCTGGTCTATCCGACGTCGCTGCGTGCCAATGGCTCGGGCTGGGAATTGGGCATCGGCCGCATCGGCTCGATCATCGGGCCGCTGGTCGGCGCGCTGTTCGTCGGCCTGCCGGTCGAGAAACTCTATATGTGGTCGTCGCTGCCTTTTGCCGTCGGCGCGGTGGTCTGCTTTGCGATCTGGAAGCTCAATGAGGCCCGCCTGCAGGCGCATCCTGAATTGCGGGCCGCGCAGGCGCCGGCTTAGCCGCCTGCAATTCAGAACGGCTCGTAGCTGCGCAAGGCGGGGATGACCTTCTCGCCGAACATGCGGATCGAGCGCATTAGGTCGGCCTCGGGCAGGTCCGAGAAATTGAACTCGCCCATGAACACGTTGAATAGGCCGGATTCTGCCGCGGCGCGGATCTTGTCCGCCACCGTTCTCGGTGAGCCAATGAACACCAGTTCGTTCTTCATCAAATAATCTGCATCGAAGAGATTGGCCATGATCTCGGAAGCGCCCGGCTCTCCACGGCCAATATATCTTTTTGAATGCTCGCGCGCGCGCTGCTCGAATGTTTCGCCGGGCTTTGGCGGCGGTAAAAAACCCTCATAGGCGCGGGCCGCGCGGGACAGCGCGACGTCGAGCGCCTTGTCGTCCGTCTCATCGACATAGACGATTGTGCAATAAGCGATCTTCGGCGACTGCGTGCGGCCTGCCGCGGCCCAATCCGCAAGGAACTTGCGATAGCGCGGCGCTGCATCGGCGCGTGGATAGACGAGAAAGTATCCCGGATTGATTGCTTGCCGCGCGCAGAATTCCAGCGTCTGCGGATCGCGGCTCATCATCCAGAGTGGCGGATGCGGTTTCTGCAGAGGTTGCACCGCAAGCAGCGCGCTGTCGGTGTGGTGATTGTCGCCGTGAAACGAAAAAGGTTGGTTCTCGCCATACGCGGCGCGCAAATAGTCCACGAATTCGAGCGTCGGTGATTTGCGCAGATTGTAGTCGAACCCGAATGGCTTGAAATACTCAGGGTTGATGCCGGGCACGAGCCCAAGCTCCATGCGTCCACCGACCATCTGGTCGACGACCGCAATTTCCTCGGCCAGCCGCAACGGGTGATACAGCGGCACGACGTAACCCATCGAGCCAACACGGATCTTGCGCGTGCGCGCGGCCGCACCGACGATGTAAACGCTGGGCGAGGAAATCCAGCTTTCGTCCGGACGAAAGTGATGCTCGACGCAGAAGCCGTAATCGAACCCAAGCTCGTCACACAATTGCAATTCGCGCCATAATTCTTCGTAGCGTTGGTATGGGGTCATGCCTGGCTTGCCCCAGACATGCGAGAAATGGGCAAACTTCACTATGCATTCTCCTCAAGGGGGCCGGCGTCAGGGCTTTTCGGGCCCTTCAAACGCGCACAGGTCGTGTCTATGTTTCCTACAGTGGAGGAGGCCGCTATGGACGACAAGACCCGCACCGAACTCGAAGCCGCAGTCTATCGGCGCCTTGTGGAGCACTTAAGGTCGCGCACCGACGTGCAGAACATCGAGCTGATGAATCTCGCCGGCTTTTGCCGCAATTGCCTGTCGAACTGGATGAAGGATGCGGCCGACGCCAAGGGGCTCGCCATGACGAAGGACGAGAGCCGTGAGATCGTTTACGGCATGCCCTACGAAGAATGGCGCGAGAAGTACCAGAAAGAGGCTTCGTCCGAGCAGAAAGCCGCATTTGAAAAGTCCAGCCCCCGGCACTCATAGCCACTACCGGCATGTGAACAGCGTGGATGACCGCGTCCTTGCCTTGACCTGAGGGCATTCAACTCAGAAAGCTGCTTGGGAAACGACGGGCGATGCCTGTCCGTGAGTAGTCAAGGAGACGTCGATGCCTGTCACAGCCGCGGCTGGAAAAGAACAACCAGCGACCCGCTTCGCCAAGGATCAGTTGAAAGCTTTCATCGAGCGCATCGAACGCCTCGAGGAGGAGAAAAAAGCGACGTCGGACGACCTCCGCGACGTCTATGCCGAAGCGAAGGCCACCGGCTTCGACACCAAGGCATTACGTACCATCGTGCGCCTGCGGAAGATGGATACCGACGAGCGCCGCGAGCAGCAGGAAGTGCTCGATACCTACCTGCACGCGCTGGGGATGGCGAACTAGCGATCAGCGGAGCGATGCCATCGAATGCGCTGAAAACGCAGCGGCTGTCGACGGCGCTGCGAACGTCGTCGTGGCGACGAACACCACTGCGGGGCCATTGAAGCGGCTGGCCACCATGCCGAGCTGCGGGTCGGCCGAGAACGTCATCACCACCGACATCGGCGGCTTGTACAGCAGCTCCTGCAATGGCCGCATGTCGACTGTGCCGAGGCGCGTCGCAGTCATGTAACTGGTGACGCTCGGCGTGACCATTGCGGCGCGCAGCCAGGGGCTGTCGCCGCGTTGGGCACTGCTTGAGGCTTCAGCTGCGACGGACGGTTTAGCGACGACGGTCGTGTTGCCCTGCGCCGGCATGACCTTCGCTTCCTTCGCCTGCGGCAGCTGCGCGTCCATTTGTGAACCCATTTGCGCACCCATTGGGCGCGCGCGGGCGGGCACCAACGGCCCCGACTGTGTCGCATAAGAAAGCGCGGTGCTGCCGGTTGCGCTCGGCTCGGCGCTGGCGGTCTCATAGACCGTACGGGCCGCGACTGCCGCCGGCAGATCCGGACCGGTCTGGATGGCGCCGCGCCAATAGCCGCGGCTATCAAACAGGTTGCTGCCGAGCGAGGCTGTCACGATTGGCTGCTTGGACGGTTTCGGTGCCGCAGAGGCGACGGCAACGGCCTTCGGCCGTGCAGTCGGCAGAGGCACGATATGTTCAACGCTCACCGGCTTCGATTTCGGCGCACTCACGCTCGCAACTGAAACAGGCGTGCGCGCGTGTTTCGGTGCGGGCTCCTCGCTCACCTCGTCGGCATCTTTGCCGGTGCCGAAAAGTCGGGCGAACAAGCTGCGCTTGGGCCGCCCGGTCGCCTGCCCGGCGTCAGCGGTGATCACCCCCGCCTCGCGCGCAGCATCCAGCGATATTTCCGATGGCCTGCTGCCGCGCCGCTCGACGTCAGCAAGAGCGACGGCGTAGCCGCGCAGCGGTTGTCCGTCAGAGGGAATGTGTACGGTGCGGCCATCGGGGAACACCTTGGCCAGCTGATCGTGCGTCATGCGCGGCCAGTGGCGGATAGTGCCCGTATCGAGGTGCACGAAAGGCGAGCCCGAGGTCGGATAGAAACCGACACCGCCGCGTTGCAGGCGCAGGCCAACTTCGCGGATTTTTTCCAGCGGAACGCCGGGGATAAAGAAGTCCATCGCCTGCCCGCTGATGTGGTTGCTGTTTTGCGCGACGCCGCTCGAGCTTGAGCGGGCACGCAGCATCGAATTGGTTTGCGGCGAGCGATAGCCGCAGACGACATCAATCGCCTGTGTCGCGCCGACCTCGCGGTAAGCCTCCCACAATAGATCGAACAAATGCGGATCCATATGGGTCGATTTTTCTTTGCGCCAGTCGCGCATGAACCAATCGAGCTTCTTGAGCGCGGCGTCGTCGTAGCGGCCATTGCGCTTGAAGGTGACAGTGATGTCTTCGCCGGTGTGGAGATGATGGAAGGAGAGGGTGCGCGTATCACCTTCGGCGCTGGCGTTTTGCAACGCATCGTTCGCGCCGAGCATAAATAGACCGGCCAGGCCCAGTCGGGCCCCGGCGCGCGCTAAAGTCACGGCGAGTGAGCGCTCGCGCGACGCGTCAATTGTCACAGCGTTGACCCGTGAAGATATCCGTCCCACGTCGCCGTCACGTCCCCGTCGGGCCGCCGTGACGGCAGCCCCGTGAGTGTTATCGGGATCGGTTAATGAGAACTTAGCGCCGGTCCCCCGTCCGGCCCTAACTATCCGGGGAAATGGGCCGAAAACGGGGCAATTTGGAACTTGATCCCTGTTATTTGCCCATGAAAACGAAGGAATGGGGGCCAAAAAGGTATTTAAGCAGCGAAAGGGGGGTTGCTGGTCACTCAGCCGGGACGTCCTCGTCCAGCCCCAGCCCCTCCAGTTTGCGATAGAGGGTCGAGCGCCCGATTTTGAGCCGGCGAGCCACCTCGGACATCTGGCCGCGATAATGCGAGATGGCGAAACGGATCGCATCGCGCTCGATGTCATCGAGCGGACGAACATCGCCGCCAGGGTCGGTGAGCGGCAATGAATGACCGGCAGCCTTGAATGCCGGAATGCCGGGGCCGCTGCCGCTTTCAGGGTCCGGCCATGATGCCGCCATTGCGGGTGAGTGTTCGATCAGCGGCTGCGCCGCAACCGCATCGGAAGAAACCTGCGCGGTCAGCTGCGGAAATTCATTGATTCCGATCTCTTCGCCCTCGGCGAGGACAACGGCCCTAAAGATCGTATTTTCGAGTTGGCGGACGTTGCCCGGCCAATGGTACGCGGCGAGAAGCGCCAACCCGTTCGGGCTGATGGTGCGTATCCGCTTGCCTTCCTCCGCGGCAATGCGGGAGAGGAAATGGCGCGCGAGTTCGGGCACATCGTCGCGTCGCGCCCGTAGTGGCGGCACCGAAATCGGGAACACGTGCAGACGGTAGAATAGGTCTTCGCGAAACCGGCCCGCCTTAAGATCCGCAATAAGGTCTCGATTGGTCGCGGAAATGATCCGCACATCGACCTTCACGCTTTTGCGCGCGCCTACGGGCTCGATTTCTCCTTCCTGCAGGGCGCGCAGTAATTTCACCTGGGCCGGGCCGGGCAATTCGCCGACTTCGTCGAGAAATAATGTGCCGCCGTCGGCTTCCACGAATTTACCATTGTGCTTTTCGGTCGCGCCGGTGAAGGCACCTTTCTCGTGGTCGAACAGAATGGACTCCACAAGGTTCTCGGGCAGGGCGCCGCAATTGACTGCGACGAAAGGTTTTGAGTGTCGTGTGCTGCTTCCGTGGATCGCGCGCGCGATCAATTCCTTGCCTACACCGGACTCGCCTTCGATCTGAACCGGAATGGCGGATGCGGCGGCCTTTCGCGCGGCCGTGAGAGCAGGCTGCATCGCCGGTGAACGTGTCACTACATCGTCAACGGTCAGCGTTCCGTCATGCTTGCGCTTCAGCCGTTGCAGTTCGCCGGCCAGCGCTTTCGTTGCAAGCGCATTTCGCAACGACACTTCCATCCGTTCGGCGCTCGCCGGCTTGATGACGAAATCGGTAGCGCCGGCACGCATGGCCGATACCACGTTGTCAATTCCACCATGGGCCGTCTGGACGATTACGGGAATGTTGAGGGCCGCCTTGCGCATGCGCGCGAGAACGCCAAGTCCGTCGAGGTCGGGCATGACGAGGTCGAGCACAACACCGTCGACGCGCGCTGCTTCGGGCCCAATGAGTACCTTGAGGGCGGCATCCCCGCCTTCGACAACCATTGTCCGATAACCAAGCCGCTGGACCATGGCTTCGAGTAGCCTGCGCTGAACCGGATCGTCATCGACGATGAGCACCACTTCCGACATTGGATTCCTCGCGCGCAGCTGTGCCGAATTGGTGCAATGTCGCCGGTCCGGCTTAACGGGTTATTAAGTGGCATTGGGAGGCCCTGACTGCATTGGAGATAGAACGGGGCCCCCTATCGGAGCGTGTTGAAAAGCCTTCAACTGCCATCGCCTCGCCATGACAACATGTCTTAGATGGTGCCCTGTCCGCTTTGCATTTTCCCCCAAAAGATTGCCCGCCATGCCCAAGACTTCACCCCGGAAACAGTTGAACAAGGCCTCAAAGCTGGGCGCTTTGCCCGAGTGGAACCTCAAGGACCTCTATCCCGGCCTCGATAGCCCCGAGGTCAAGCGCGACCTGGAACTGGCCGACAGCGAGTGCGCGGACTTCGAGCAGCAATTCAAGGGCCGGCTTGCCGGAATTGCCGCCGGCGAAGGAGCAGGGCGCGCACTTGCCGCAGCGATCAATCGTTACGAAGCAATCGACGACAGGCTTGGCCGGCTGATTTCGTATGCCTCGCTCGTTTACGCCGGCAACACCACGGATCCCGTGCGTGCAAAGTTTTATGGTGACGTGCAGGAGCGCATCACGGCCGCGTCGCTGCATCTGCTGTTTTTCACGCTCGAGCTCAACCGCATCGATGACGAAAAGCTGGAGGCCGCGATGCGCGATCCTGCGCTCGGCCATTACCGGCCCTGGATCGAGGACGTACGCAAGGAAAAGCCCTACCAGCTCGAGGACCGGGTCGAAGAGCTATTTCACGAGAAATCCGTGACGGCCTATTCGGCCTGGAACAGGCTGTTCGACGAAACCATCGCCAGCCTGCGTTTCAAGGTCGCGGGGAAAGACCTGGCGATCGAGCCTACCCTCAGCCTGCTGCAAGACAATGACGGCAAAAAGCGCAAAGCGGCGGCCGAGGCGCTGGCCAAGACGTTCAAGGAAAATTTGCGCCCATTCGCGCTCATTACCAACACACTCGCCAAGGACAAGGAAATTTCCGATCGCTGGCGCGGGTTCAAGGACATCGCCGATGCGCGGCACCTGTCAAACCGGGTCGAGCGTGAAGTGGTGGAAGCGCTTGTCGCCGCCGTGCGTGCGGCATATCCGAAACTGTCGCACCGATACTACGCCTTGAAAGCCAAATGGTTCGGCAAGAAATGTTTGCCGCACTGGGACCGCAATGCACCGCTGCCGAAAGTAGCCCAGCGCACAATTCCCTGGAGCGACGCGCGCGCCACCGTGCTCACTGCGTATGGTGCTTTTTCTCCCAGGATGGCCGAGGTCGCAGACCAGTTTTTCAGCAAAAACTGGATCGATGCGCCGGTGCGTCCGGGCAAGCAGCCTGGCGCGTTCGCACATCCCACCGTGCCATCGGCGCATCCTTACGTATTGCTCAATTACATGGGCAAACCCCGCGATGTGATGACGCTGGCGCACGAGCTCGGCCATGGCGTGCACCAGGTGCTGGCGGCGCCCAACGGGCCGTTGATGGCGCAGACGCCGCTCACGCTCGCCGAGACGGCGTCGGTGTTCGGCGAAATGCTCACGTTCAGGAAACTGCTTGCGCAGACGACCGACAAAAAGCGGCGCAAGGCCATGCTCGCCGCAAAAGTGGAAGACATGATCAATACGGTCGTGCGGCAGATTGCGTTCTACAGTTTCGAGCGCAAGGTCCACGGCGAGCGGCGCAATGGCGAGCTTACATCCGACAAGCTCTGCGAATTATGGATGTCGGTCCAAAGCGAGAGTCTGGGCCCGGCGATCGAACTCAAGCCGGGTTATGAGACCTTCTGGGCCTATATCCCCCATTTCGTGCATTCGCCGTTTTACGTCTACGCCTATGCGTTCGGCGACTGCCTGGTGAACTCGCTTTATGCCGTCTACGAAAAATCCGCGAACGGCTTTGCCGAACGTTATCTCGAAATGCTTGCGGCTGGCGGCACCAAACACCACTCCGAATTGCTTGCGCCCTTTGGCCTCGATGCTCGCGATCCAAAGTTCTGGGATGGCGGTTTGAGCGTGATCGCCAACTTGATCGGAGAGCTTGAGTCGCTGGAGTAACGCGCGCGGGCCTTATCTTTATCGCCAAGGCTGCTTAGATGGCGGGAATGAGCCAGACCACGCCTCCAACCGACCGCGAAAAGAACCGTTTTTCTGCCCGTGCTCGCCGCTATGCCAAGGTCGGCACGCAGCTCAGCGGCACTGCGGCGCGCTTTGCCGGTGCGCGCCTCTTCGGTGTGCCGCTCGATCGCGCCGCCAATGCGCTAGAGCTCGCCGCCGCGCTCGGCGGGCTGAAGGGTCCTATCATGAAGGTGGCGCAGCTGCTCGCCACCATTCCCGACGCGCTGCCGCCTGAATATGCCAACGAACTGATGAAGCTGCAGAGTCAGGCGCCGCCCATGGGATGGGCGTTCGTCAAGCGGCGCATGAACGCTGAGCTCGGAGCCGACTGGCAGAAGAAATTCTCCGAATTTGAACATCATCCAACCGCAGCTGCGTCGCTCGGCCAGGTGCATCGTGCCCGCGCGCTAGACGGAAGCGATCTTGCGTGCAAACTGCAATACCCGGATATGCAGTCGGCGGTCGAGGCCGACCTCAGCCAGCTGCAATTGCTGTTTGCCATTCGCAAACGCTTCGATCCGGTAATCGACACCAGCGAGATCGCCGTCGAGATTGGCGCTCGCTTACGCGAGGAGCTTGACTATTTCCGCGAGGCCAAGCACGTCGCGCTCTACCGCGCCATGCTGAAGGACGAGGCCGCGATCCGCGTGCCAAAAGTATGGCTTGAGCTCTCGACTGGTCGCTTGCTCACGCTTGACTGGATGACGGGCCGCAAATTGCTGGAGCATAAAGGCGACCCGCTCGAAACGCGCAACCGGCTCGCCACCGCCATGTTCACCGCGTGGTGGTTCCCTTTCAGCCGCTTTGGCGTCATTCACGGCGACCCGCATCTCGGCAACTACACGGTTTTCGACAATGCCAAGGGCAAGCCGGCCGGGATCAATCTCCTGGACTATGGCTGCATCCGGATTTTCCCCCCGAGCTTCGTCGGCGGCGTAGTCGATCTTTATCGCGGTCTGTTACGAGGTGACGATGCGCTGGTGGTGCATGCTTACGAGACTTGGGGCTTCAAGCGGCTCAGCCGCGAGCTGATCGATGCGCTCAATATTTGGGCACGGTTCATTTACGGCCCGCTTCTCGACGACCGTGTGCGCAGCATCGCCGACGGGGTGAAACCTTCCGAATATGGACGTAAGGAGGCCTTTCGCGTCCATCAGGCACTCAAGGCGCGGGGGCCCGTCACAGTGCCGCGCGAATTTGTGTTCATGGACCGCGCGGCCATCGGCTTGGGCGCCGTATTCCTGCATCTGGCGGCGGAGCTCAATTTCTATCGACTGTTCAACGAGGCGATTGAGCGTTTTTCAGTCGAAGAGGTCGCCGCACGGCAAGCCGCTGCGCTCGCGGAAGTTGGCCTGAAGCCGTCCACGAAAGGCTGAGCCCGGCAACGTTGCCCTTGGTTGCCCTTGGGCCGCAATTGCGCTAACCCGTCCGCGCCTGCCTTTTTAGTGCGACTCGGAGAACGTCCCCCATGGCCGACCACGGCACCGTTGAATACGCCACCGCCACCGGAAACGACTACACGGCACACGAAAGTTCTTACGAGCGCTTCGTGCATTTCACGCTGGTGGGAATTCTCTATGTTGTCACGATCCTCTTCGGGCTGGCCACCGGCGGTGTGATGGGTCATTGGCTGCTGGCGGCGGCGATCTTCGTTATCGGCTTGCTCGGCGTAATTCCCGGGCTACTCAGCGGGGCGACAAAGCCGAGTTACGTCTCCTTCGTCATCTGTTTCCTGATTTTCGCCTTCACCGGCCTCTCGCCGCACTGACAAAATTCACGCCCGGGCGGGGAGGCGCGAATGCGAATTGCCGTACCGCGTGAGACCGACGCTGGCGAACCACGCGTCGCGGCGACTCCGGAAACGATCAAGAAATTCAAATCGTTCGGTGCCGAGGTCGCGGTAGCGCGCGGTGCGGGCGTGGCCTCTGGCATTCCCGACGCCGAATTCGAGGCGGCTGGTGCCCAGATCGCCGACGCTGTCACCAAGGACGCCGATATCGTTCTCAAGGTGCGCCGGCCTGCGCCGGGCGAACTATCCGACTACAGAAAAGGCGCGCTGGTCGTCGCCATCATGGATCCTTACGGCAACGAAGCCGCGCTCAAGCAGATGGCCGGTGCGGGCATTGCCGCATTCGCCATGGAATTGATGCCACGGATCACCCGCGCGCAATCGATGGACGTGCTGTCCAGCCAGGCCAACCTGGCCGGTTACCGCGCGGTGATCGATGCCGCAGAAGAATATGGCCGAGCGCTGCCGATGATGATGACCGCGGCCGGCACCGTACCGGCGGCGAAAGTGTTCATCATGGGCGTCGGTGTTGCCGGCTTGCAGGCGATCGCCACCGCGCGGCGCCTTGGCGCCATTGTCACTGCAACCGACGTGCGCCCCGCCACCAAGGAGCAGGTGGAAAGCCTCGGCGCCAAATTCCTTGCCGTCGAAGATGAGGAATTCAAGAACGCGCAGGCCGCCGGCGGCTATGCCAAGGAAATGTCGAAGGAGTACCAGGCGAAGCAGGCCGCGCTGGTGGCCGAGCACATCAAGAAACAGGATATCGTCATCACCACCGCATTGATTCCTGGACGCCCGGCCCCGCGCTTGATCTCCAAAGACATGGTGGCATCGATGCGGCCCGGTTCGGTGATCGTAGATCTTGCGGTCGAGCGCGGCGGCAACGTCGAAGGCGCTCAGGCAGGCAGCATCGCGCAGGTCGGCGGGGTCAAGATCGTGGGCTATCTCAACGTCCCGGGACGGCTTGCGGCTTCCGCCTCGGCTCTTTACGCCAAGAACCTGCTGACCTTCGTCGAGACCATGATCGACAAGAAAGAGAAGAAGCTTGCCGTCAATTGGGACGACGAACTGGTGAAGGCGACACTGCTCACGCGCGACGGCGCGGTCGTGCATCCGAATTTCCAGCCGAAGACGACGGGCTGAGGGAGGTCGACATGGAACATGTGGCAAACGCGGTCGACCCCTTCGTCTTCCGGCTCTCGATTTTCGTGCTGGCCGTATTCGTCGGCTACTACGTCGTCTGGTCCGTGACGCCGGCGCTGCATACACCGCTGATGTCGGTCACCAATGCCATTTCCTCGGTGATCGTGGTCGGCGCGCTGCTCGCGGTCGGTGTCGCGCTGGTCGCGAATGACCACGGCCCTCTGTGGGCCCGTGCGCTCGGGTTTGTGGCGCTGGTGTTTGCTTCTGTGAATATCTTTGGCGGGTTCCTGGTCACCCAGCGCATGCTCGCGATGTACCAGAAGAAAAAGAAATGACGACGACAATGAATCCAATTTTGAAAATGCCGTCGTCATGGCCGGGCTTGTCCCGGCCATCCACGCCTTCCTTCTTGCCACGCTGCAAAGACGTGGATGCCCGCCACAAGGCCGGGCATGACGGGGCTTTGCCATGAGCCCAAACCTCGTCGCGCTGCTCTATCTCGTCGCCGGCGTACTCTTCATCCTGGCGCTGCGCGGCCTGTCGAGCCCCGATTCCAGCCGGCGCGGCAATCAGTTCGGCATGATCGGCATGACCATCGCGGTGCTGACCACGCTCGGCGCGCACGCGCCGGCCGATCCGGTCTCCTGGGGACTTGTGATCGGCGGCATCGCCGTCGGCGGCAGCATCGGCGCGGTGATCGCGCGACGTGTTCCGATGACGTCGATGCCGGAGCTCGTGGCCGCGTTCCATTCGCTGGTCGGCATGGCGGCCGTGCTGGTGGCGGCGGGCGCGTTCTACGCTCCGGCGGCGTTCGACATCGGCACGGTGGGCCATATCCACGCGCAAAGCCTGATCGAAATGTCGCTCGGGGCGGCGATCGGCGCTATCACATTCACCGGCTCGGTGATTGCATTTTTGAAGTTGTCCGGCCGCATGAGCGGCAAGCCGATCACGCTGCCCGGGCGGCACGTCGTCAATCTCGCGGTCGCAGCGGCTTTGATCTTTTTCATGTATGGATTCTTCGTCTCGCAGACCCCGATGGATTTCTGGATCATCGTCGCGCTGTCGCTCACGCTGGGTATCCTCATCATCATTCCGATCGGTGGCGCTGACATGCCGGTCGTGATCTCGATGCTCAACTCCTATTCGGGATGGGCCGCTGCCGGCATTGGGTTCACGCTGGGAAATTCGGCGCTGATCATCACCGGGGCGCTGGTCGGCTCCTCCGGTGCGATCCTGTCCTACATCATGTGCAAGGGCATGAACCGCTCGTTCATTTCCGTCATCCTCGGCGGCTTCGGCGGCGAAGTCGCGGGCCCGGCGGGTGGCGGTGAACAGAAGCCGGTGAAGCTCGGTTCGGCGGAAGACGCCGCCTACATTCTCAAGAACTCGTCGAAGGTCATCATCGTGCCCGGCTATGGCATGGCGGTGGCACAGGCACAGCATGCGTTGCGCGAAATGGCCGACAAGCTGAAAAAAGAAGGCGTCGAAGTAAAATACGCGATCCATCCGGTTGCCGGCCGCATGCCTGGCCACATGAACGTGCTGCTGGCCGAAGCGAATGTGCCTTACGACGAAGTGTTCGAGCTCGAAGACATCAATTCCGAGTTTGCTCAAGCCGATGTTGCCTTTGTCATCGGTGCGAACGACGTTACCAATCCGGCGGCGGAAGAAGACAAGTCGTCACCGATTTACGGTATGCCGGTACTGCAAGTGTGGAAGGCGGGCACGGTGATGTTCATCAAGCGCTCGCTCGCATCGGGATATGCTGGAATCGACAATCCCTTGTTCTATCGCGATAACACCATGATGTTGCTCGGCGACGCAAAGAAAATGACCGAGAGCATCGTCAAAGCGATGTAAGTCGGCGATGATGTCGCACTGAATTTCTCCATCGGAATCTAATTTGAAAAGTCCCGACATCATCCCGTTAACCGAGGGATGAGCCGCCTGAGGATCGTGCGCTGCAAAGTGTAGACGGCCGCTCGGCAATTAATGTTTTATGCGGGCCGCGAATTGCCGCATGGCCAATCTGGGGAGGGACCACAGCCATGATCGACGACCTCAGCAAGTTGGGCTCTGGAGAAATCGTTCCGTTCGGGCGCAGGCCAATCCCGCCGCGCGCGTGCATCGTCGAAAACAAGACGCATGTGCGGATGTTCCTTGCCGAGATGCTCGATGAGCACGGGTTCATTGTGCGTGAAGCCGGCACTCTCGACATAAGGACCGTGCTTCGGGATTTTCGTCCCGACCTGATCGTGCTGGGCCCGCTCAACGGCGGGCCGGAGGTGCGCACAGCCGTGCAAACGCTGCGGGCCCAAAGCTACGGAGGCAGGGTCATGCTGTTTGGCGGCCGCAGTTCGGCGGCACTCATCAGGAACCACGAGTTTGGTGAACGGTCGGGCCTCGCAATGCTGCCGCCGCTGGGGACGCCGTTTCGCGATCGCCATCTCACTGCGAATCTCGCCTGCTTTTTGCCTGTCCAGCCGGCGGCTCCTTTGCCGGTCGATGTCGATGAAGCGCTGTTCAACGGCTGGCTGGAGCTCTGGTATCAGCCAAAAATCAACGCGCGTTCCCTGGTGCCGCGTGGGGCCGAAGCGCTTGTCCGCATGCGCCATCCCACCTGGGGTGTCGTTGCGCCGGCCTACTTCATCCCCGGTGCGAGCGACCCATTTCTTCATGGCCTGTCGCAGTTTGTGGTCGCGCGCGTGCTTGCGGACTCGATGCAATTTGCGGCTGCCAACCACAAGGTTCAGATTTCCATCCAATTGCCGTTGCAGGCCTTGGAAGACATGCGATTCATCGACCGGATAATGGCGCATCTTCCCGACAAGGCCAAAATGGCTTCTTGATTGCGGTTGATTGTGTCGACCTCGTCAACGAGCTCACATTGGTCCGGCGCATTGCCGAGCAACTGGCGATGCGGAATATCGGAATTTCCATTGATGGCATTAATGCTCAGGGCGCCTCGCTCGCTGGGCGCCGCGAGTTGCCCGTCGTCGAAATGAAAGTCGACCGTCAATACATTCGCGGCTGCGCGGATGACCGGATAAAGCAGGCCCACTGCGCGCAAATCGTGGCCATCGCGCGCGATACGGGTGCGAGATCCGTGGCCGAAGGTGTAGAGACGCAATCCGATTTTCTTGTCGTTCGCGATCTCGGATTTGACCTGCTGCAAGGCCACATGTTCGCGGAGCCGATGGCGCCGCGCAAATTCGAGCGGGCGATGCTCGCCCGCCGTTACGCGGCCGTTGCGTAGAGCATTGCTCGTTCAGATCCAATCAACCGCTCGTCCCCGCGAAAGCGGGGACCCAGGGCAGCAACGTACAGATCCCGAGCAAAGTGGCTCTGGATTCCCGCTTGCGCGGGAATGAGCAGATGTGGCCTTGCGTCCACGCGACCAGATCGTGGCTTAGCCGCTACGCCTTACCGCGCCCACGGAAACAGGACTGCCGGAAAGTCCGCCGCATAGCGACGTTCTTTTTGCTGCTCGGGCAGTGTCGGTGGCGGGGCCGCCTGAGGTTCGACGACGCGGCGGTAGAGATGCCAGGTGGCGTGGCCGAGGACCGGCATGATCATGGTCAGGCCGAAAAACAGCGGTAGGGAGCCGACCACAAGCAGGGCCGCGACGATCAGTCCCCATTCCATCATCGCCAATGGATTGCGCGTGACCGCGCGGATCGACGTCAGCAGGGCAACCGCCGCGCCGACGTCGCGATCGAGCAGAAGCGGGAACGACACGACGCTGATGGTCAACACCAGAATCGCGAACAGCAATCCGACGCCGTTGCCGACAAGGATCAGTGTCCACCCGGCGCGGGTGCTAAGAACATCGTAGACAAACGTTTCTATGGATGCCGGCGTGGCATAACCGAATGTCGCAATGTAGATGGCATTTGCGATCGCCACCCAGATCACGAATATGCCCAACAACAGAAGCGCCAGGGCGCTGATTGCGCCAATCGAGGACGACTGCAGCACATCGAAGGCGCGTGTTGCCGAAGTCGGCAGGCCCGCCTCCCTACGTCGGCTCAGCTCATAGAGCCCGAGCGCGGCAACTGGTCCGACCAGGGCAAATCCGCTCACCAGCGGGTAAAGCAGCGGCAGGATCGAATAGCCGAACGCCAGCCGTGCGAGCAAAAGTCCGACAACCGGATAAATCACGCAGAGGAACATGGCGTGAGTTGGCATCGCGTAGAAATCGTCGACGCCCTTGGCCAAGGCTTCGCGCAGGTCGGCAAAGCCGATGTTGCGGATGACGGGTTGCCTGGGATGCGTGCCGGCGCCGACGAGAATATTTGAGTAGGCCATACGATACCTCCCGAGACTTGCGGCCCGGACAGTGTCGCGCCTGAGACGGACTCAAATTGTCTTTCCGGCTCTTGAACGCGTCACGTCATGAGCCATCTTGCGGAGACTATAGTACCGTTTCGCTGCGGCCTTTGATCACAAGTCCGCGCGTCTGTTCGAATTAATATTTAGCTTTTGTATCAGCCGGCAGTGGCACGGCGCAATGCACGCGAATGCCTTCAGGCGCGTATTCGATTCGCGTCTTGGCCTGAACCTGGCCGGGAAGCACAAAATCCAATAGGCGCGTCCCGAAACCTTTCCGCGCCGGCTCGATGACGGGCGGACCTCCGCTTTCGGTCCAGGAGTGAACGGCGCATGGCCACGCTGAAATCGCTGATAATTCTGGCCATTCTCGCCTATGGCGGGGTGCTGGCGCTGATGTACGTCTTCCAGCGCGGCTTGATGTATTTCCCGGACCGGACCCGAACGGCCCCCGCCGACG
>DATGDN010000278.1:0-17495 GCA_035310865.1 Pseudolabrys sp. | reverse complement strand
CTGGCGGAGCGCGGTTTGATCAAGCGGCCGTTGCACGTGCAGTTCGTTCTCGGGATTCTCAATGCACTGCCGGCGCGCCGGCGCGTGCTCGAATTGCTGGTCTCGGAAATCAAGGAAATCATGCCCGACGCGACCTGAGCGGCGGCGGGAATTGGCCGCCATCAGCTCGAGGTCAATCGCTGGACGCTGGAGCTGGCCGGCCATTTGCGCACGGGCCTTGAGGACAACATCAAGTTCGATCGCGAGCGGCTCGCCAAAAGCAACGCCGAGCTGGTTGCACGCCTGCGCGACATGTGCGGCGAATTCGGCCGCCACGCCGCAAGCCCGCCGGAAGCCCGAAAGATTTTGAATCTTGCGCCCGCCTAGGCCACGTTGCACACCGCAATTTGCACGCGGTGACGGCGGACGCAATCTTCATCGACATCGACGCCGAGTCCAGGCCGTTCGAGGCATTCAACATGGCCTTTACCGGTCGGCAGCGGGGGCGCCGCAACGTCTTCGGCAAGCCCGGTGTGCGTGAGGGTGAGTGCCCAGCCGATATTGGGAATGACGGCTGCGACGTGGAGCGCGGCCGCGCAGGCGATGCTCGATTCTCCGGTCTTGCATGAAATATTCACGTTCATGCCGAGCCGGTCGCAAAGCTTTCCGGCCTCGGTCACCGCGCGGATGCCGCCCAGCTTGATCGCCTTCAGGCTTACGCCGCGGGCCGCCTTGCGCTCATAGTGGCGTTTGATGTCCTCAAGCGAATGGATTCCCTCATCCGCCCCGATGGCGATATCGGTTGCCGCGGCGACCTCCGCCATGCCGGCGAGGTCGTCGGCAGCGACCGGCTGTTCAAAGAAATCGAGCCCGGATCCCTTGACGGCGCGTACGTATGCCAAAGCCTGTTCGGTGCTGTAGCCCTGATTGGCGTCAGCTGAAATCAACATGCCTGTCCCGAGAATCCTGCAGATTTCGCGCGTGCGCGTTGCGTCCTTTTCCGGCGTATCAATGCCGACCTTGATCTTGTAGGCGGTGAATCCCGTAGCCTTCATTTTTTCTGCGTCGCGCAGATCGCCGTCGAAATCGCCGCCGCCGATCGTGCCGAGCAATGACATGCGGTTGCGCTTCCTGTCGCCGAGCAGTACGTGCACCGGCTTGCCAGTGGCGTGCCCAGTGAGATCGTGCAGCGCGATTTCGATCGCGGCCTTGGCTCCATGGTTGCCATACATGCGGCCGTTCATGGCGGCGAGCGCACCGTCGATATCATTCGCATCGCGGCCCACGAGATGAGACAAAAGATGCTGGATGGCCGCGGTCATACTCTCGACGGTTTCGCCGGTGTGCATCGGGGCCTCGCCAGCCTCACCCCAGCCGACTACGCCATTGTCGGTCTCGACCCGCACCAGCACATTGTTGGCGCGCCGGATTTCTTCGCCCGCCATGATGACGGGCTTGAGCATCGGCAGGCTGACCACAATCGGCTCGATGGCTTTGATATGCACGCGATCCCTCGGGCATTTGCGGACGCGCCCGCCATCGTGATGATGGCGGGCGCGATTCATTTGCATAAGGCCGATGTTACAGCTTCTTCATGTTGGCCTGTTCAATGATGCCCTTGAACATGTCGATTTCCTTCGTCACGCGAGTCCAGGCGTCTTTGGCACCCTTCGGCCGCACCTGAAAGCCGCGCTTGAAAAGCAACTCTTTCATTTCCGGCGTGCCCAAGACCTTGAGCGTTTCCGTCTCCAGCCACTTGATGGCCTCGGGCGGCGTCTTGGCCGGGGCCAGCAACACGGTGTCCGTCGCCAACATGAAGTCCTTGTAGCCGGACTCCACCATGGTCGGAACGTCGGGCAGATCGGGCCAGCGGCTTTCGCCTGTGACCGCGAGGCATCGCAGCGTCCCGGCCTTGATGTGCGGGGCTGCCGGCGGCAACGAGCCCGAGCTCAACTGCACGGTGCCGCTGAGCAGGGCCTGCAGTGCATCACCGCCGCCCTTGAAGACAACCACTTCCAGCTTGGGCAGCTTCTCGCGGAGCTTCAGCATCTCGGCGGAAATCTGCGGTGTGGTGCCGATCGGCGGCGTGGCGCAGTTGAATTTGTCCGGATTGGCGCGGGCGAGCGCGGCGAATTCCTTTACCGTTTTTGCAGGCAGATCAGATTTGACCACGAATGTATTGGGCGATGTTGCCAGCTCGCAGACACCTACGAAGTCCTTGAGCGGGTCATAGGGGATCTTGTTGTAGAGACTGGCATTGACCGAATAGGCATTGGTCGCGAGCAGGAAGGTATAGCCATCCGCTTCTGAACGCGCGGCCTGTCCCATGCCGATATTGCCGCCGGCGCCGCCGATGTTTTCGATCACAAAGGTCTTGCCGGTTTCCTGCTGCAAAGCGGCAGTCAGCATACGGCCGACCAGGTCGGATGGGCCGCCTGGTGTATTGGCCACCACGATTTTCACCGGGCGATCCGGATACGCCGCATAGGCCGAGCGCACCCGCAGAATTGCCGGTGCGGCGACGCCCGCCGCCAACGCGCCCGCGCCCTTGATGATGCTGCGCCGTGACGGCGCCGAGTGTCCGTTGAGTTTGGTCATTGTCCTCCCCTGATCTCCGGCAGTGTTTTCTGATTAGCGCCGTGAATTATCTTAGGCTAAGCTTTTGCGATTATTGGAGCAATGGCCTCGCAGTAGGGCGCGGCAGTTTGGTCCGACGACGTGGTTTTCACGATATTCAAATGGTAGCGGCGCGGCCCCTGACGCCATGACAGACACAAAAAACCAAGCAACCGCCTGGCACGACATCGTGCGCGCCAGCCTGAAAGCCAACGACGTCAGGCTCATCGTCTATGTTCCCGACCGGGTGTTCACGCCTCTGATCGAGGCTCTCCACGCCGACAAGTTCTTCACAACCTTTGCTGCGACGCGTGAAGAGGAAGCGCTCGGTATCATTACCGGTGCGTGGATGGGCGGGTTGCGCGGTGCCGTCCTGATGCAGACCAGCGGCTTTGCCACCATCCCGAACGCGCTGGCTTCCCTCGTGGTGCCGTCGCAGGTTCCTGCGCTCATCTTCGTTTCGGAGCGCGGCACTTTGGGCGAGTTCAATCTCGGGCAGGCGCTTGTCTGCAAGGCCATGCGGCCGGTGCTCAATTCGCTTGCGGTCGAAAACATTACGATTACGCGTCAGGACGAGCTCACATTCATCCTTGACCGTTCGATCAAGCAGGCCGTAGCAACGCAGGCACCAGTGACCTTCATCCTCTCGCCGCTGCTCACCGGCGGCAAAGTATTCGAGGGGTAGGTCGGTCATGAACACAAAATCGCCCGGAGCCGTCGGCGCTCACAATGCAAAGGTGATGAACCGCTTCGAGCTCACCAAGCGGCTCGTCGGCCAGCTCAAACATGAGGAAGCGGTCATCGGCGGCATCGGTAACGCCAATTTCGATCTTTGGGCCAGCGGCCAGCGCGCGCAGAACTTCTACATGCTGGGCAGCATGGGGCTGACCATCCCCATTGCGCTCGGTGTCGCGATCGCACAGCCGCAACGGCATGTGATCGCGCTCGAAGGCGACGGCTCTCTGCTGATGCAGCTCGGCTGCCTCGCAACCGTCGCCGAGCGAGCGCCGAGGAATCTCACCATCGTCGTGTGGGACAACGGCATCTACCAGATCACCGGCTCGCAGCCGACGGCGAGTGCGGCCGCGGCTGACCTCGTGGCGATCGCGCGCGGCGCGGGAATTGCCCAAAGCTCCTGGGCCGCGGATGAAAACGAATTCGACCGTCTCGTCGCATCCGCGCTCAAAGGAGGGCCGACACTGATCGCGGCCCGCATCGACAACAAGCCGGCAGCCGGCACGACCGACCGCGACCCGGTGCAGATTCGTGAGCGGTTCATGCGTGGGTTGGGCGTCAAAAGAGGCCTGCTCGTATGAATCGGCAAGTGCCGATCAGCGTCCGCTCTTGCCGGAAGCCTCGAAAATGCCAGCTGTCATCGCCATGCGCACGAGGTCGGACAGACTGTTGGCGTCCATTTTCGTCATCAGATTGGCGCGGTAGATCTCAACGGTCCGCGGACTGATCCCCAGGTCGTAGGCGATGACCTTGTTGGCCTTGCCGGCAACCAGACCTTCAAGTACCTGCTGTTCGCGGTTCGAGAGGCCTGCCAGCTTGTCATGAATTTCGGCGAGCTCCGCTTTTTGCCGCGCGCCACGGGCATCCTTGTCAAGCGCAGAGCGAACCGACGTGAGTATCAGTTCATCATCGAACGGCTTCTCCAGGAAATCAATCGCGCCGACCTTCATAGCCTCTACTGCAAGGGCGATATCCCCGTGGCCAGTGATGACGATGACTGGAATATCGAGACCGAGCTCCTTCACGCGGCGCAGAAGGTCGATGCCGGTAACATCCGGCATGCGGACATCGGTGACGATACAGCCGGATTTGATCTGCGGCAGCATTTCCAGGAATGACTTTGCCGAATCGAATCCCTGCACTTTGATATTGGCCGTTTTCAGCAGGAACTCGAGTGACTCCCTTACGGCATCATCGTCGTCGATCACGTAAACAAATTGATCAGGCTGCATCGTCGACATCTCCCTGATCTACGGCCGCAAGCGTGAAATGGAAAATCGTGCCATCTGGAGAATTAGGTTCAACCCAGATCCGGCCGCCGTGGGCTTCGATAATCGTGCGGGAAATCGACAGTCCGACACCCATGCCGTGACGCTTTGTGGTGATGAATGGCTGAAACAGCTGCTCAGCGACTTCCGGTCCGATACCCGAGCCGCTGTCGGCGACGCTGACCCTGACGTACCCGTCATCGATAGATATGACGGAGATGACCAGATCGCGTGTCTGCGTAGTTTCCATCGCATCCATTGCATTACGAATCAAATTGAGAAGCACCTGCTGGATCTGTACGCGATCGGCAAGCACGAGATCGACCGAAGGGTCGAACTGGAATTGCGTGCGTATCCCGCGATCCTTGACCCCGACCAGCGCCAGCGCGCTCGCCTCCTCAACGAGCTTGGTGATGCTTTCCACCCGCCGCTCGCTTTCGCCGCGCGAGACGAAATCGCGCAGCCGCCGGATGATCTGGCCGGCGCGCATTGCCTGGTCGGCGGCTTTCTCCAGCGCATCCCGCATCACTTTTGATTTTTCATTATCACTGCCTTCGAGTAGCCGCCGTGTGCCCTTCAAATAATTGGAGATTGCCGACAGCGGTTGATTGAGCTCATGTGCCAACGTCGAGGCCATTTCGCCCATCGCAGTCAACCTGGAAATATGGACAAGCTCCGACTGCAATTCCTGCAACCGTGCCTCCGTATTTTGTCGTTCGGTCAAGTCGCGAATAAAACCTGTGAAGAAACGGCGGTCACCGGATTTCATCTCCCCCACCGCAAGCTCCATCGGGAAGGTCGACCCGTCCTTGCGCTGTCCGACAACGACGCGGCCGATACCGATGATGCGCCGCTCGCCTGTACTCAAATAGCGCTGCAAGTATGAGTCGTGATTTTCACGGTAGGGCGAGGGCATCAAGACCTTGACGTTCTGTCCGAGTGCTTCTTGGGTCTTATAGCCGAAGAGCCGTTCCGCGGCGCTGCTGAACGATTGCACGACACCGCGTTCATCGATGACGATCATCGCTTCCGGCACGGTGTCGAGAATCGATTGCAGGTGCGCCTCACGCGCAAGCGCATCTCGGGTCATGACCGTTGCGCGCTCACGGCTCCGGCGCAACGACTCGCCGCCCCATGAGACTCCAATGCCGAAAAAGATGAAAACGATGCCGTTGATGACCGATGAGGTCGTCAACCCCGGGCTGTTGGGCAGCAGGAAATCCGCGGCGACGATGCTGAGCGCGGTTGCGACCAATCCAGGTCCGACGCCGCCGAACCAGGCTGCAATCAACACGGATGGAACGAAGTACGTGTAAACAGTTTCGCTCGGCAGGACGGGCGAAAGTGCTGCGCGTACGGCCCATCCCAGGACGACCGTCGTCAGCGCGATTCCATAGCGTAGCAGCCACCCACGCCCGAATGCCGACGAATATCTTTTGTTATCAACAGCTTCGGTCATACAAGGTCGATTCAATAGCACGTTTGGCGTGACGCGGCGAAGCCTCTTTGACCTCCGGTAAATCCCCTATGGAGATTATCTGAATTTCGGGCGCACGGCCTTGCCGGTATCGAATGATTATCGAATTCATCCAAGGAACAGCGCCATGCTCTCTCAAACGATGGTCAACCGCGCAACATCTGAACACCACAAAGCCCGCGTTGGGCACCAGCTGCCGGTTGCGTCGCACGCGCTTGCCGGCCAAATTGAGATGATGGGCGCCGCAATGCCGTTTGGGCGCAATACCGAGATCTACGGCGAGAACGAGAAGGCCGAATATCTGTACAAGGTCCTCAGCGGCAGCGTTCGGACCTACAAGGTCCTCAACGACGGCCGCCGCCAGATCGGCGCCTTCTATTTGCCTGGCGATCTCTTCGGCCTCGAAGTCGGAGAAGTGCACGCATTCTCCGCCGAAGCCGTCTCCGACTGCAAGGTTCTGGTCATTAAGCGCAGCGCTTTGACAAATCTTGCGGAGCGCGATCCCGAGGTTGCCCGGCGGCTCTGGAATATGACCGCTCGCGAACTACAGCGCGCTCAGAACCATATCATGCTGCTGATCAAAACCGCACAGGAGCGCGTTGCAGGATTTCTGCTGGAGATGTCGACACGTTCTGCACACCTGAATGAAATCGACCTCCCAATGTCGCGTCAGGATATCGCCGACTATCTCGGGCTTACGATCGAAACCGTGTCTCGCACGCTCACGCAGCTCGAAAATGCTGCAGCCATCGCGGTACCGAGCTCACGCCACATTGTGCTACGGAATCGAGGCGCCCTCAGCCGCTTGAATTCCTAGAGCCGAACTTAGTCCTCCCCTACTTGTTCGGCCAAACTGCTCCGGCATCGATTTGCCGGGGCTTATTCTTTGTCCGGGCGAACGTCCGGTAGGAACAATTTTTTCGACATTGTTCGGTTCATTTCGTGGCGTTACGCTGCGCATGCATCGTCATGGAAGCAATACACCCGAGGGGGCGACATGGCGGATTTCGATGGCGTCGTGATAGGGGCCGGACATAACGGCTTAACGCTTGCCGCCTACCTTTCTCGCGCCGGCATGCGTGTCGCCGTTCTCGAGCGCAATGCCCGTATCGGCGGCGGTTCAAGCACGGAAGAGCGCATTCTTCCCGGGTTCAAGCTTAACCTGCACGCCAACTTCTACATGGGGCTCGGGCTTTGTCCGCTGCTTGATGACCTTGAGCTTCACCGCTACGGCTTTTCCTATATCGAGCCGCCGGTGCAGCAGGCTGCGGTGTTCCGCGACGGTACCGGTATCGTCATCTATAAGGATCTTGAGCGAACCTGTGCTTCGCTCGCGCGCTTTTCAAAGCAGGACGCCGAGACGTTCCGCGCGCTATGGCACACCTATTGCGAAGTGATGCGGCCGCTTTTGGTGTCGCTGTTGTACAATGCCCCGATGCCACGTGCGCAGCTTGTCGATCGGCTAAGTGGACCAAAGGCAAAAGAACTGCTCTCGCACGCCCAGCACGACCTCTTCAGTGTCGTGCGCAAGCATTTTGTCGATGAGCGTATCCGCACCTTGTTCACTTCTTATATGCACGTGATCACAACGGAGAACGTCCCCAGTGCCGGCATCGTCTTTCCCGCCATCTTCGCCAATATTGCGAGCTTTACGCTTCCGGTTGGAGGCGCAATTTCCCTGCCGCTTGCGCTCGCGCGCATCGTGGAGGCGGGCGGCGGTGAAATCGTTACCGGTGCCGAAGTCAAGGAAATTAAGGTCGCCAATGGCCGTGCCACCGGGGTGACGCTTGCCGACGGCCGCACGATCAACGGCCGCAAATTCGTGGCGAGCGCGATCGATTTTCCTGCCACAGTACAAATGGCCGGCGAGGAGCTGTTTCCCGAACCGGTACGCGAGAAGGCGAAATCCTGGCACTGGGGCAACCACAGTCTGGTCACCCTGCACCTGGCGCTCAAGAATCCGCCGGCGTATCGCGCGAGCGCTTTCGACCAGGATGTTTCGCGTGCCTACAACATCTTCTTCGGTATGGACCACATCGACGATGTCGCAAGCTGTTTTGAGGATTGCGCAGCGAAAAAATTCCCCCGAATTCTGATGGGCAATGGCGCCTGCAACAGCCAGTTTGACCCGAGCTATGCGCCGGCAGGCAAGCACGTGGCATTCTGGTGGCCGTTTGCACCTTATTCAGTCGACGGCTCGCCGCAGGAATGGGAGCGCAATCGGGCCGGTTACATGCAGCGCGTTCTTGATTACTGGCGGGTCTACGCGTCGAATCTCGAAGGCGACAACCTGCTGGGCAGCTATCTGTTCACGCCACTCGACGTAGAGCAGCTCAACGCGAATATGCGCCAGGGTGCGGTGCGTGTTGGTGCCTATATTCCGAGCCAGCTCGGCATCAATCGGCCGCATCCACTGATGCCGGGCTCGCGCACGCCGGTTGAAGGCCTTTATCTCTGCGGGTCGTCGTCGGGCAATGGCGGCGGGGTCAATGGCGCGGCCGGATATATCGCGGCCAATGCTATCGCAGACGATTTTCGCCTTAAACGCACCTGGAAGCCGGTTCCCGCTCCGGAATGGGTGCACTGACGGGGCGTTTCACCTCGAAAGCATAGGGTTGACCTGCGTCAATACGGCCGCAGCGGTGTCGTGGTCTTATTTCTCCGGAATATTGGAGGATTGCCATGCAAGCCGGCGATGTAATGACGCGAAACGTAATTTCGGTTTCTCCGGACAATACCGTGCTCCAGGCGGCACGCGAGATGCTTCAGCATCACATCAGCGGCCTGCCGGTGATCGACGAGGCCGGCAACCTTGTTGGGATTCTTTCCGAGGGCGACTTTTTGCGGCGTCAGGAAACGCGGACGGAGCGAAAGCGCTCGCGCTGGCTCGAATTTCTGATGGGGCCTGGCAAGATTGCGGCTGAGTATACGCATTCTCACGGCAACAAGGTTGCCGAAGTCATGACAACCAAAGTCCACACAGCCAGCGAAGACACCCCGCTGGAAGAGATCGTCGAGCTGATGGAACGCCGCCGCATCAAGCGCGTGCCTGTGCTACGCGGGAAAAAAGTCGTGGGCATCGTGACTCGCTCCAACCTGATGCACGCAATGGTTAGTCTGGCGCGCAGCGCGCCGAAGGCAGCGAAAGATGATGCGACAATTCGCGAAAAGCTGCTGGCAATCATGCAGAAAGAGCAATGGGCGCCGGCGGCAGTATCCAATGTTGTTGTGCGCGGCGGTGTTGTTGAGCTCTGGGGCGTGATCGTCGACGAGCGGCAGCGCGAAGCGTTGAAGGTTGCGGCCGAAAACATTCCAGGCGTGAAGGAGGTAAAGGACCACCTGGTGTGGGTCGAACCGACATCAGGCATGGTCATCGAGCCGAGGAACGAAGCCGTCACTCACTAGTTGCGCGGAGCATTCGCAAAAAATGTCGTGCCTACAGCCGCTTCCTTTGACCTGGCTCAAGGAACGTAACCTGCGCCCGCTGTA
The DNA here is from genome assembly GCA_035310865.1 of Pseudolabrys sp. Taxonomy (GTDB): domain Bacteria; phylum Pseudomonadota; class Alphaproteobacteria; order Rhizobiales; family Xanthobacteraceae; genus Pseudolabrys. The sequence goes on along the minus strand of DATGDN010000278.1, from coordinate 7,931 downwards.
TTGATTGAGCGTCGCCCAGAAAGGTGGCGTAACGTGAAGAGAATAGTGATGGAGGCATCCATGAACCTGAAATCGCTTATCCCTGGTGGCCGCGAACGCTCTGTCACGGGCGCGGCCAATCCATTTATGTCCCTGCAGCGCGAGATTGACCGTGTGTTCGACGATTTCGCGCGCGGTTTTCCGAGCATCACTGCCTTCGGCGGCAATGGTGCGAGCACTCTGATTCCAAGCATTGATGTGACGGAAACCGACAAAGAAATCGAGATCACGGCCGAATTGCCGGGACTCGAGGAAAAAGACGTGCAAGTCAACGTCTCGGAGAATCTTCTCACCATCCGCGGGGAGAAGAAGGCCGAAAAGGAACAGAAGGACAAGAATTACCGCCTGGTCGAGCGTAGCTACGGCTCGTTCGAACGGACGCTGGAGCTGCCCGAGGGTGTGAGCGCCGACGCCATTAAAGCGAACATGTCCAAAGGCGTGCTCAAAGTGACGGTTCCGAAACCGGCGCCTGCACAGGCTAAAAAGATCGACGTGAAATCCGCCGCCTAGATCAAAAGGGGCGATTGGAAAGGCGTGCTGCCGCGGCCTGCATGGGCGCGAAGCACGCCTTTGACTTTTCGCGTTCCGTTGACCTGCGTCAATGCCAACGCTCCGTGGGTGGTGCCATCTATTTTCGAAATCCATTTATCGCGGGAGATGCGTCATGAAATCATTTCTGATGTCCGCCGCTGCCGTCGCTGTCGCCGGTACACTGCTGACGGCTCCGACTTTCGCGCAAACCACCGAGCCAGGATCCGGTAGTCCTCCCGCCGCCGGTGGCCCCGGATCGGGCGGGGGATCTGGCGCGGGTCCCGGTTATGGCCCGCGCGGCTATGGATGGGGGCCCGGCATGATGATGGGACCGGGCATGATGGGCATGGGCGGCATGGGGGCGATGTGCGATCCGCGTGGGGCGGGCCTCGCCGAATGGCGCATGGAGCGCATCGAGCGCCTGGTCAATCCAACCGAAGCGCAGCGCGCTGCGCTCAATAATTTACGCACCGCTTCGACCAAGGCAGCCGAGATCGTCGCGGCGGCATGCCCGCGCGAGTTCCCCGCCAGCGCCCCGGGACGCCTTGAAATCATTGAAAAGCGCCTCGATGCCATGCAGCAGGCCATCAAGACTGTGCGGCCGGCCTTCGATGCCTTCTACGCCACGCTCAACGACGAGCAGAAGGCCCGCATCAATGCCGGCGGCCCGCGCCACTGGGGCTGGCGCGGCTGGTGGCGGGGTGGCTGAACCCGGTCATTTGACTTGCATCAAGGAAGACGGGGGGCCTTGGGCGATAAACGGCTCACAGGCCTCCAGAATTTTTCTGCCAAGCTAGAAACGGACATAATAGCATGGCGAACGCGCTCGCTTCCCGGAAAACCATGACCATTGGCGAGGGGGGCTCGGCGCTGATCTTCGCGGCCCTGGCTCTGCTGTCGGTCGTTGTCGCAGCCAGGGCATTCACGCCGGAATACGCATTCCACGCCTATCTCTTTACTGCCGCCAGCACCGCGGCGGTTTTCGCCATCATCAACCGGTACTACGAGCGTCCGCTGGAAACGCCGCTCACCATCGATGGCAAGCCCAACTACAATATGGGCCCGATCAAGTTTGCGAGTGTCGCGGCGGTCTTCTGGGGCATCGCTGGGTTCACCGTCGGTCTCTACATCGCGCTCGAGCTTGCCTTTCCGGTCCTCAATCTCGACTTGCCGTGGACCACCTTCGGTCGCCTGCGCCCACTGCACACCTCAGCGGTGATCTTTGCTTTCGGCGGCAATGTGCTGATCGCTACCTCGCTCTATGTTGTGCAGCGCACCTGTCGCGCGCGGCTTGCTGGGGAAATCGCGCCGTGGTTCGTCGTGCTCGGCTACAACTTTTTCATCATCATCGCCGGAACCGGCTATCTGCTGGGCATCACACAGTCAAAGGAATATGCCGAGCCCGAATGGTACTCGGACCTTTTCCTGACGGCGGTGTGGGTCGTCTATTTCCTGGTCTATCTCGGCACGATCATGCGGCGCACCGAGCCGCATATTTATGTTGCGAACTGGTTTTATCTCTCCTTCATCCTCACCATTGCGGTTCTGCACCTCGGCAATAACGCATCGGTACCGGTGTCGCTGTTCTCGCCGAAGTCGTACATTGTCTGGTCGGGCGTGCAGGACGCCATGGTGCAGTGGTGGTACGGCCACAATGCGGTCGGCTTCTTCCTCACCGCCGGGTTCCTCGGCATCATGTACTACTTCATCCCGAAACGCGCCGACCGTCCGGTCTACTCCTATCGGTTGTCGATCATCCACTTCTGGTCCCTGATCTTCCTCTACATCTGGGCGGGCCCGCATCATCTGCACTACACGGCACTGCCTGACTGGGCGCAGACGCTGGGCATGACGTTTTCGGTGATGCTGTGGATGCCGTCCTGGGGCGGCATGATCAACGGAATCATGACGTTGTCCGGCGCGTGGGACAAGCTGCGCACCGATCCGGTGCTGCGCATGATGGTGGTATCTGTCGCCTTCTACGGCATGTCGACCTTCGAAGGGCCGATGATGTCGGTGAAGATCGTCAACTCGTTGTCACACTATACCGATTGGACCATCGGTCACGTGCACTCGGGCGCGCTCGGTTGGGTCGCCTACATCTCATTCGGCGCACTCTATTGCCTGATTCCGTGGCTGTGGAATCGCCAGCTCTATTCACTCAAGCTCGTCAACTGGCACTTCTGGATTTCGACCATCGGCATCGTGCTCTACATCAGCGCGATGTGGGTGTCGGGCATCCTCCAAGGCTTGATGTGGCGCGCCTACACCGGACTCGGCTTCCTCGAATATTCCTTCGTCGAGACGGTCGAAGCAATGCACCCCTTCTACGTCATCCGTGCGCTGGGCGGCGCCCTGTTCCTCGCCGGCGCTCTGCTGATGGCCTTCAATCTCTGGAAAACAGTGAACTCGGCGGTTTCCGCCGCGCCTGCCGGCTTCAGGCTGGCGCCAGCGGAATAGGCGGGGGTCGCAATGTCGCTCTGGTCAAGACACGCCATTTTCGAGAAGAACTCGATCGTTCTTGTCATCGGCATTCTGATCGTGATCGCGATCGGCGGTCTGGTGGAGATCGTGCCGCTCTTTTACCTGAAAAATACGATCGAAAAGGTCGACGGCGTGCGTCCCTACACTCCGCTCGAGCTCGCCGGCCGCAACATCTATGTGCGCGAAGGATGCTATCTCTGCCATTCGCAGATGATCCGCCCGCTGCGTGATGAGGTCGAGCGTTACGGCCACTATTCGCTCGCGGCCGAGAGCATGTATGACCGGCCGTTCCAGTGGGGCTCCAAGCGCACGGGTCCAGACCTTGCCCGCATCGGCGGCAAGTATTCCGATGAATGGCACCGCGACCATCTGAATAATCCGCGCTCGGTGGTGCCGGGTTCGGTGATGCCGAATTATTCCTGGCTGGCCGAAACCGATCTCGATTTCGAGCACATCGCGCAGGACCTGAAGGTGCAGGCGCTGCTTGGCGTACCCTACACGCCGGAGATGATTGCCAACGCCGCCGCCGACACGGTGATGCAGTCAACCAATGACAGCCCCGATGCGGCCGACCTCGCCAAACGCTATCCAAAAGTCACCGCGCGCGATTTCGATGGCAATCCCGGCCGCATCACAGAAGCCGATGCGCTGATCGCTTACCTGCAGCTGCTTGGTACGCAGGTCGATTTCAAGCTCTACGACGATAAAGCCAATATCCGGTGAACACCATGGACCCGACCTATCAAGCCGTCGCCGAATTCGCCCAGACGTGGGGTCTCGCCTATTTCGTGGTCATCTTCGTGCTTGTGTTGCTCTATGCGCTGTGGCCTTCGCGCAAGAAGCAGTTCGATGAGGCGGCGCGCATTCCGCTGCGGGAGGATTGACCAGTGGCCGAAGAAAACAAAGAATTCGACACAATAACCGGCACCGCGACGACCGGTCATGAATGGGATGGCTTGCGCGAATTGAATACGCCGCTGCCGCGCTGGTGGCTGTGGCTGTTCTACATCACCATCGTCTGGGCCGTCGGCTATTGGATCGTTTATCCAGCCTGGCCGCTGCTGAACAACTCCACGCAAGGCGTGCTCGGCTGGCACACGCGCAGCGCGCTGATCGACGATCTCGATGCGCTCAAGCTTCAGCGCGGCCCGATGATGGAAAAACTCACCACTGCTTCGCTTGCCGAAATTGCCGCTGATCCCCAGTTGCTCGACTTCGCCCGCGCGCAAGGGCGCGTGGCTTTCGCCGACAATTGCGCACCCTGCCATGGAGCCGGTGGCGGCGGTGCTAAAGGCTACCCCAATCTCAACGACGACGATTGGCTGTACGGCGGCAAGCTGGAAGAAATCTCACTCACCCTCCATTTCGGCGTGCGCTCGAACGATCCAAAAACCCGCACGGGCTCGATGCCGGCATTCGGCCGCGACGGCATTCTCAAGGCTGACCAGATGTCGGCGGTCGCCGACTATGTTCGCTCGCTATCGGGCCTACCGGCTGAAGCCGGAACCGACCTTGCTGTCGGAAAGAAAGTCTTTGCGGACAATTGCGCGGTTTGTCATGGACCAGAAGGCAAAGGCAATCGTGAAATGGGCGCGCCCAATCTGACCGACAAGATTTGGCTCTATGGACCTGACAAGCAGATCATCATGGAGGGCCTGCGCATTGGCCGCGGCAATGTGATGCCGGCCTGGGGTGGACGTCTCAGCGAGCCGACCATCAAGGCGCTCGCCGTCTATGTTCACACCTTCGGCGGCGGAGAAAAGTGACGACACAGATTCGTACCATGTCGCTCGATCAGCCGGCGTCCGGTGCGTCGGCTCTTGCGCGCTTGGTGGCCGATGCGGAAATCGGCGGCGCGCCGCCGGACGATGACATTCCGCTCTATGCACCGCGCCGACAGATTTATCCGCAGAGCGTGCATGGCACGTTTCGCAACATCAAATGGGCTGCGCTGATCGTTACGCTCGGCATTTACTATCTGCTGCCCTTCGTGCGGTGGGACCGCGGCCCTAATGCGCCGTCGCAGGCGGTGCTGATCGACTTTCCAAACCGGCGCTTCTACTTCTTCTTCATCGAGATATGGCCGCAGGAAATCTACTACCTCACCGGCCTGCTCATTCTCGCGGCGATCGTTCTATTCCTCATGAATGCCGTGGCCGGCCGTGTCTGGTGCGGGTACCTGTGCCCCCAGACGGTGTGGACCGACCTGTTCTTCGCGATCGAACGGTTCGTCGAGGGCGACCGGCGCGAGCACATGCGGCGCGACGTGCGCAAATGGACCGTCGACACCTACGCGCGCAAGGGACTAAAGCATTTCTTGTGGCTCATGGTGGCCTGGTGGACCGGCGGCGCCTGGGTTCTTTATTTCTCGGACGCACCGACGCTGGTGAAGGAACTCGCCACCGGCGAAGCGCCGCTCGTCGCTTATGCCTGGATCGGGATTCTCACAGTGACGACGTATTCGCTCGCCGGGCATATGCGCGAGCAAGTCTGTCTCTATATGTGTCCCTGGCCGCGCATTCAGGCGGCGCTCACCGACGAATTCGCGCTCAACGTCACCTATCGTTATGACCGCGGCGAGCCGCGGTGCTCGGCCAAGAAGGCCGAGCAGTTGCGCGCCCAGGGTGAGCCGGCCGGCGACTGTGTCGATTGCCTGCAATGCGTGCATGTCTGCCCAACCGGCGTCGATATCCGCGGCGGCGCCAACCTTGGCTGCATCCAGTGTGGGCTGTGCATCGATGCCTGCGACGCGATCATGAGCAAGCTCGGCCGCCCGACCGGCCTGATCGCCTACGATACCGATCTCAACATCAAGCGGCGCATGGAAGGTAAACAGGACTTCTACAAGCTCGTCCGGTTGCGCACCGTTCTCTATGCCGCGATCATCGCCATCGTCGGCGGCATCATGATCTACACGCTTGCCACTCGCGACAGCGAGGGCATCAGCGTCATTCACGACCGCAACCCTATGTATGTGCGGCTGTCGGATGGCGCGCTGCGCAATGGGTACACGATCCGCATCGTCAACAAGCGCCTCAAGTATCGCGATTTCATCGTGAGCGTTGAAGGCTTGCCTTCGACGCTCATTGACTTCGTCGGTCTTCCGCCGCGGGGCGATGGCCGGCAACTTGTCTCGGTCGGACCCGACCAGACCAAGGAAGTGCGCGTAGTCGTCACCGATTATAGCGCGACACAGCCGGCACCATCGACCTCGATTCTGTTCAAGCTGATCGACATCGATTCAGGCGAGGTAGCCGAGATGCGCGATCATTTCTTCGGGCCGTGACAGGAGGATCGTGATGAGCACTCGTCGCAAACCGCGCGAATTGACCGGCAAGCATGTGCTGTTCTGTCTCCTGGGCTTTTTCGCCGTGGTGTTCGCTGTAAACGCAGTGATGATCAAGGCAGCGACATCGACCTTTGGCGGCGTGGAGACTTCGAGCTCCTACAAGGCCGGACTCATGTTCGAACGGGACGTCGCGAGGGCCGTGCAGCAGGATGCGCTGCATTGGCAGGTCGACGGCAAGCTTTCACGCGACCGTGCCGGCGAAGCCGTGCTCGATATTTTAGCGCGCGATGCCAAAGGCGCGCCGCTTGCCGGTCTCACGGCGCAAGCGCGGCTTGCGCATCCGGCCGACGAACGGCTCGACCACGTGATCGATCTTAGGCCCGTCGGCGCAGGCCGTTTTCACGGCGAAGCACCGGCCCGCCCCGGCCAGTGGGAGGTGATCGTCGACCTCTATCGCAGCGAGGCCCGCGTGTTCCGTTCGCGCAGCCGCGTCACGCTGCACTAAGCAAAGTTTCTGCAAATGGAACTGAGCCGTGCCACCCACTCGCTTCACCTCTCCCATAGGGAGAGGTCGGACCACGAAGCGGTCCGGGTGAGGGGTTACGGATTGTCGAAAGTCACGAACCCCTCACCCCAGCCCTCTCCAGCCGAAGTCGGATATATCCGACTTCGGCCACGCTTTGTGCCGAACTCGGGCAAGCCCGAGTTCGGATGGGGAGAGGGAGCGCGCTGTGCGTGCGGCGCCGCCCAAAAGATCTAATCCCATGACCGAAACGCTCGATCTCTCGCTCTACACCAAACCGGCCGGTGACGGCACGTGCGGCATGGAGCTCGCGGTCGAGGGCATCGCCTGCGGTGCCTGTATCGGTCGTATTGAGAATGCTGTAAAAAGCCTGCCGGGGGTGACCGAGGCGCGGCTCAATTTCACCAATCGACGGCTGCACGTGGCGTGGGCCGACGGCACCGTGAAACCCGCGCAAATCCTGCAGGCGCTGGAGGCAAGCGGCTATCACGGCCATCCCTTCGTGCCACTGCGCGCCGAACAGGAAGAAGCTGCGGAAGCGCTCCGCCTCACGCGTTGCCTGGCAGTCGCCGGCTTCGCGGCAATGAACATCATGCTGCTGTCGGTGTCGGTCTGGTCGGGTAACGTCACCGACATTACTCCGGAGACGCGCGACTTCTTCCATTGGGCGTCTGCGCTGATTGCGCTACCGGCGGCGGCCTATGCCGGCCGGCCATTTTTCGCGAGTGCCTGGCGCGCGCTCAAGTCGCGTGCACTCAACATGGACGTGCCGATCTCGCTCGGCGTCATCCTCGCGCTGGGTATGTCGCTGGTGGAGACGGCAAATCACGCCGAACACGCCTATTTTGATTCCGCGATCATGCTGTTGTTTTTTCTGCTGGTCGGGCGCGCGCTCGACCACGCCATGCGCCGCAAGACTCGTGCTGTTGCCGGCAACCTGGCGGCTTTGAAGGCGGATACCGCGCATCGCTTTGCCGGCGATGAGCTGGTGAGCGTGCCGGTGGCAGCCCTGAAAGCCGGCGATCGCATCCTGGTCAAGCCGGGCGAGCGCGTGCCGGCCGACGG
>DATGDN010000277.1:0-8200 GCA_035310865.1 Pseudolabrys sp. | reverse complement strand
GGTCGAGATTCTGAAGCGGTGCACCGGCACGGCGACGTTGGATGAAATCGTCGACAACCTTGCCAAGGCCTTTGCGGCTCCGCGCGAGCGCATCCATGCCGACGTGACTAAACTGCTGGGTTCATTGGCAGACAAGAAATTGCTGGAGCTCTGAAAGTGGCCGCGCCCGGTGTAGTGCCCGCACCTCTCGGTCTCCTTGCCGAGTTGACGCATCGTTGTCCGCTCGGGTGCCCTTACTGCTCGAACCCCCTGGCGCTCGACAAGCGCGACGACGAGCTCGATACGGCGACCTGGGCGCGCGTTTTTCGAGAAGCCGCCGCACTCGGTGTATTGCAGGTGCATTTGTCGGGCGGCGAGCCAGCGGCGCGCCGTGACCTGCCCGATATCGTCAGGGCATCGCGCGAGGCCGGTCTTTACAGCAATCTGATTACTTCGGCCGTCGGGCTGACGCCGCAAACGCTTGCAGCGCTTGGCGATGTCGGGCTCGATCACGTGCAGATTTCAATACAGGATAGCGACGCGGTATCTGCCGACCACATCGCCGGCTATAGAGGCGCGTCCGCACGCAAGCGTGCGATCGCCGCGGAAGTCGTGCGTCTTGGGCTGCCGTTGACCGTCAATATGGTCGTGCATCGTGCCAACATCGGGCGCATCGAGCCGATGGTGGAATTGGCGTTGTCCCTCGGCGCCAGCCGCGTCGAAATCGCCCATGTCCAATATTACGGTTGGGCGATGAAAAATCGGGCGGCCTTGATGCCGTCTCGTGCGCAAGTGGATGAAGCCGTGCGCCAGGTCGACATGTTGCGCGACCGCCATCACGGCCGCATCGTCATCGATGCGGTTGTGCCCGACTACTATGCCCGGTTTCCGAAGCCTTGCGTCGGCGGCTGGGGCCGCCGCTCACTCAATGTGACACCGGCCGGCAAGGTGCTTCCCTGCCACGCCGCCGAAGTCATTCCCGGCCTTGAGTTCTGGAATGTGCGTGAGCATTCGCTCAGCGAGATCTGGCGTGCTTCGCCGGCATTCTCCGCATTCCGCGGCACCGATTGGATGCAGGAGCCGTGCAGGTCCTGCGAACGCCGTGAACAGGACTTCGGCGGCTGCCGATGCCAGGCGTTCCTGATTGCAGGCGATGCGCGCGCCACCGATCCCGTCTGTCATCTCTCGCCCCGGCACGCGTTAGTCAGGGCGGAGGCGCGCGAGGATATGGCCTACAGCTACCGGACTACCTGACTAGCGGAATCGGCCAGACCCCCGATTGCAACGGGTAGGTGAAATGTTGGAGACTTGCCGTAACGGGGGGCGCGCTCCGGGGCCGTTCTCGATTGGACCACGTGAGTCACGCACCTCTGCACCAGGGAGGTCTTCGATGATTCCGTGCGTCTCGGCTCAGCGTTTTATTTTGCTCGCCGGCACGATCGCCGGCATTCTTTTTGCCGCTCCGGCATTCGCGCAGCAACCGCCTGCATCGGCGCCGCCCGCTGCAGCGCCTGCCGCACAACCGCTCCCGCCGGGCTCGCCGTTGATCGGCCGGCCGGAAGGCAGCGCGGCCGCGGCCAAGCTCGCGCCCGTTGCCCCGCCGCCGCTCCCGGCTCCGGCCGACAAGTTGCCAACGGCCAAGCTCAAGCTTCCGCCCGGCTTCAACATCGAGGTCTATGCCAGCGGCATTGCCAATAGCCGCTCGCTGCGCGTCGGCGACAAGGGCACCGTCTTCGTCGGCACCCGTTTCGGCAACAAGGTCACCGCCATCGTCAAGAAGGACGACAAGACCGAGTTGAAGATCGTCGGGCAGGGCCTCTACCGGCCGAACGGGCTCGCCTATAAGAACGGCACGCTCTACATCGCCGAGCTGTCGCAGATCTCCAAGATCGACAAGGTCGAGGACGCTCTCGACAATCCGCCGAAGCCGACGGTGATCTACAACGATCTGCCGAAGGACGAGGCGCACGGCTGGAAGTTCATCGCCGTCGGTCCCGACAACAAGCTCTATCTGGAGGTCGGCCAGCCGGGCAACAACGTGCTGCATGACAAGGACCACGGCCAGATCCGCCGCATCAATCTCGACGGCACCGGCGCCGAAGTGGTCGCGATTGGCGTGCGCCACTCGGTCGGCTTCGACTGGAATCCGGTGAACAAGCAGCTCTACTTCTCCGACAACGGCCGCGACTGGATGTCGGAGGACGTGCCGCAGGACGAACTCAACCGCGTCACCAAGGTCGGCCAGCATTTCGGGTCACCCTATTGCTATCAAGGCAATCTGCCCGATCCGGAATTTGGATGGGGACACGCTTGCAGCGAATTCGAGCCGCCCGTTATGCTGACCGGACCGCATTCGGCCGGTCTGGGATTGCGCTTCTACACGGGCAAGATGTTCCCGGCAAAATACAAGAACGCCATCTTCCTCGCCCGCCATGGTTCCTGGAACCGGTCGAAGAAGTTTGGCGGTGACGTCATTGCCATCTTCCTGAACAAGGACGGCACAGTGAAGTCGTCAGAGCCATTCATCACCGGGTTCCTCGAGAACAATAGCTATATCGGCCGCCCGGTGGACGTGGAGATTATGAAGGACGGTTCGATGCTGCTTTCCGACGACTGGAACGGCGCGATCTATCGCATCACTTACGGCAAGGCGAAGGTCGCCGGCCGGTAACGTGAGCAACGGCCGGGGGCTACTTGCTCCCGGCCGTTTTCGACCCGGTTGCAAAATATGAAGATGACGAATTCCGCGCATCGTGCCGCGGCTGCGGCGCTGTTGTTTTGCCTTGTCGGCCAATCGGTGCGCGGCGAAAACATCGCCGAACGCGCGGCGCCTTGTCTTGCCTGTCATGGCGAGACCGGCCAATCGGAAACGGCGAAAATCCCCTCGCTGGGCGGACAACCGGCACCTTATTTGCTGATCCAGCTTTATCTGTTTCGCGAGCAGCAGCGCGCGTCGCCGGCCAAGAAAGACGATCCGATGATCCAGGTCATGAGCGAGATGACCAAGGGGTTCACGGATGACGACCTTCGCAGTTTCTCCGATTACGTTGCCAAGCTGCCGGTGCCGAGGCCGCCGGCAGATTCAGGTGACGCTGCGCGCATGCAGGCAGCCCGGGTGCTGATCACGCAGAACAGGTGCAACAGCTGTCACGGTCTGGACTTGGCCGGACGCGACAATATTCCGCGCATCGCCGATCAGCGCGAAGACTATCTGCTGAAGACATTGCGTGACTACAAGAGCAACGCGCGGCATGGCTACGATGGTGCCATGGCCGAAGTGCTGGCGCCCGTGAGCGACCAGCAGATTGTCGAACTCGCATATTTTATCGCGCGTTTTCGCTAGTGAAAACGCACGATGATGAAAAAACCGGGCCCTACAGGGGCCCGGTTTCAGTAATTGCCGGCGTGGGGGCCGGCACATCTTCCAGAGGGGAACATGCTGCGCACCGGTGATTCTGGGAGGATACGCATCCGGCGCAACAGCGAGTGGTTAGTATGCGAAGCCGAGCACTCAGCATCAACGCCGATGGCCGCATGACAGCCATGCGCAATCGCAATCGGTGGGCAGCAGACCAAATGGCGGCAGCAATTGCGATTTTGTCGCTGGCGAAAATTGCAGAAAAGAAAAACTAAAAGTGCCAGCGCTGCGCGTTCGCCACCAGAAAGTCGCGGAAAACCTGGATGCGCGCGACCGACTTGAGTTCCTCGGGATAGACAAAATAGGCATCCATCGCGAGCGTGTCGGATTCGCCGAAAAGCTGGACCAGGCCGCCGTTTTCCTCGACCAGATAGTCCGGCAGCATCGCGATGCCGAGCCCGCGTTGGCATGCGCGCAAGACACCAAGCACGTTATTGACGGTCAGATGCGGCGCGCGCGGCCCTTTGCCGTCGCGGCCGATCTCGAGCAGCCATCTTCGATTTTGCAGATGCGCCGGCACGACGCCGCCGCCGAGAAGAACAATGCGGTGTTTGTCGAGATCCTCGTGCGCGCGGGGCGTGCCGAACCGTTTCAAATAGTCGGGCGAGGCATAAGCGTGCGAGTGCACTGAAAAGAGCTTGCGCTGAATGAGGTCGGGTTGCGTTGGCTGGCGCAGCCGGATCGCGACGTCGGCTTCGCGCATCGCCAGATCCAGCTCTTCATCCGTCGTGATGAGCGTAATGTGGATGTCGGGATAAAGGTCGAGGAATTCGCCCAGCCGCGGCGTCAGCCAGTGCACGCCGATGCCCGGCGTGGTTGACACCTTCAGCTCGCCGTTCGGCCGCTCGCGGCTGTCGGTGAGCTTGGTGCGTGCCGCCTCGAGCTTCATGAACACTTCATGCGCCGTGCGGTAGAGCAACTCGCCCTGTTCGGTGAGGATCAGTCCGCGCGCGTGGCGGTGGAAAAGCGACACTGAAAGCTCGGATTCGAGCGCGGAGACCTGCCGCGAAACCGCCGACTGCGACAAGCCGAGCCGTTCGCCGGCATGCGTGAACGAGCCGGCTTCGGCGGCGGCGTGAAACACCTTCAGTTTGTCCCAATCCATCGTGACGTTCGGTGCCATGATCTACTCAGCCGCCGCGCGGCGATGTTCATGCGCGGCCAGATACTTCTCCGCTTCGAGCGCGGCCATGCAGCCTTGCCCGGCAGCGGTCACCGCCTGACGATAGATGTCGTCGGTCACGTCGCCGGCCGCGAATACGCCCGGCACCGATGTGGCCGTGGAATGTCCCTCGGTCACGATGTAGCCGGACGGCTTCATCTGCACCTGGCCGGTGAACAGCTCCGAGGCCGGCTGGTGGCCGATCGCGATGAACACGCCATCAACGCGGCGTTCGGTGACTGCACCGGTCTTTACGTTCTTGAGCTTCACGCCGCTGACCTTGAGCGGATTCTCGGCCCCGGTGACATCTTCGAGCATGCTGTCCCAGACCACTTCGATCTTGGGATGCTTGAACAGCCGGTCCTGAAGAATCTTTTCAGCACGGAATGCATCGCGCCGGTGCACCACGGTGACCTTGGAAGCGAAATTGGTGAGAAATAGCGCCTCTTCGACCGCGGTGTTGCCGCCGCCGACCACGATCACTTCCTTGTTGCGATAGAAGAAGCCATCGCAGGTCGCGCAGGCCGAGACGCCGTAGCCTTTGAATTTCTGCTCGGATGGCAGATCAAGCCAGCGCGCCTGCGCGCCGGTCGCGATAATGAGCGCACCGGCGAGGTAGATGTCGCCGGAATCGCAGATCAGCTTGAACGGTCGCTGTGCCAGCTCGACCTTGTTCACGTGGTCGGTGACGATACGGGTGCCGACGTGCTCGGCCTGCGCCTGCATCTGCTCCATCAGCCAGGGACCCTGGATGACATCGGCGAAGCCGGGGTAGTTCTCGACGTCGGTGGTGATGGTGAGCTGGCCGCCGGGCTGCACGCCTTGAATCAAGATCGGCTCCAGTATGGCGCGCGCCGCGTAGATCGCAGCGGTGTAGCCGGCTGGTCCCGAGCCGATGATCACGACCTTGGCGTGGGTGGTCTTTGTCATTGTCTAATTTCCGCCCCCCTGGCGGGCGTCGCGGGCGTGCTGGGCACCGCGGGCGGGGCCGGACATGCCGGCCTCTTTTGCCCCGCCCGATGTATGGCTTTCGGTCGAGCTATGCAAGATACGCAACCCGTCGCGCCCACAGGTGTGGCCGGTCATGCAATCACGATCCACCGAGCGCGCAATATTGTTTCGCGAAATATTATTTCGCGGTATGAATGTTCGCGGCCATTCCGGCCGGACGTTGTGGAGTCTCATTCGTGCCCGCCCGACTCGATGCCATCGACCGCAAGATCCTGAAGGAGCTGCAGGACGACGGCCGCATCACCAATGTCGAGCTGGCGAGTCGCGTCGGCATTTCGGCACCTCCGTGCCTGCGCCGCGTGCGAGCGCTGGAGGAAGCGGGCTACATCAAGGGTTATCGCGCGCTGCTCGATGAAAAGAAGCTTGGCTACGAGGTGACGGTTTTCGCGATGGTCCACCTGTCGAGCCAGGCGGAAGCCGATCTGATGGCCTTTGAGAAGTTCGTACGCGCGCAGCCGCTCGTGCGCGAGTGCTGGATGCTCTCGGGCGAAATCGATTTCGTGCTCAAGTGTGTCGCGCCCGATCTGAAGACTTTCCAGGCCTTCGTCGAGAAGCTCACCGCCGCGCCGAACGTGCGCAACGTGAAGACCTCGCTTACGCTGCGCAACTCCAAGGCTGCGGCGATGGTGCCGATGGAGATAAGCGGCTGAGCCCGGCTAATCCCGGCTGGTTCGGATCAGACCGCTGATTCCTGCGACGAACAGAGTGGTCATCAACCAGCCGAAGAACGTATTAAAGATCAATAGTGCAGGTGCCCAGCGTTCCGGAATTTGACGCCAAACCCAACAAGCCTTGAACGCGCCGATCGAGCCAGCGGGATCGTGGGCTCCGGACGAACTGATAGGATTTACAGTCCAGCCTTTTTTCTGATTGAAGTCGACGATCGGCAGTAACGTATCAATTGCAAAGATTAGCGAGTTGAACTCAGGCACCATACGGCTTTTGCTCTCAGTGCCAATTGAGGAATTCTCTTTGAGCGGAACAATTTTTTTGCTGCACCCTCAAAAATGGCCGCGCTTACCACGGCCCAAACAGCCAAGATGATGATCGGTCGCGACAACGCATGGCCATATTGTATGGTGAGATCGAGCAGCCAGCGCCAGAGAATCACGATCAGTCTGATGTCGCTATAACGTGTTTCATTACGTTCAAGTCGCACGAGAACGTTGCGCGTCGCAGCTCTATACCCCGCAGTGCGATAAGTCTGAGCCAACTGCAGATAAGGCTGCGGCTTGAATCGTCGCGTCGCTTCGGCCAGCGTCTTCTCTTTTTGACTCTGAACTGCGAACCAATCTTGGTCGCGTTGAGCAAAAAATTCGTTCTCTAGCGCTGTTGAAGTTGTCTGGAATTTTGAATTGATCAGTCGTTGCAGATTCCTGATTGCAACCGAAGAGGCCTTCGCATACCCGCCTGCGGGCGGCCAGCCAACCGACAACAACATCGCAATAAGAACGCTGATTGAATAAGGCGTACTGTCGGTCGAGCTCACTCAGCCGCCAGTCGGTGTCGGAGCCGTTGAGATGGGCTTGCCGGCTCGTCAGAAAAAATCGCCGGGCCCAACCCCGGCGATGACGTTTGATCCGGCGATAGCTGCTACTTCCACTCGATCTTCTTGATCTCGTAGGCCTTGGCGCCGCCCGGCGTGTTGACCTCGACCGAGGCACCCTTGGTCTTGCCGATCAGTGCCTTGGCGAGCGGCGAGGTGACAGAGATGCGGCCTTTCCTGGCGTCGGCCTCGGGCTCGCCGACGATCTGCCAGACTTTCTTCTCGTCCGTGTCCTCGTCGATGAGCGTGACGGTCGCGCCGAAGGTAATGCTGTCGCCCGACAGCTTCGAGACGTCGATCACGTCGGCGCGCGCGAGCTTGTCTTCGAGCTCCGCAATGCGGCCTTCGTTGAGCGACTGCGCTTCCTTGGCGGCATGATATTCGGCATTCTCCGACAGATCGCCGTGCGTGCGCGCATCGGTGATCTGCTGGATGATGCGCGGCCGCTCAACCTGCTGGCAGTGCTTCAATTCGGTTTCCAGCGCGGTGTAACCCGCTGCCGTCATTGGAATCTTGTCCATCGTCTCATCTCCTCCTGGCGGGCGCTCGAACCAAACTGAGCGACTTCAGCGCCGCCAAGCACCTTTCACCGTCAATTCCCGTTCAATCGACTCGTAATACGACTCCGGCCACGGTCTCCCGCGATACCGGAGTCATGTGAGAGGGCCGGTCAAAAAAGCCCGTCGCGGCCAGCCTCACCTGATGCCGCGACCGTAATTTTTCCGGCCTCACTCGTGCCGCCGCCCGGGTCTGCTCGGCCAAAAAAGGCGTTCAGTCCCGGCCGCCGAAGTAGCTTTGCAGCGTGTGCACCTCGAGGTCGCCCTCGAGATAGGCCTTAATGCCCTGCGCTGCCGCAACGGCCCCCGAAAGAGTGGTGTAGTACGGCACTTTATGCAAGAGGGCCGCGTGACGGAGGGACCGGCTGTCGGCCAGCGCCGCGGTCCCCTCGGTGGTGTTGAAAACAAGCTGAACACCGCCGTTTTTGATGGCATCTACGATGTGGGGCCGGCCTTCCAATACCTTGTTGATCTTGGCGGTTTCGACCCCCTGTTCCGCGAGATACCGCTGGGTTCCAGAGGTCGCG
>DATGDN010000276.1:0-1729 GCA_035310865.1 Pseudolabrys sp. | reverse complement strand
GACTGCGCCGGGGGAGAGCCGCTCGAGCCGGAAGGCGTTGTTGCTCTCGGCGTGGCAGACGTAGCAACGGGTATGGCCGTCGCGCTTCTGCAGGAAGATCGGCTGCACGCGTGTCTTGAAGAAATCGTAATCGAGCGATGGCGCCGCGCGCGTCGCCACCGGCAACGGGGCGGCGGCGGTCAACAGCGCAGCCGTCATGATGCATTTTGCCCGCGAAGCCGCCATGCGCATCCTCCCGTGGCTTTTTTTGAATGTTCAGAGCGCGGGAATGCTAGTGTGGAGGATTTGACGTTCCTATCAGCATTGCCGCGAGTTCATTCATAGGAACGTCAAATCCAAAGCCACACTAGAATGATATAGTTGCTAGTGGATCGACTCTAACGTTTGTTTCCCGCGTTTGACAGCGGCGAGGACGCGGTTGGGATCTGCGGTCCAGATGAAGGGTTTTGGTTCGGCATTGGTTTCCAGGACGAAGCGATTGATGGCGGCCTTGAGATCGCCGACAGATCGGAAGACGCCGCGAATGAGTCGCCTTCTGGTGAGCTTGGCGAAGAAAGTCTCGACCGCATTGAGCCAAGATGCGGAGGTCGGAGTGAAGTGGAAGGTCCAGCGGGGGTGTCGGGCCAGCCATTGACGCACTTTGGGATGTTTATGGGTAGCGTAGTTATCGACGATGGCATGGATCGCCTTTCGCTTCGGCACCCGCGCTTCGATGGCGTTGAGGAAGCGGATGAACTCCTGATGGCGGTGTCGTTTCATGTTTTGCCCGATGACGGTGCCATCGAGGACATTGAGGGCAGCAAACAGCGTCGTGGTACCGTGGCGCTTGTAGTCATGCGTCATCGTGCCGGCGCGGCCCGGTTTCATCGGCAAGCCCGGCTGGGTGCGGTCGAGCGCCTGGATTTGGCTCTTTTCGTCGACCGAGAGGACCACCGCATGAGCGGGCGGGTCGACGTAGAGGCCGACAATGTCCTTGAGTTTCTCTGCGAACTTGGGATCGTTCGACAGCTTGAACGTTCGGATGCGATGGGGGGCGAGTTGATGGGCCTCAAGGATGCGTTGCACCGATCGCAAACTCACGCCCGCCGCCTTCGCCAGCATCCGGCCGGTCCAATGGCTGGCTTCTCCCGGCGGCGCAGAGAGCGCCAAATCGACCACCCGCTGCACCGTGGCCGCCGGCAGCGGCGGCTTGCCGGGTTTGCGCGTCTTGTCGCGCGTGAGCCCTTCGACGCCTTCGGCCATGAAACGAGCCTGCCAGCGCCACACCACCGGCTTGGCCTTGCCGGATCGGCGCATGATCTCGGACGTGCCGCAGCCGTCGGCCGTTGCAAGGATGATTTTGGCGCGCCAGACATGCTTCTGCGGCGCGTTGCGATCGGACACAATCGCCTCAAGCCGACGGCGATCGTCCGGCGTGACCTTGACCGTAATTCCCGCTCTCATCATGAGAGCTTGAACTGCTTCGGACGATTTGGGAATCGCCCGATTGAATCAGACCACTAGTGGGTCTTCCACCTGGCTTTGGCTTCGGCGCCGGATTGTTTGAGGTGAACGTGCTCGTCGACGTGATCGACCCAGGCGAGCGGAATGAAATGGTGCTCACCCTCCGCATCGGAGTCGGCTTTGGTCAGTTTCAGCTGATCTCGACCTTCGAGATGGTCCACGGTGCCCACATGTACGCCGTCGGAACCGAGAACCTCCATGTGCTCCTTGATCATCATCGGTGCGA
>DATGDN010000275.1:0-6829 GCA_035310865.1 Pseudolabrys sp. | reverse complement strand
GGCGTGATGGGCGGTGACCGGAACACGATCACTCTTGTCCGCACCTCAGGTGTGGAAACCTGGCCGCCACACAGCAAGGACGAGGTGGCGGCATTGCTCGTCGCTCGAATTGCAGAAGCGCTCGACGGAGCCAAGCCGTGAGCGTCATCGAAGTCCGAGTGATGCGGCTCGCGCACGGCGACGACTTGGCATTACCGTCGTATCAAAGTGAACACGCAGCGGGACTCGACTTGCTTGCAGCCGTACCATCCGCCGCGCCTGTAACGCTAGCGCCGGGCGCTCGCGTACTCGTTCCGACCGGCCTGGCGATTGCACTTCCGGAAAGTTACGAAGCGCAGGTGAGACCCCGCTCGGGACTCGCGGCCCGGCATGGCCTTACCATCCTCAACGCGCCCGGCACAATCGACGCTGACTACCGCGGCGAGATCCAGGTCCTGCTCGTGAATCTCGGCAGCGAATCAGTAGTCGTCTCTCGCGGGATGCGGATTGCCCAACTGGTTATCGCGCCAGTTGTGCGCGCTCATTTTGTCGAAACCGCATCTCTCGAAAAAACCTCGCGCGGAAGCGGAGGATTTGGCTCGACCGGAAGTTGAAGCAATATGTCGGACCCTGCAAACTGGACGCACCCCGAGAGTAGACTATACCGCGTAGAATTGTTGCAACCGGGGTTCGAACAACAAATGTCAGTGGTGCCGCGCAGGGGCATACTTGCCATCGCAGCTGTCGTCGACATCGCCATCAACGCCAATGCCGGTCCAGTGTCGGCCAAAACGATTGCCGCGCGCCATCGACTGCCGCCTCGCCATCTTGAGCCGGTGTTGCAAGCCCTCGTCCGGGATGGGATTCTCAAAGGTATTCGCGGACCGCACGGCGGGCTACGAGCTTGGGCGCGCGGGTGATCAGATTTCAGCCGACGATATCTTGCGCGCCGCGAGCGCAGTCGAGGAAGCCGACGAGCCGCCACTCCCCGGCTCGGCACTGGTTAACGAGGTCATCCGGCCCGCTCTGGCCGAAACCGAATGAACGTTCTCGGCGGCGCTGGGACGAATCGTTATCGGCGACATGATCAGGCGCGCCGAAGCCTTGAAATAGCGCGCAAGGGCGAAAACCGGGCTCTCTGCCAACGCTGTTCACGGTCTGGACTCTTTCGGCCCGATTCGCCTTGGGGGTAAAGTCAAACGATTCGCGGAACGGCGTGGCGGACGCCGCCGCATCCCTGGGGCAAGCACTGAATGCCGGAGCCAATCCGGGCGGCGAACGAGAGGCTGCGTTCTCGTCCGTGGCGAGGCGGATTCCTCGCCGCCTTCGTCATCGCAAGTCTTTCGAACTTACCAGGCACGCCGGCTCGCGCCGAAACGCGGCTTGGCGCAACGGTCGTTGACGCTCTGCAGCGCGCGGTGGCGGCGCTTCGGCAGCAAGAGATCACAGCATTGACTCTCGTTCTCGCCCTGCTGGGGTTTGCATTGCTCGCGACCGTTGTCCTGCGCCGCGTACAAAAAAATACAGACCGTGCCGAAACCGACGCTCGCGATGAGGTTGCCGCATTGCGAGCCGACGTTGACCGGCTCAAGGCCCTGTTGCTGTCGGAGCCGCAAGTTCTTGTGACCTGGCCTGCAGCCTCCGAACATCCAGAGATCATCGGCGATCCCGCGATGCTTGCTCCAGGCGCCACGGGAGAACGCGTGCTCGCATTCGGCACCTGGCTGGAGCCGTCGGCCGCACGCCGCATGGAGCAGGCTGTCGATTCACTGCGCAGCGAAGGCCGCGGCTTTGCCATGACGCTGACCAGCCGCATCGGACATCCTGTTGAAACCGAAGGGCGCGTCATTGCCGGCCGCGCCATTCTGCGCCTGCGCGACGTCGGCGGAATTGAGCAGGAGTTGCTGGATCTTGCCGCACGCCACGATGAATTGCTGAACGACGTCGAAATGATGAGGTCGCTTCTCGATTCCCTGTCAGCGCCGGTCTGGGCCCGCAACGCGGCCGGACGGCTGATCTTCGTGAATTCGGCCTATGCCCGCGCGGTGGAAGCGGAAAATCCCATCGATGCCATCGCTCGCGAACTTGAGCTGCTGGACCAGACCGCGCGCACGGAAGTCGCTCATGCCCGTGCAAGCGGGGAGACCTATGTCGGACGCGTGCAGGCGATCACCGCAGGCGTCCGCCGCGTGTTCGATGTGATTGATACATCGAGTGGCGCCGGCAGTGCGGGCATGGCCATCGATCGGACCGAGGCTGAAGCCATGCGCGCGGAACTTGCGCGCATGACCGAAGCACACCGGCGCGTGCTCGATCAGCTCGCGACCGGCGTCGCCGTTTTCAATATCGATCGCAAGCTGACATTCTACAATGCAGCCTTCCGCTCCCTGTTCGAGCTCGATGCGGGCTTCCTCGATCAGACCCCGACCGATGCCGCCTTGCTCGATATCCTGCGCAGCAAACGCAAGCTGCCGGAAGAGCAGGATTTCCGCCAATGGAGGCAGCAGCTGTACGAAGCCTACCGTGCGGTGGAGCCGAAAGAGCACACGTGGCACCTGCCCGACGGGCGTACACTGCGCGTCATCACCACACCGAATCCGGAAGGCGGCGTGACGTATTTATACGACGACGTGACCGAGCGGCTCGACATGCATCGCCGCTACGATGCACTGATCAAGGTCCAGAGCGAAACACTCGATCATCTGGCCGAAGCCGTGGCTGTTTTCGGAAGCGATGGCCGCGTACGGCTGCACAACCCGGCATTCCAGCGCATGTGGAAGTTGTCGCATGACGCGCTCGATCAGCATCCACACATCGAAGCGGTGACGGCCTGGTGCCAGGCACTCCATGATGACAATGCAATCTGGCGAAATCTTCGGGCGGCAGTGACCGCCATCGACAACCGGGAACCGATCGCTGCCCGCATCGAGCGGCGCGATGGAGCGGTAATCGAACTCGCCACCGTGCCCCTGCCGGACGGCGCCACATTGGTTGCCTTCCAGGACACGACCGACACGGTGAATGTCGAGCGCGCATTGCGCGAACGAAATGAGGCGCTGGAAACCGCCGATTCGATCAAGGTCGATTTCGTCCACCATGTATCTTACGAGCTGCGTTCGCCGCTCACGAACATCATCGGCTTCGCCAATTTGCTCGGCGACCCCGCATTCGGCCATCTCAATCCGAAGCAGACGGAATATCTGGGTTACATCACCGCCTCGACCAACGCACTGCTGGCGCTCATCAACAACATCCTGGATCTTGCAACCATCGATGCCGGGGCCATGACACTGAACCTGACCGATGTCGATATCCGGGCCAGCATGGAGGCCGCCGCGGAAGGCGTGCAGGACCGCCTGGTGAGGAATCGCATTGCGCTCGACATCCGCTCGCCCGCGAATATCGGCAGCTTCATCATCGACGAACGGCGGTTGCGGCAGATTTTGTTCAATCTGCTTTCAAACGCGGTCGGGTTCTCGCCTCCCGGCGAGACGGTGACGCTGGTCGCGGAACGGCGCGCGGATGCCGTGGCGTTCAGCGTGACCGATCACGGCCCGGGAATCGCGCCGGAGGCCAAGGATCGCGTCTTCGACTGGTTCGAGACAGATTCGAGAGGCTCGCAGCACCGCGGGCCGGGCCTTGGCCTCTCTTTGGTTCGCTCGTTCGTCGAACTGCATGGCGGCACCGTCGCGATCGATTCGACGCACGGACAAGGCACCACGGTCACCTGTGTGTTTCCGGTGCAGCAAACTGCAAAGCGAACCGCTGCATGACAGCAGTTGCCTTTACACGCTGGCGCGCGTGAGGGCGCTCAACTAACATTCCATCGCAATCGAATAAATGTCGGCCGAAGAACTCAATGCGCCGGCCAGCGGGAGGACGCATATGAAAATGAAATGTGATCTGGTCGCACGGCGCATCAAGCTCTGCCTCTGTGCCGGGCTCATGCTCGCCGGCGCTCTTCTCGCCTCTGGCGCCGCTCGCGCCGCGTGGCCCGAGCACAACATCACGATCATCGTTCCGTTTCCTCCGGGTGGGCCCAACGATTTGCTCGGCAGACTGCTGGCAGCCGAGCTGGTCCCAAAGCTGGGACAGAATGTCATCGTCGAGAATCGCGCCGGCGCCGTGGGTAACATCGGTCTAGCCGCCGGTGCACGCGCCGCACCAGATGGCTATACCCTGGTGGTTGTCACGGGCGTGGTGCTGATCAATCCGAGCGTCACCAAGGTGGCCTACGATCCGCTCAAGGACTTCGCGCCGATCGCCTATCTTGGGGCGGCGCCTAATGCCATCATCACGCGGCCAGCTTCTGGCATTACGAGCATTGCGGACCTGATTGCGAAAGCGAAGGCCAATCCGGGCAAGATCACATACGCGACGGCCGGACTAGGCAGCGTGTCCCAACTGGCGGTCGAGTTGTTGAAGCTGCGCGCCGATATCGACATGACGCACGTGCCATATAGTGGCGCCGCACCATCGCTTCAGGCCGCATTACAGGGGACAACCGATATCGCCTCAGTCAGTATCGCAGGGCTGATCGGCCACATCCGCTCCGGCACGCTGAAGGCGCTTGCGCAAACCGGCGCCGAACACTGGGTCGACATGCCCGACGTGCCTACGATGCAGGAGGCCGGTGTCCCCAACGCGGTAGTGGAGACGTCGCAAATGTTTCTTGCGCCGGCGGGCACGCCGCCCGACATCATAAAACGGCTCAGCGAAGAGACGCGGGTGATCCTGCAGAAGCCTGACGTCAAGGAGAAGATGATCAAGGCCGGGTTTTTGGTGACATATGAAGGACCGGATGACTTGCATGCGCGCATGGTTCGCGAAATGCCGATCTGGAAGGAAATCGTCGAGCGCGCCGGGCTTGCGAAAAAATGAACTGTCCGTGCAACGGATGATTCGATGTTTCCCACCGCGCCCGGCAACTACAGTTTCATGGCGGCGCTGGCCGACGAGGCAGGCACGTATCGGCTGATGGCGGACGTCGCCGCGGTGATCGAACCCGGCGATGTGATCACGCTGTCCGGCGAACTTGGCGCAGGCAAGACCACCTTTGCCCGCGCGCTGATCCGTTTCTTTGCCGGTGATGAAAACATCGAGGTCCCGAGTCCGACTTTCACGCTCACACAGACTTACGTCCTGCCGCGTTTCACCCTGGTCCACGCCGATCTCTACCGGTTATCGGGTCCCGCGGAGCTTGCCGAGATCGGTCTCGACGACGCGGCAGAGGGTGCCGTACTGGTATTGGAGTGGCCCGACCGCGCCGGCGCATTGTTGCCACCCGACCGGATCGACATCGCGTTCACCTTGGCTCCGCAACAGGGCCCCAATGCGCGCAATGCCCGCATCACCGGCTACGGCCGGACCGCGCCGCGTATCGAACGGATCGTTGCGATGCGGCGATTCCTTGATCGGTCCGGTTATGGCCGGGCGACGCGCCGGCGCATCCAGGGTGATGCCTCCACGCGTAGTTATGAGCGGCTGGTGCGCGACGGCGCAAGCTACATACTGATGAACTCGCCGAAGCGGCCGGATGGCCCGCCCGTGCGCGATGGCAAGCCTTACAGCGCGATCGCGCATCTGGCCGAAAACGTCACGCCTTTCATCGCCATGGCTCATGCCCTGCGCGGGCGCGGTTTCTCGGCGCCGGCCATCTTCGCTGCGGACCGTGAAGCTGGACTGGTGGTCATCGAGGATCTGGGCGATGAGCTTTTTGTCGAAACTGATCCGCCCAAGCCCATTGAAGCTCGTTACGAGGCTGCCACCGATCTGCTCGCCGAGCTGCACGGCGATCCTCCGCAAGGCGTGGTTCCGGTGGAGCCGGGTGTCGATTATCAATTGCCGCCTTACGATATGGAGGCGTTTCTGATCGAAGCCGAGCTGTTGCTCGACTGGTATCTGCCTAAGCTCGATGTCAAAATTAACGATATCAAACGCAACGCCTATCGCTCGCACTGGCGGGAAGTGCTTCTGCCTTTGACGAGCGGCGCACAGACCTGGGTGCTGCGTGATTTTCATTCTCCCAATCTATTGTGGTTGCCTGAACGCGAAGGCATCGCGCGCGTCGGGCTGCTCGACTTTCAGGATGCGGTGATGGGACCGGCCGCGTACGATCTTGCTTCGCTGCTGCAGGACGCGCGTGTCGATGTACCGGAAATGATGGAAATCGCATTGCTGTCGCGATACGTGCGTGCGCGGATGAAGAAAGGTCCCTTCGAGGCATCGGAGTTCGCGCGCGCCTATGCGACATTGGCCGCGCAGCGGGCGTCAAAAATTCTCGGCATCTTTGCCAGACTCGAACGGCGGGACCATAAGCCGCAATATCTCTGTCATATGCCGAGAGTCTGGGGTTACTTGCAAAGATCGCTGGCACACCCGTCTTTGGCGGCGCTCGCCGCCTGGTACCGCACCAACGTGCCGGCATTGAAGGTCTGACATATGAGCGCACCGCCGAAAGACACGCCGCGTTGCGCCATGGTGCTGGCTGCCGGGCTCGGCACACGGATGCGTCCGCTGACCGACACGATGCCGAAGCCACTGGTGAAAGTGGCCAGCAAGCCGCTCATCGACCATGTGCTCGACCGGCTCGCTGAGGCGGGCGTCGAGAAAGCCGTCGTCAACGTGCACCACTTCGCCGATCAGGTGTCGCAACACCTTGCGCGCCGGACCCTACCTCGCATTGTCATTTCCGATGAGCGCGGACTGCTGCTCGGCACCGGCGGCGGCGTCAGGAAAGCGTTGCCCGAGCTGGGCGATGCGCCGTTTTTTCATATCAATTCCGACACCATCTGGATCGATGGCGTGAAGCCGAACCTTGCGCGACTGGCCGAGGCTTTTGATCCCGCGG
>DATGDN010000274.1:0-9214 GCA_035310865.1 Pseudolabrys sp. | reverse complement strand
GTGAATGCAAAGCGGCCAAGGCGGCCGGCGGCAAGAAAAAGGCAAAGAAGAAGAAGGCGTAATACGGAATTCAGTCTAAACGCACGGGCCGCTGCTCAAGCAGCGGCCCGTTTTCATTTCGCGCCATAAATTTTATTTTTTGCGCGGCGGGATCTGCAGCAATTCCGCGATCTGTTCCTTGGTCAAAGGCTTTTCCAGGAATTTCAATTTCACCGCATCGGCGATGGCGCCGTCGAGATCGGCGAACTTGTCCGTCTGCAGAGTTTCTTTCGGCTGGAATTTGGCCATCGAATCCTTCAGCAGATCAACCGGCCTATGAATCTTGGCCGAGTACATTTCGACAGCCTTCGGATCGGAATACATCCAGTCCACGGACTCCCGGTACGCATCCATAAAACGCATGATCGCGTCATGCTTGGTCTTCAGCGAGTTCGCATTGACGATCAGCGTCCGAACCGTTTGCCCACGCAGCGACGGCACATCGCTGCCATGCGCGACGATGCGGATTTTCCCTTCCTTGATCTCCTGAAGGCCGAACGGCGGCGCCGCCCAGCCGATATCGACCTGGCCGGACATGACGGCGGTGAGCGTCGCCGCCGGGCCACCGGTCGCCGTCGGCTTGGCCTTTGCGCCGAGTTCGTTGACGAATGCAACGACGAGATTGTTCGAGCTCGATCCGTTGGTGGAATAGGCGATCGTGTTGTCCGCCGTGGCATCCTTCAGACTTTGAATTTTCGAATCCGCTTTCACGTACCAGAACAGGTCTCCAGTGCCGGTGAAAGCGGGCGCCAGAATGCGCACCGGTGCGCCTTTCGAGAAAGCACGCATCGCGCCGGCAGCGCCAACGCCGGCGCCAATATCCGCAGAACCCGAGATTACCGCCTGGATGGTCTCACCCGCCCCTTGAGTGCCGACATTCTCAAGCACCAAGCCGTGCTTCTTGAAGATGCCGGCATCTTGTCCGAGCGTGGGCGCCTGGTTTTCCCAATTGTTGATCTGGCCGATCGCCACCTTGAGCTGATCTTCCGCGGCCGCCAGACTCACTGCGAGTGCGAGCGGGATGACAATCCCGATCATTCCGGAAATTGCCTTGAACGATTTCATGCCTCTCCTCCCTGGATGCTTTTGTTTATTGCGTGCCCCTTAGGGGCAGTATTGAACACCGGGACCTTCCTTCGGGAAAGTCGAATTTGTCAGCGTCGCAGTTTCTTTCGGGACCGTTTTCGCCCCGATTTCTTAGGAGAAGCCGTGGAGCGGCGTTTCGGGCTTGCCGGGCGTGCGGATTGAGCCGGGAGACCACCGGATTTGTTGGCTACGCGCACTGACCAGTATTCCCATGAGCGCGTGAGGCCGGTGGTCTTGGAACTGATCTGGCCGGCCAACATGGTTTCGCCGGGTGAAAGCGTGGCGATATCGGAGCCTATCGTCATCGCGCGGACCTGATATTCCGCGTTGCGCGCCGAAAAGACCGACCGGAAAACGCAATCGCGCACGCTGGTGCCGGCGACAGTGACGCCGTGGCGCATCATCAGCACCATCCAATGCTTGCCGAGAGCACGCGCCAGCGAGGCGCCCTCCTCCGGCTTTATCACCAGCATGTTGGTGTCGCCGAATTCGTCGCGTTGATCCCAGAACGGCGGCCTTATGCCGCCGACGGCGCCCAAATGGAAAATCGGCATGTAGTTCGTGCCGGTTGCGAGCAAAGGCATGAAGGCCGGGCAATGATGATGGCAGACCGAATTCACCTCCGGCCGGGCCTTGTAGATCTCGCCGTGGATCACACGCTCGGAATATTGCCCGACGCCCGGATCGCGTTCCGGCTGGGAGTTGAGATCGTATTCAATGAAATCGTCCGGAGTCACCAGTTCGGGTGCGCGCGAGCGTGACAGCAGATAGCGGCTCGGATTGTCCGGGTGCCGCATGCTGACGTGGCCAAAGGCATCGATCACGCCTTCATTGGCGACAATACGGTTTGCGAGCGCAAGCTCGCGACGGGCTTCGAGAAGCATGTTGGCCACTGATGTTTCCTCGTGAAAGCACTGAGAGGTCCCGCATTATAGGACATGCCGGTCATCCGGCCAGCGCGAACGGAGCTTGACAGATTGTACCGGTTAGGGACGCTTCCTTCCGTCATGGCTGCCGCAGCACAGATTGTGATCGACCGGGTCAACCATCTCTATCGTCCGCCGCGCGGCCGCGAGGTGCTGGCGCTCGACCAGGTTTCACTTGAGGTCGCCAATCGTGAGTTTGTCGCGCTGCTTGGACCGTCCGGTTGCGGCAAGTCGACACTGCTCTATCTCATCGGCGGATTTTTACCGGTCGAAACTGGCGCAATCCTGATCGATGGCCAGAAAGTTGCCGGCCCGGGTCCCGACCGCGGCATCGTCTTTCAGCATTTTGCGCTCTTCCCGTGGAAGACCGTGCGCGGCAACATCCTCTATGGGCTCGAACGGCAAGGCATGCCGAAGGAAGAGCGCGAGAAGCGCGCCATGGACTTCATCGAGCTGGTCGGACTTGCGGGCTTCGAAGACAGCTATCCCTCGCAGCTCTCCGGCGGGATGAAACAACGCACGGCGATCGCGCGCACGCTCGCCTTCGACCCGAAGATCCTTTTGATGGACGAACCATTTGGCGCCCTCGATGCGCAAACGCGAGGCCTGATGCAAAGCGAGTTGCTGCGTATCTGGCAGCGCACGCCCAAGACGGTGATATTCGTGACGCACGATGTGCAGGAGGCGGTCTATCTCGCCGATCGTGTCGCGGTGATGTCGGCGCGGCCGGGGCGTATCAAGATGATCGTCGACACCAAATTCCACAAGAACGATCCGGATATCTTCAAGAACAAGTTCTTCGTCGAGAAAGTCGATGAAATCTGGAATCTGGTTAAGGACGAAGCTATCAAGGCGCAAGGCAAGCGGTCATGAAGCAATCTATGATCCGCTATCTTCCTCTCCTCTTGCTTGCAATCGCCTGGGAGGTCGTCGCGCGCCTCGAACTCGTGTCGACGACGGCTTTGCCGCCGTTGTCAGACGTCGTGGCCGCGGGGATCGCCATGATCAAGGACGGCGAGCTCATCAGTAACGGCGCGTCGTCGCTCTATCGTGCCGGTGCCGGGTTGGCGTTGGCAATTCTGATCGGCAGCGCGGTGGGTATCGCCATGGCATGGTGGAAGCCGGTGAACGTCCTGGTCGCACCGATCGTCGAAATTTTTTATCCGCTGCCAAAGTCGGCGCTGATCCCTGTGACGGTCATCTGGCTCGGCTTCGGCGACGGATCAAAGATTCTGCTGATTTTCCTCGGGTGCATGCTGCCCGTGACGATCGGTGCATTCAATGGCGCACGTTCGAGCGAGCAGGTATTGGTGTGGTCGGCGCGCAGCATGGGGGCAAGCCGGCTGCGGATGTTGTGGGACGTCGTGGTGCCGAGCGCCATGCCGGAACTGCTCAATGGCGTCCGCACCGCGCTCGCACTCTCCTTCATCTTGCTGGTCTCGTCGGAGCTGATCGTGGCGCAGAAGGGATTCGGCTATCTGATCGGCTTTCTTGGCGCCAACGGCTCTTACGATGGAATGTACGCGGTTGTGCTGACCGTGGCATTTCTGGGCTTCGCCGCCGATCGCATATATTTGCAGATAACCAGACGGACGCTCGCATGGCGCGATTGATCCCAGCGACGTCGGGCGCGAGCGAGCCGCCCAATGGCGTGCCGGAAAAAGCCGCGCGGCTCGTTTACACGCTAATGTGGGGCTTTGCCCGGATTTTCTCCGTACTCGCGCTGGCGATTGCCTGGGAGATGCTGGCACGCAGTGGCACGTTCACCCCCTTCCAACTGCCGGCGTTGAGTGCCGTGCTTGAACGCATCTGGAGTGACGCAATCGACGGCGATCTTTGGATCAATACCGCGCTGACGCTCTACCGCGCGCTCGTTGCCTTCGCAATTTGCGCAGTCGGCGGCGTGCTCATCGGCATGGCAATGTCGCGCAATGTCTTCGCGCACTGGTTTTTCGATCCGATCGTGTCGGTCGGATTTCCGATGCCCAAGATCGCCTTCCTCCCTGTGGTGATCCTCTGGCTCGGCGTTTACGACGTCTCCAAGATCACCATCATCGTCATCGATGCCATTTTTCCTGTGATCGCAGCGACCGTGATCGCCATTCAAGGCGTCGAGCGCGAACTGATCTGGTCCGCACGCAATATGGGCGCAAGCAACCGCGAGCTCCTGCACCAGATCGTCCTGCCGGCCGCGTTACCGCAGATTATGACCGGGCTCCAGGTGGCGCTGCCATTGTCGCTGATTGTCGCAGTGGTGGCGGAGATGCTGATGGGAGGCTACGGCCTCGGCGGCGCCATGATGACGGCTTCGCGTTTCGCCAATTCCACCAGCGTGTTCGCGGGTATCGTTGAGATTGCAGTTGTCGGCTATGCCCTGGTCAAGGCGATGAGCCTGATCCGCCGCCGACTGTTGATCTGGCATCAGGAAGCGCACGAGCCGAGCACGGCCTGAGTGTACCGGATGGCGGGCGTTTGCCGGTATTGGCAGGCTTGCCAAAATCAGTTGGAGCCCCGACAATCTTCGATCTTCGCAACGAGAAGCTTGCAGTTGGAACGCGCAAGCCCGGCGAAACTGGGAGGAATATCATGCGCCTTTTGAAACTCGCGCTGGCCGGCGTGTGCGCGCTCGGCCTTGCCGGCACTGCCAATAGCGCAGAGCCGGTGAAAATTCGTATGTCGTGGGTGGCACCGGTCGCGAACTGGGCGTCCATCGTTCTGGAAAAGAAGGATTTGGCCAAGCATCTTGGCAAGTCCTACACACTTGAACCGGTTCGCTACCAAGGCACGCCGCCGATGATCACGGCGATCGCCAATAACGAGCTTGAAGTCTCCAACCTCGCCTACTCATCGCTCGCGATTGCCATTGAAAACGCCGGGCTCGACGACATCCGCGTCATCGCCGATGAATTCCAGGATGGTGTGGCTGGCTACTACTCGCAGGAATATTTTGTCCGGAAGGACAGCGGCATCAACAAAGTCGAAGACCTGAAGGGCAAAGTCATCGGCACCAATGCCGGAGGCAGTGCCGTCGACGTGGCGATGCGCGCGATGTTGAGAAAGCACGGTCTCGAGGAAAAGCGCGACTACACGATGGTCGAAAGCCCGCTCCCGGCAATGCCTGCCGTGCTGTTGGAGAAAAAAGCCGACCTGATTCCCGCCGTCTTGCCGTTTGCCTTCAACCCGAAGCTGCGTGAAGAAGGCAAGATTCTCTTCAAACAAAGTGAAGCTCTCGGCGTGACGCAAATGATCGTATGGACGGCGCGTAAGTCATTCATCGACAAGAACCGCGCTGCCATGGTCGACTTCATGGAAGATATGCTCCGTATCACCCGGTGGTATATCGACCCGAAGAACCATGATGAGGTCGCCCAGATCGCATCCAAGATCACCAAGGCCCCGCCCGAGCGGTTCGGCTGGCTCTTCACAAAGCAGGACACTTATCGTGACCCGAACCTGCTTCCGAATCTCGAAGCGTTGCAGCGCAACGTCGATACAACGCGCGAGCTTGGCTTCGTGAAGAAGAAGATCGATATCAAAAAGTACTCGGACCTGAGCCTTGTGCAGGAAGCGGCCAAGCGTCTGAAATAAATTTTTCCGGTCTGTAGACGATCGGCCCCGGGCGCTGCTCCCGGGGCCGATTTGCTTTCGCCGCCGCCTAGATTCGCTTAAGCGGGATCGCGCCAAGGAAATCCCGCTTACCAATATCCGCACCAAAATTCCTGGCTATGGTGTAAGCGGCCGTGAGGTGAAAATAGAAATTCGGTAGCACGAAGTGATTGAGGTAGTCGGCGCCTTTCATTTGGCCCTTGTTCTGTCCCAGCGGGAACGTGATTTCGCGGTCGGCCGAGGCATCGATTGCCTTGCTATCGAGTGTCTTGAGAAAGGCCAAAGTCCGCGCGATACGATCCTTGAACTGGTCAAGCGTGGTTTCGGTATCCTCAAACTTCGGCGGATCAATTCCGGCGAGACGCGCGGAGGCATTCTTGGCCTGATCGCACACGACCTGCACCTGCCGGCCAAATGCAAACATATCCGGCGCAAGCCGCCATCCGATCAGCACCGACAGATCGGTCTTTTTTGCTGCGGCGTGGGCAGCAGCCTTTTCAAGCACTCCCATCAGGGCATTGAGGCTGATTTCGAAGACAGGCAAGGACGCTTGGGACATTGTGAACGGCATGGAATTGACGTACCTGGATGATTGAAAGAGCCCGGACGATGCCCGTAAAATATCCTCGATTCAATACGGCCCGTGCACGCTAAGAGCAGTGTGTGATCGGAATTGAGATCTGGTAGACAGCCTGAATGAATCCTTCTGACACAATGGTCGCGGTACGCGAAACGCCGTCGGTTCGTCGATGGCCAGAAGCGCTGCGTTGGGGAATTTGCTTGACGGTCGCACTATCCCTGCATGCCGCAGGGGCGGCTGCACTGGTACTTTGGAGGCCAGTAGTAGCCGATGCCGTCGCTGATGCGCCGGTGATTTTGGTTGAACTTGCGGCGATCCCGGTCTCACCGGATGTCACGAAGACTCAATTGCCGCCAGGTCCGCAGCAGGCGGAAAGCGTGCACGAATCTGAACCACAAGAGCTGGCAGATAAAGTCGAAACCCAGCTCGACCAGGTGAACGAGGCAGAACTTACAGCAACACAATCCACGCCCGCTGAAAAACAGAAAAAGAAACAGCCAAAACGAACGCACGCCAGCGTCGCCACCGCACCAAGCTCGGCCAATCTGCGTGCCGTACGAGCCATGGCACCGGCACCGGGCGCCTCTTCGCAGAATCCGGATGCTTTGCCGAGCTGGAGGTCAGCGTTGGTTGCCCGGCTTGAGCGCTATAAGCGCTATCCCCCCGAAGCTCAGTCGCGGGGCGAGGCCGGGACGGCACAGCTTGCCTTCAGTATCGACCGGAATGGCGGCGTCCACCATGCGCACATTGTTCGCAGTTCAGGTTCGAGTCTGCTCGATCGCGAGGCCCTGGCGCTGCCCGAACGAGCCTCCCCCATGCCGACGCCTCCGCCCGACGTGCCTGGTGCGCAAATCCCGATCATCGTGCCGATCCGCTACAACGCGCGCTGATTGTCCGGCCGGAGTTAACCGAGATGACGTTCGGCTTCGACCGCCTCTGTTTGCTCCCGCATGACCTGTCCGATCATCACCAACAGCGGTCCCGGAAGGGCGGCCTGTGCGATGCGTGCGGGGAGCTCGCCGATCGGCGCGGCGATAGTGGCCTGGTCGGACCTTGTGGCACGGGCAATCGCCAACGCCGGTGTCAGCGGATCGAGTCCTTCTGCAGTCGCTTTCTCAACGAGCGCCGCGAGCGTGCGCGTCGGCATATAGATCGCCGTGGTCGTCGAAGGGTCTGCGAGGCTTTGCCAGTCGAGATCCGACGGTAAAGCGCCCCTCTTCGCGTGCCCGGTGACGTATTGAAGGCGGCGTGCGCGTTTGCGGTCGGTGAGCGGAAGATTCAGCCTCGCGGCGGCGCCTTGTGCAGCCGTTATTCCGGGCACAACATCGACAGCGATGTGCGCGGCCTCGCAGGCCGCAATTTCCTCAGCCGCACGTCCGAAAATCAGCGGGTCACCGCCCTTGAGGCGGACGACGCGCTTGCCTTGTTTCGCGAGGCTCACCATGAGGGTGTTGATGTCTTCCTGCGTGCAGGACGGGCCGAAACCTGTTTTCCCGACTAGCATTTTTCTTGCTTCACGGCGCGCGAAGTCCATCACCTCGCGTGACACGAGATCGTCGAACAAAATCACGTCCGCGGATTGAAGCGCCCGCACGGCGCGCAATGTCAGCAATTCGGGATCGCCGGGCCCCGCCCCGACCAAAGTCACGGATCCGCCCTCGACCGATGCTCCCAAACCTTTCACTTCGGCGATGAAGCTGTCGAAATCCGCTTGCGCCGGCACGCGGTCGGGATTGGCAACCGCATGGGCGGTGAACAGCTGCCAGAATTTCCGCCGCGCCGCGAATGACAGCCCCGTAAGCTTCAATGCGCCGCGCCAGCGTGCCGCAGCGGCAGCCCAATCCGCAAAACCTTTCGGCAGCAGCGCCTCGAGCTTGGCACGGATGGCCTGGGCGAAGACGGGAGCCGCGCCGTCGGTTGAAATCCCGATCACCAGCGGCGAGCGATTGACGATCGCGCCGAACGAAAAATCGCAGAATGCCGGTTTGTCGATCACGTTGACCGGCACGGCGGCCGCGCGCGCGGCCGCCGCAAATTCGGCTGCGCCGCCGTCTTCGAACGCGCCGACCGCGATCGCAGCATCATCGAAATTTTCCGCCGACCACGTGCAACGATGGATGACGATCGCGCCGCGCGGCGGGTCATCGGCCAGCTGCTGGAGTTCATCGCATATATCGGTCGCATAGACCTCGACGCGCGCGCCCGAAGCCGACAGCAGCTCCGCTTTCCACGCCGCCGCCGGGCTTCCGCCGGCGAGTACCGCCCGTTTCCCGTCGAGCGACAGGAATACAGGCAAGCGGGCCAGCGCACCCATGCGCGCGGGTTTTGCTTCTGACGGAGTGCGCTGCTCGTTCACCGGCATGGCCTCTTAATACACGTCGACCTGGTAGCGGTCATTCTTTTTCAATTCGGCAAGATAGCGCGCGGCGTCTTCGGGGCTGCGTTTACCGTGTTCGGCAACGACGTCTATCAAAGCGCGTTCGACGTCTTTCGCCATGCGCAAAGCATCGCCGCATACATATATGTGCGCACTGCGCTCAAGCCAGGCCCAAAGATCGCGTCCGTCATCACGCATGCGATGCTGGACATAAATTTTTTCGTCGCCGTCGCGTGACCAGGCAAGCGTGAGCCGGGTCAGATGGCCCGACTTGCGCATGGCCTTGAGCTCGTCCTCGTAGAAGAAGTCATAGTCACTGCGCTGGTGGCCGAAATAGAGCCAGTTCGGTCCGGGTGCCTGCGTGACGAGGCGCTCCTGCAGAAATGCGCGGAACGGCGCGATGCCGGCGCCGGGCCCGATCATGATGATCGGCTTGTTTGGGTCGGCCGGCAGCGCGAAGTGCTGCGCCTTCTGCACGTAGACGCGCAGCTGTTGTCCCAATTCGATGCGGCTCGCGAGAAACGTCGAGGCCACACCGAGACGAACTCGCTTGTTGATCTCGTAACGCACCGCGTCGACCGTGAGCGACACGCGGCCAGG
>DATGDN010000273.1:0-13517 GCA_035310865.1 Pseudolabrys sp. | reverse complement strand
AACGACGGCACTTTGATCTCGATCAATACGCCTGCTGCATGTTAAGTATTGATTGCTCTACAGGCGTTGGATTGGTCTTCTCGCACAGTCTCATGAGCAAAATATTTCATTGTCAAGTTGACCGGCGACCTTCGCCATCCGAGCGTCAGGGCGCTCTGCTGACAAACCAGGTGTGATGCGCATGCAAGCAAAATCGAGCCGAACGGAGATCTCGACAGGTGAGGACGCGGCAACGCTGACGATATCGCCTGAAAAGGTTTGCTTCATCATCATCAAGGCCAAAGAGTTCGATGCCAAGGACGAGGTGACGGAGCCGGATTCGGGATCGAACCCTTCGGATGACAAGGACGTTGCGGTGCTTGAGGATCACGCAGACGACCCTGTCGTTGAGGAGCTCACCTCTCTCATTAATTCGCTGTCGGAGGACGAGCAGATCGACTTGGTCGCGCTGACTTGGCTCGGGCGGGATGACTATACGGCCAGCGACTGGGCAGCAGTCCGCGAAGAGGCGGCTCGTGCTCACAATGAACGGACGGCGGAATACCTTCTCGGTACCCCGCTTGTCGGCGACTTCCTGCAGGAGGGACTGTCGATGCTTGGCTATTCCTGTGAGGAGTTTGAAGTCGGGCGGCTCTAATGGAGCGCCGGCGACGTGCTGATCAGACCGTCATCCGCGAGTTCAAAGCCATCTTCTGAGAAATAGAACTGCGTGGTGGCTTCCGCGGAAAGCGCGGGCATTTCACATGCCAACGCGCTCAATGAGGCCGCACCAACGCCGATTCCAACTCACTTGAAAATACTGGCGCTCCCTAGGGGACTCGAACCCCTGTTTTCGCCGTGAGAGGGCGACGTCCTGGGCCGCTAGACGAAGGGAGCCTGAGCCTTTCGAAATAGCCTTGAACCGTCGGCACTGCAAGCTTGGAAGCCACCGGCAATCATGGAGGCGCCAGACGCGTGCGCATGATCGGCTTGAGCGTGTAGAGGTCGAAACTGAGCAACTCGACCGCGCCGTTGATCTCGACCGTGAGCACCAGGCGGCCCTCGCCGATCGCGCTTGAAAGAACCTTGGCGCCGGCCGGGAGCGCTGCGGAAACAAGCGGCGCGCCCGGCGCCCTTTCCTCGCCCCTGAAAACACGATAGCCGATGACAGCAATGACCGCGGCGACGGCAATGAAGGTGGTCAGGCTTGCGATCATCATCAGCCGGCGCACCTTGGTGACGATGCGCGCGGCTTCCGGATCGAGAGGTTTTTCGTTGTCGCCCGACATTCCTTGAACCATGACAGATGATGCCACCGAGACCGTCACGATCGGCGCCGACGAGGCGGGCCTGCGGGTCGATCGCGTGCTTGCCGCGCATCTTGCGCACTTGTCGCGCTCGCGCCTGAAGACGCTGATCCTCGCCGGCGAGGTGACGATCGCCGGCCAAACGATCCGCGATCCGGCCGCCACCGTCAAATCCGGCGATGTGGTAACGGTGACATCGCCGCCGCCCGAACCTGCTTCGCCGCAGGGCGAGGAAATCCCGCTCAATATCGTCTATGAAGACGATGCAATTATCGTCATCGACAAGCCCGTGGGCCTGGTCGTGCATCCAGCCGCCGGGCACGCGAGCGGGACCCTCGTCAACGCGCTGATCGCCCATTGTGGCGAGAGCCTGTCCGGTATCGGAGGGGTCAAGCGGCCGGGAATCGTTCACCGGCTCGACAAGAACACGACCGGCCTGATGGTCGTGGCCAAGACCGACAGGGCCCATCGAGCACTCGCAAAGCAGTTCGCCGAGAAAACCTCGGGGCCCCTCAAACGCGGATACCTAGCATTGGTGTGGGGTGCGCCGCCGCGGCCGAAGGGCACGATCGACGCCCCGCTTGGCCGTCACCCGCAGGCGCGCGACAAGCAGTCGGTGCGCAGTGACGGCCGGCCGGCTGTCACCCACTGGCAAGTCCTGGAGCGCTTCACCCCACCCGGCGCGACGGTCCCAGTCGTAAGCCTGCTGGCCTGCACACTGGAAACCGGCCGCACCCACCAGATCCGGGTGCATCTTGCCCATATCGGACATCCGATCCTCGGCGATGGCACCTACGGGACGGGATTCAGGACAAAAGCGAGCCGCCTGGGCCCGCGGTCGCGTGCCGTCTTGGAGACCCTTGGCAGACAGGCCCTCCATGCCTATCTATTGGCGATCGAACACCCCGAAACCGGCAACGTCCTGGAGTTCCAATCGGAACTGCCGGGCGATTTGCGTCGTTTACGTGATGCCCTGCACATGGAGAACCGT
This sequence comes from Pseudolabrys sp., assembly GCA_035310865.1. Taxonomy (GTDB): domain Bacteria; phylum Pseudomonadota; class Alphaproteobacteria; order Rhizobiales; family Xanthobacteraceae; genus Pseudolabrys. The sequence continues at coordinate 11,240 of DATGDN010000273.1, read as the reverse complement.
GAAGCAGGCCCCGAGCCGCGCAAATAGACAAGCCGCATCAATGGCTTGGTGACATCCTGCGACGCATTGTTGCGTCACGGTGACGTGACGGGCGCAACGCTATCTTTCGCCCGGTCAAGCCGGTATGCTGCAGTTGCGATCGAGGGATTTCGCGGTCGCAACATCAACTGCGCGCCGTCGGCTCGGGGAGCGGCGGCGACAACCCGCCTGCCGATCAAACGGGGGCAAGTTAAGGAGGGCGCTATCATGGCCCGTACCGCTGCATTGCCAGCACTTAAGGCTGAATCCGGCCTTTCACACTATCTCGACGAGATTCGCCGGTTCCCTATGCTGGAACCGCAGGAAGAATACATGCTGGCGCGCAGCTGGCGTGAGCACGGCGATCGTGAGGCCGCGCACAAGCTCGTTACCAGCCATCTTCGTCTCGTGGCCAAGATCGCCATGGGCTATCGCGGCTACGGCCTGCCGATCTCCGAGGTGATCTCGGAAGGCAATGTCGGCCTGATGCAGGCGGTCAAGCGCTTCGAGCCGGAGAAAGGCTTCCGTCTTGCCACCTACGCCATGTGGTGGATCAAGGCCGCAATTCAGGAATACATCCTGCGCTCGTGGTCCCTCGTGAAGATGGGCACCACCGCCAACCAGAAGAAGCTCTTCTTCAACCTGCGCAAGGCCAAGAGCAAGATTTCCGCGCTCGACGAAGGCGATTTGCGGCCCGATCAAGTGCAGATCATCGCCAAGCGCCTGGGGGTCACCGAGCAGGACGTTATCGACATGAACCGCCGCCTCGGCGGCGATACCTCGCTCAACGCGCCGATCCGCGACGATGGCGAGAGCGGCGAGTGGCAGGATTGGCTAGTCGACGACGCGCCAAGCCAGGAACGCATCCTCGCCGAGAGCGAGGAAAGCGACAACCGGCACAAGGCGCTCATCTCCGCGCTTGACGTGCTCAACGATCGTGAACGGCGGATCTTCGAGGCGCGGCGTCTGGCCGACGATCCGATCACGCTCGAGGAGCTCGCGGCCGAATTTGGCGTCTCACGCGAACGCGTGCGGCAGATCGAAGTGCGCGCTTTCGAGAAAGTGCAGAAGGCCGTGAAGAGCCGAATGGCGACGATGGAGCAACCGGCGGAAGCTCCGGCGGTCACGGCGCACTAGGCGCAACTCAGCATTGAAAATGATGATGGCCGGGCCCCTGCCCGGCCATTTTGTTTAAGCTGTCGCAAACTTACTGTCCCCAGGCGCGGAAAGCTTCCTCGAACGCACGGCTTCCGGGCGTGCCCTTCTCCATCGCCAGGATCGCGCGTTTTCCGCTGGTATAGACAAGCGGAACGTCGAACCAGTCGCGCTCCTTAAGCAGTTGTACATTGCGCTGCACGTCGACCTCGACCGCCGACAGGCCGATCAGGAAGTATCCGTTGGTGACTTTCACCGCGAGGCCCGCAAGTGGAACGCCGCGTGCCTGCTCGTTTTGTTTCATCAGGATGCCAGGCACGTTGCCGATCCCGCCTTCGGGAAAATCAGCAGGCAATGTGAACATGATTTCGATGGTATGACTCGCCGGCAGCGCCTTGTCGGTGTTGCGGCGGAGCGACCACGTCATACGCAATTTGCGCTCCGGTATCTCGATGTCTGCGCGGATCGCGATCTCTGGAGCAAGGCCCGGGCCCGGCGATACGGTCTCGGTGCGCCAGAGTGCCGAGCCTACGTAGCGCTTGCCCTGCGGATCGCTCGCATCCTCGTCATAGAGCACGACTTTTTGCGCGACCGCTGCAGCGGGCGCATTGGCCGCATCGGGTTTCGTTGCGCCGGATTGGCCAATACGATCGGCGATCTTTGGGCGGACGGACGGTTGTGCCGCATCCTTGGGTTTCGGCGCCGGCTGGGAGCGGAAGCTTGCCACCATCGAACCGATCGCGTGGCGCTGCCAATAGGCGGCGCCTGCCAATCCCGCCAAGACCAGCAATATCGCCGCGACTTTGAAGATGCCGACATAAGACCGCTCAGGCCGCGTGTAGACATCGTCATCGTCATAGGGCCGAGAAGATGGCGGCGGCGCATACGGTGCCGATCGAGACACCTCGTCAGCCAGCGTCGGTTCTGTGACCGGTGCAGGCTCAGCCGCGGTTTCCGTTTCGAAATGACGGGGAGCGGGTTGCTCACCCGGCATCGCCTCATAGGTCGCGTGCGCGGCGCGTTTGGCTTCGGCTGCGGCACTCCCGAGGCCTTCGGCTTCAGCGACGGTTTCGCGGAAATCACGCAAACCGCGATCGCGCAGCGACGGCTCGGCCGCCTCTGCATCTGAGGCCTCGGCGCGCAGGCGCTTTGCCACTTCGGCTTCGACCTTGCGGATCGCCTCTTCCAGCGTCAACCGTTCGCGCGTGATGTCTGGCTCGTCCAGCGCCGGTTCGACGCCGCGCAGCTGACTGACCAACGCCGCACGCGCGCGGTCGTACAGCGCGCGGCGGTTCTCGCCCGTGTTCTTTTCCAGGCCGCTGACCGCCCGTGAGATTAGAGGGTAATAGTCAGCCATTGCGCCTTATTTCGCTGGAGCACGATGGCATCCAAATCGCGATTCCCCTTGGCGGGATCATGCTTGACCCCGGTTCGTGTCTTTTTTCGGCAATCATAGCTCAAACGGGTTCTTCATCAGGATAGTGTCCTCGCGCTCCGGGCTCGTCGATAGGAGGGCTACCGGACAGCCGACCAGCTCCTCGATGCGGCGCACGTATTTTATGGCCTGCGCCGGCAATTGTGCCCAGGAGCGCGCCCGTGCCGTCGGTTCCTTCCAGCCGGCGATGCTTTCGTAAACCGGCTCGGCCCGCGCCTGCGCCTGCTCGCCGGCCGGAAGATAGTCGATTTCCCGATCATCCAGCCGATAGCGCACGCAAACCTTGATCTCGTCGAAACCGTCGAGAATGTCGAGTTTGGTGAGCGCCAGACCGTCGATCCCGCACGTCAGCACGGCTTGACGAACCAGCACGGCGTCGAACCAGCCGCACCGGCGGGCACGTCCCGTAACGGTGCCAAACTCGCGGCCGCGCTCGCCGAGAGTTTTTCCAACGACATTGTCCATCTGGTCGGTGGGAAACGGGCCCAGCCCGACACGCGTCGTGTATGCCTTACAGATACCGAGCACGTAGTCGATCGCGTTCGGGCCAAGGCCAGACCCGGTCGCTGCTTGTGCCGCGACCGTATTTGACGACGTCACATACGGATACGTGCCATGGTCGATGTCGAGCAGCGCGCCCTGCGCGCCTTCGAACAGAATACGTTTTCCTTCGCGCCGCTTGCCGTCGAGCAGTGACCAAACCGAATCCATGAACGGCAACACCTTCGGTGCAACGCCGGCAAGATGGTCGTAGACCGTTTGTGTCGCGATTTCGGTGAGGCCGTGGCCGCGGCGCAGCGCATTGTGGTGCGCGAGCAGCCGGTCGATCTTGCCGCGCAACGCCGGCAGATCGGCGAGATCCATGAAGCGGATGGCGCGACGCCCCACTTTATCTTCATAGGCCGGACCAATTCCGCGCTTGGTGGTTCCGATACGGGTCGCCGCATCGTCGGCCTCGCGCAAGGCCTCAAGTTCTCGGTGCAGCGGCAGGATCAGGATCGCGTTCTCGGCGATGCGCAAGCTTTCAGGCGTGACCACGATGCCTTGCTTCTTCAGTTGGGCAATCTCGTCGATAAGCGCCTGCGGGTCGATCACCACGCCGTTGCCGATGACCGACAGCTTGCCTTCGCGGACCACGCCGGACGGCAGCAGCGACAGCTTGTAGGTCGAGCCGTCGATCACCAGCGTGTGGCCGGCGTTGTGGCCGCCCTGGAAGCGCACGACGATGTCTGCCTGCTCCGACAGCCAGTCGACGATCTTGCCTTTGCCTTCGTCGCCCCACTGGGATCCGACAACCACGACATTCGCCATCAGGATCTCTTCCCTGCGCCAGCGCCCGGACACTTGGAGCCGGGTGCCACCGGCCAGGTCCACCCTCGGATAAAGGATGCTCCGTTGTGAGGCAAGCCAAACTCCACGACCGGGCCGACACCCGTCGGCCGCGACAAGGACTTGATCTTACGCGCGATTTTTAGAAATGCAGCGGCTTGGCTTGTTGCACCTGCGGCAGCGCACGCACCTTGGCGAGCACGGCTTCCGGCAGGTCGCCGTCGATCTCGATCAGCGCCACCGCGTTGCCGCCGGGTGCCTCGCGACCGACATGAAACGTGGCGATGTTGATGCCGGCCTCGCCGAGCGTTGACGAGAATTTTCCGATGAAGCCCGGCTTGTCGAGATTGGTGATGTAGATCATCGAGGGCCCGAATTCGGCATCCATGCGGATACCCTTGATGTTGACGATGCGCGGCCGGCCGTCGGCGAACACGGTTCCGGAGACGTGCCGTGACTGCCGTTCGGTAGTTACCGTGACGGTGATCAGGCTCTCATAATCTTCCGGCATTTCGCGGGTCACTTCCTCGACCACAATGCCGCGCTCCTTGGCCACCACCGGGGCCGACACGACATTGACGTCGCCGAGCATCGGGCGCAGCAGACCGGCAAGCGCCGCCGACGTGAGCGCCTTGGTGTTCATCTGTGCGACGGCGCCCTCGTAGGCGAGCTGTACCTTGCTGACGCCGGTTTCAGTGAGCTGTCCGGCGAAGGAGCCGAGCTTTTCGGCCAATGCAATGAATGGCTTAAGCCTGGGCGCCTCTTCAGCGCTGATCGAGGGAAAGTTGATGGCGTTGGTGATGGCACCGCGCAAAAGGTAGTCCGACATTTGCTCGGCGACCTGCAACGCAACATTTTCCTGTGCCTCCGAGGTGGAGGCACCAAGGTGCGGCGTGCACACCACGTTAGGCAAACCGAACAGCGGGTTTTCAGTCGCAGGCTCGATCACGAAAACGTCGAACGCCGCCCCGGCGACCTGGCCGCTTTTGAGCGCCTGGTAGAGGGCGGCCTCGTCAACCAGTCCGCCGCGTGCGCAATTGATGATGCGCACGCCCTTTTTCATTGTCTTGATGGAGTCGGCACTGATGATATTGCGGGTCTTGTCGGTGAGCGGCGTGTGTAATGTGATGAAATCGGCGCGCTTGAAAAGCTCGTCGAGCTCAACCTTCTCGACACCAAGATCTTCGGCGCGCTGCTGCGGGAGAAATGGATCGTAGGCGACGACCTTCATTTTCAGCCCAAGCGCACGGTCGGCGACGATCGAACCTATATTGCCGCATCCGATCACGCCGAGGGTCTTGCCGAAAATCTCGACGCCCATGAACTTGTTCTTTTCCCATTTTCCCGCGCGCGTGGAAGCGTCGGCTTCAGGAATTTGACGCGCCAATGCCAGCATGAGTGAAATGGCATGCTCAGCGGTGGTGATGGAATTGCCGAACGGCGTGTTCATGACGATGATGCCGCGCGCGGTCGCCGCCGGGATATCGACGTTATCGACGCCAATGCCTGCGCGGCCAATAACTTTGAGATCTTTGGCCCATTCAAGAACCTTGGAGGTCACTTTAGTGGCGGAGCGGATAGCAAGCCCGTCATAGTTGCCGATAACGGCGGCGAGCTTTTCCTTGTCCTTGCCGAGCGCCGGCTGAAAATCAACCTCGATGCCGCGATCCTTGAAGATCTGCACGGCGGCTGGCGAAAGGGCGTCTGAAATAAGGACCTTGGGCATGACCGACCTCACGCTGCTTTAGGCAACGCGGCCTTGGCTTCCGCGAAAGCCCACTCAAGCCATGGCGTAAGCGCCTCGAGGTCGCGGCGCTCTACCGTTGCCCCGCACCAGATCCGCAATCCCGGCGGCGCATCGCGGTAGTAAGCGATGTCGTAGGCAACGCCTTCCTTCTCGAGCAAGCCTGCCAGAGTTTTGGCAAAGGCGGCCTGTTCATCGCCCGAAAGGCGAGTCACCGCGGGGTCAATAACTTTCAGGCAAACGGACGTATTGGAACGCTGGGCCGCATCTTTCGCGAGATGCTCGATCCACGGCGTTGTCTTAACCCAATCCGACAGCACCTTGGCGTTAGCATCGGACCGAGCGACGGTCGCCGAGAGACCGCCGACCGACTTTGCCCATTGCAGCGCGTCGAGGTAGTCCTCGACGCACAGCATCGACGGCGTGTTGATGGTCTCGCCGGCGAAAATCCCCTCGTTCAACTTACCGCTCTTGGTCAGGCGGAAGATCTTCGGCAGCGGCCAGGCCGACTTGTAAGTCTCAAGCCGCTCGACCGCGCGCGGCGAGAGGATGAGCATCCCGTGTGCGCCCTCCCCGCCCAGCGCTTTCTGCCAGGAAAAAGTAACGACATCGAGCTTCGGCCAGTCGAGCCGTTGCGCAAATGCAGCCGATGTCGCGTCACAAATCGTAAGACCTTTGCGGCTGCCGGCGATCCAGTCACCGTTCGGCACGCGTACGCCGGACGTAGTGCCGTTCCAGGTAAAAACGACGTCGGTTGAGAAATCGACCTTCGTAAGATCAGGCAGCTCACCGTAGGGAGCCTTGATGACGGTGACGTCCTTGAGCTTGAGTTGCTTTTCGACGTCGGTCACCCAGCCCTCGCCGAAAGATTCCCAGGCGAGCATCGTCACCGGCCGCGCGCCCAGAAGTGACCACAGCGCCATCTCTACGGCGCCGGTGTCGGATGCAGGCACGATTCCGATGCGGTAGTCCGCCGGCACTTCCAGCACGTCGCGGGTAAGATCGATGGCCCGCTTGAGCTTCGCCTTGCCGATCTTTGACCGGTGCGAACGCCCGAGGACCGCGTCTGTGAGGTTTTGGAGGCTCCACCCGGGGCGCTTGGCGCACGGGCCGGACGAGAAGTGCGGGATAGCCGGCCGCACGCCGGGCTTGGTCGCCGTCATTGTGTCTATCCTTCCAGATAGGCGCCCCTCGTTGGGGAGGGGTGTCCCACTGGCGGAGATAGGCGACTTGGCTGCCGCGGTCAACTCTGGAAATCGGCTTTACGCGGAGGAGTCTTGTAAATGAATAGGTTCGCTAAAAGCGCACGCCGACGCCGACGAACCCGGTGTTGGTTTGTGGACTTTTGCCATTCAATGTTGCAAACGCAATATATTCCCATTCGGCGCGGACAAAGACGCCGGGTGTAAGTGCCTAATCCACGCCGAGGCCGGCGACGATCCCTGAATCAAACGCGTTGTCTTTGCCAACGAACATGCGTGTAACCAAGTCCAGGTTGGCATAGTTGAAACGTCCGACCGCGATCCCGACCACTGCGTAAGGCAGGAATGGCCCGATCGCGTACCCGGCGCGACCGCGCAGCGTGGCATAGTCGACGAGCTTGAACTGCGCGGTGTCCGTGGAGACATCGAGTACAGACGGGTACTTGTAGCCAAGATCAAAAACCCAGAACGAGTTGATCCCATTGCATATTGCAACCAAAGAAGTCACCGAACACGGGGCCGCTGGTTGTGTTCAACGACGACTCCATGTTGCTGTAGCCTCCTTGCATGCCAATTTGCCACCCGTCCCAGCGGGCGTAGGCTGGTGCTGGTTCCAACGAGCCTCGTAACGGCCAATCCGCCGCGACTGCGCGGTCGACTGATAATGTCGCGAGAACCGCGCAAAATGCGACGGCCATGCGCAACGATGATGTGGTCATGAAACGTCCCTCACAACAGACGCGGCCGCCCCGGCCTACGCTTGGAGGAGACGATGGCAGCAAATCCTTAATTGCCGCTTTAACCTTAATTCTTAACCACGCTCATTAACAAACGAACCCATGGCAGCCGCTGATGGCTGCTGCGCTCGACAATATTCGTTTTAAGAAATTGTTTACGGCGGGAGCCCGTCGACCAATAGTTAATTGGGCTGTGGCTCAGGCCGCCGTCTGGGTCAGCGCTTCAACAACATCGTCGACCACCGATTCGACCAGCGTCCTGTCATCGCCCTCGCCCATCACACGGATGACGGGTTCGGTGCCCGATGGCCGCACGATCAGGCGTCCGCCGCCGCCAAGCTTGCGCTCGGCACTGGCAATAGCCGAGCGCACTTTTGCATCCTCCAGTGGCTGACCGTTCTTGTATCGGACGTTCTTGAGCACCTGCGGCAGTGGGTGGAAGCGATGACACAGCTCGGATACCGGTTTGCCACCCCGCTTGATCACAGCGAGCACCTGCAGGGCCGCGATGAAACCGTCGCCGGTTGTCGTGTAGTCGGAAAGGATAATGTGGCCCGACGGCTCGCCGCCGATATTGTAACCCTGTGAACGCATTTGCTCGAGAACATAGCGATCGCCGACCGGTGTGCGCACCAGCTCGAGCCCCAGGCCGCCGAGATGTCGTTCAAGACCGAGATTGGACATGACGGTAGCCACGACGCCTGGGCGTTGCAGCCGCCCATCTTCTTTCCAGCTCTCTGCGATGACCGCGAGGAGCTGATCGCCGTCGACCACATGGCCGCGCTCGTCGACAATCAAGACGCGGTCCGCATCTCCGTCGAGCGCAATGCCGATGTCGGCACGCATCTCGCGCACCTTGGCGCAGAGCGCCCGCAGGTCTGTTGATCCGCAATCCTTGTTGATGTTGAAGCCGTCGGGATCAACGCCGATAGGGATCACGTCGGCGCCCATTTCCCAAAGCGCCCCAGGGGCGACACGATAGGCGGCGCCGTTGGCACAATCGATCACCACGCGCAGGCCCTCAAACGATACGGCCTTGGGCACAGTGAGCTTTGCGAATTCGATATAGCGGTCCTGCACGCCATCGATGCGCCGGGCGCGGCCCAGGTCGTTGCTCTTTGCGAGTTGCTTGCCAAGGTCGGAATCGACCAGTTCTTCGATCTTCTCTTCCGTTTCGTCGCTGAGCTTATAGCCGTCCGGCCCGAACAGCTTGATCCCGTTATCGTCGAACGGATTGTGCGAGGCTGAAATCATGACGCCGAGATCGGCGCGCATCGACCGAGCGAGCATCCCGACCGCAGGCGTCGGGATAGGACCGGTGAGGAGCACGTCCATGCCAACCGAAGTAAACCCCGCGACCAGCGCGTTCTCGATCATGTAGCCCGATAGCCGAGTGTCCTTGCCGATCAGGACACGGTGCCGGTGATCGCCGTTCTTGAAGACCAGGCCCGCGGCCTGCCCGACTTTCAACGCAAGTTCGGGCGTAATCACCCGATTTGCCCGGCCGCGAATGCCGTCGGTGCCGAAATAACGCCGACCCATGCAACTATCCCCTGACGCCCACGCTACAGTTTTGTTCCTGGCCAGCCGACTAGAATGAGCGGCCAAATCTCGCTGGCGGCCGCATAATAATGTCAACGCCGTGATTTTGCTTCAAGAATTGTGAGGAATCATTACCGCGCGCGGTTAACCGTTTATGCTGCCGTGAACGGCTTAAAAGCGGCTATTTCGCAGCAGGCCGCCGCTATGCTACCCGATATCCCCACGCGAGAGCCCCAGACCCCGTCTCATGAAGAACATTGCTTGCATCGAAGACCTGCGCGCTCTTGCCCGCCGCAAGGTTCCAAAAGCCTTTTTCGAATACGCCGACAGCGGCTCGTATAATGAGGAGACGCTGCGCGCAAACCGCGCCGATCTCGAAACCATCAAGCTGCGCCAACGCGTGCTGGTGGATGTGTCAAATCGCAGTCTTGCCACCACGATCGTCGGGCAAAAGGTGAGTGCGCCTTTCGCGCTGGCCCCGATCGGGTTGTGCGGCATGCAACATGGCGACGGTGAGATCCTCTCGGCCCAGGCCGCGGAAGAGGCCGATATTCCATTCACTCTCTCCACCATGTCGATCAATTCGATCGAACAGGTGGCGGAGGCGACCACAAAGCCGTTCTGGTTTCAGCTTTATGTCATTCGCGACCGCGATTTCTCCAAGGATATTCTGTCGCGTGCCGCCAAGGCCGGATGCAACGCGTTGGTGCTCACGGTTGACCTGCAAGTCCTCGGCCAGCGTCACCGCGACATCCGCAATGGCATGACAGTTCCCCCGGAGATCAGGCTCAAGAACGTCATCGACATCGCCACCAAGCCAAGTTGGGTCTTCAGCATTCTGAAGGGCAAGAGCAAAACTTTCGGTAACCTGGCCGGGCACGTGAAAGGAATGGACAACGTCAATTCGTTGGCGCAGTGGACCAACAGCCAGTTCGACCCTGCACTGAACTGGAAGGATGTCGAATGGATCAAGAAAATCTGGCCTGGCAAGCTCATAATCAAAGGCATCCTTGACGTCGAGGATGCCAAGACGGCGGTCAGGCTCGGTGCCGACGCCATTGTCGTCTCGAACCACGGCGGCCGTCAGCTCGACGGTGCGCCATCGTCGATCTCGGCGCTGCCTGCAATTGCTCAAGCGGTCGGCTCAGATACCGAAGTGTTGTTTGACGGCGGTATTCGCACCGGCTCCGATCTACTGCGTGCGCTTGGGTCCGGCGCGCGCGCTTGCCTGATCGGGCGCGCTTACATTTATGGCCTTGGAGCCGGAGGCAAGGCCGGCGTCGTGAAGGCTATAGACATCCTGAAGAAGGAACTTAGCGTCGCCATGGCGCTCACCGGCACAACCAGCGTCAAGGAAATCGGGCCGCAGGTTATCGTCGGCGGCGAAAAAAAGAAGAGGCCACCACGCAAGCGCTGACCGCGCTGCTACTCCTCTTTTAATCCATAGGCCAGGCTGTTGCCGGCCGCACCGTAATATTTGAATGGCAGGAACTTGCCGGTCATGCCGATTTTGACGCGGTCGCCTTTTGGATCAGGCTGACGATCGATCGTCATATCGAAGTCGATGGCTGACATGATGCCGTCACCGAACTCCTCTTCGATCAGCGCTTTCCAGGCTGGCCCGTTGACCATCACCAGTTCGTAAAAGCGATAAATCAACGGATCGGTCGGCGGCATAGCCGTGCCGGTGCCACGCATCGGTACCTCGTTTAGCAGTGCCTGCTCGGTCTTCGTGAGACCAAATAATTTCGCGGCAGCAGCCGCCATCGGCTTGGTCATCTTCTGCTGTCCCAGCACGCCGCCGGTGATCATGACTGGCGACATCCCGCCGATTTGCTCGCAAATATGTTTCCATGTCCAACCCTTCTCGCGCTTGATGTCGAGAAGTTTTTCGGTGAGATCAGCGCGGTTCATGATGTTTCCTCCTTAGCAATTGATCAGTACGCAGCCGCCTGTTGGCTGCGATTTGGCTTTGCGGATGGATCCTTGGTTTTGGCGATCGTCGGCTCCGGCAGGCCGGGCCGCACCAGCGTAACGTGACGCGGGTCATAGACACCGCGCGCTTCCTCGATAAAGGC
>DATGDN010000272.1:0-4653 GCA_035310865.1 Pseudolabrys sp. | reverse complement strand
GAAACCGAGCGCGGCCGACCACACCAGCATGAAATAGTAGAATGGCCCAACCGCGGATGGCGGGGCGAGCGATAACGCGCGCGTCCACCAGTATTGGCCGACCGCGTTGATGACGCCATTGCCGATCAATGCAGCCGCATCGAGCGGCGTCGGCCAGGCAAAGAAAAATGGCAGCGCCAGCGTAAAGAACAGGGTGAGGAAGATCATCTGATACATAGTGAGCGTTTCGGCCGACTCTGTCGTCGTCATGCCGCGCACCGCCGCGGTAACACTGCCGAACAATACGGCATTGCCGAGCGCAAACATCGCGCCCAGCCGGAAGCTGTCCGCGCCGGGAGCGGCGACGAGCACGACCCCGAGAAAGCCCGCGATCAATGCGGCAATGCGAGCGACGCCCACCTTTTCCTTGAGCCAGATCGCGGCGAATAACGTTGCGAACAGAGGCGACGAGAAATTGATGGCGACCGCGCCCGCCAGCGGCATCAATCCGAATGCGATGATGATCAGGCTCTGCGCAGTTGCCTGTGTCGCGCTCCGTCCGAGGTGATCGCGAAGACGATTCGTGCGCAGCACCTTGAGGCCCGTGCGCGGCAGGATCAGCGCGGCGCATGTGACCAGCGAAGCGGCGGCACGGAAGAAGAGGACTTCAATGAATGAATATTCGGCGACCTGCCATTTCGACAGCGCGCTGGAGACGGCAAACATGACCGTCGCTCCGAGCATGAACAAAATGCCCAGCGGTACATGGTCGGCGCGCCTAGCGGCGCGTTCCAGGCTATTGGAGGTCAAGAGGAAGCCCCGGCGAGATTTGGCAATTGCCTAGCATGGGCTCAAATTGACGGGCAGGGCAAAAAGCGAATAGCGGGGCTGCTCCGCGCGCGCCCGATGCCGCATCGGAGCCCCCGGATGCTTTCGCTACAGTGAATTCAGCGCCTGTTACGCCGAGTTCGCGCCAGCCGTGCTGCACGGCGTTTCTTTGCAGCCCGCGCTTCTCTCTGTTTGCGGGCGCGCCGTCTCCGGCAACGCTTGCACTGGCAACGCGAGCGTCCGATGACGTACTTGAGATAGTCGGTCCCGTAATCGTAAGTGATTTCCTCGTCCGGCTTGATGTTGCGCAACGCGCGAATGAAGATGCGGCCGGCGTAGGTGTAGCTTTCTGCATTGGGATTGCAGGAATGATTGGCATAGCGCGCAATATTACTGCGCGGAGTGCCGTCAATGGTGATACGGGGGTTGATTTCGTAAAGGTAGCGATTTCCCCGCCGCTCGAGCCGGCCCGCTTCTTCGGCGCTCACGCGCGGGCCTTTGTATTCGGCTATCTTCTCACGTTTCTTGATCGGCCTGACGGCAAACAGCCCAAGCCCTGTGAACGAGCGACCGACGCGGAAAGGTTTTCGGGGCATTTCGGGAACTGAGGGACCACGAGCGAAGGCGATGCGGATGACAGATGACACGCCGCGCGTCAATCAGTTCCGTCGAACTTTTTCTCGCCGGGACAAGCGAATTGCTGTCGCGTCAATAGTTGACCGATCCCGGCGGAATCGGACCTAGGCCACGCCGCCGCGATGGGAAACTAAACTAGTGAAGGACTTGCCCGGCCCAATTCAGAAACGCATTAAACTGGTCTGGGTAGACCACAAAATAAATGACGAGCACCACCGGGGCCAACATCAACATCACGTCTCGCATGGGGCTTTCCCTGCCCTGACATGTGAATTAGGAGGCTCCCTTTCGAAACCAGCAGGTGGTGAAGGTCAATATCCTAAGCCATAAAAATTCGCTGCCATGCGCAGTTGCTGGATTTATTGATGGTAATTAGGTGCGGCCCGATGCCGAAGCCCGATCGCCGGCTCGCTCAAAAACCGTGCGTCAGCACGGCAACGATAAAGATCACCACGCCGACGCAAGCCGGCGAGTGCAATCTGCCGGTCCTTGAGCGTCAGCGCCACGGCGGCCAGCGCGGCGGTTGGGAAGATGCATTCGTGCGCAAACGACTCTACGCCGCCGTAGTCGAAGGACAGCCTGAGGCCGTGGATTGCCATGTCGGGCAGGGCGTCCAGCAGCCACACCATGAGGATCAGTGCCGCAAGGGCGAGAATGCTTCGCCGGACGTTGCCCAATGCAGCGTAGACCAACGCCGCGCCGGAAATTACGGGCGCCAGCGCGAGCCTGATGCCGGTCAGCGTCTGTGCGAAGCGCAACAGCGCCGTCTCGTGATGATAATCGGTGAAGATATTTTGCACGCCCGACAGTGCATCGAGGAATTCAAGCGCTGCGATCAGCACAAGGCCCACGCGCAGCCAGCGGTGTGGCGCGGCAGCCGGGATTTCTGCGGTCGTGGTCAATCGCAATCCCCCCGGGCGCGGAGACTACAACAAAAGACTGAAGGGGTCTCGTATCGTTGCCTTTACTTGAGGATACCTGCCGTCCCATGATCGCGCGATGGCACCACATCAAGAACGCTGGCCGGAGCTCCCGTTGTCGGCATGGAGGGACACGCGGGACACCTTGCACCTTTGGACGCAGGTTGTCGGCAAGGTTCGCCTCGCGTTGACGCCATGGCTCAATCACTCCTGGCACGTCGCGCTCTATGTCACCGCACGCGGACTTACGACGTCGCCGGTCCCGTGGCATAGCGGCAGTTTTCAGATCGACTTCGATTTTATCGACCACGTGTTGTGGGTGCGTACCAGCGAGGGGCATTTTCGCCAGGTGATACTTGAGCCGATGACCGTCGCCGAATTCTACGAAGCGCTCATCATCGCGCTGCGCGAACTCGGCATCGATGTGATGATCACGACGATGCCGTGCGAGATCGCCGATTGCATTCCATTCGAGCAAGACACGTTGCACGCGTCCTATGATGCCGAATACGCCAACCGTTTCTGGCGCGTGCTGCTTTCTGCGCACGAGGTGTTCAGTCTTTTCCGCACCGGTTTTCTTGGCAAGGCGAGCCCGGTGCATTTCTTCTGGGGCAGTTTCGACCTGGCCGTGACGCGCTTTTCCGGCCGCACCGCACCGCGCCATCCCGGCGGCGTGCCGCATCTGCCGGATGCGGTTGCACAGGAGGCTTATTCGCACGAAGTATCGAGCGCGGGTTTCTGGCCGGGCGGCGGCGGGCCGATCGATGACGCGGCGTTCTATTCCTACGCCTATCCGGCGCCGGAAGGCTTTGGCGCAGCAAAGGTGACGCCGGCGCAAGCGTTCTTCAGCAAGGAGTTGGGTGAGTTTCTGCTCCCTTACGATGCCGTCTGCATGGCGCGCGACCCGGATGCGGCGCTGATGGAATTCTTGCAGAGCACGTATGTCGCCGCGGCAGATTTGGGCAAATGGGACCGCCAGGCGCTGGAGTGCGGGTTGGGAGAGGTGGGGAAGGTTCGCCTATATGAAAATCCTTTATTATCGCGTGCTTGAGGTGCATTTGCGGATGCTATAACCGCTACTGACATTTGCTGCGGAGTCCCCATGAACGCCCCCGTCACGCCCCCCACGGTCCCGCCCTATCACCATACGCCGCTGTTTCCGCTCGGCCCCGATAAGACGCCGTACCGCAAGCTCGATGTCGGCAGCGTGAAGGTCGAGAAGGTGATGGGCAAGGACATGCTGGTGGTCAGCCACGAGGCGCTGCGCGCGCTCAGTGAGGCCGCGTTCACCGACATCAATCACCTGTTGCGCCCGGCGCACCTGAAGCAGCTGCGCAAGATCCTCGACGATCCGGAGGCGAGCGAGAACGACAAGTTCGTCGCTTACGACTTCCTCAAGAACGCCAACATCTCGGCCGGCGGCGTGCTGCCGATGTGCCAGGACACCGGCACCGCGATCATCATGGGCAAGAAGGGCCGCATGGTGTTCACCGACGGCAGCGACGAGGCCGCGCTCGCGGAAGGCGCGCGCGATGCCTACTTGAAACGCAATCTGCGCTATTCCCAGCTCGCGGCGATCTCGATGTTCGAGGAGAAAAACACCAAGTCGAACATGCCGGCGCAGGTCGAGATCTACGCGGAAGGCGAGGATGCCTACAAGCTGCTCTTCATCGCCAAGGGCGGCGGCTCGGCCAACAAGGCGTTCCTTTTTCAGGCGACGCCGTCGATCCTCACGCATGACCGCATGCTGGCCTTCCTGAAGGAGAAGGTACTCACCCTCGGCACCGCGGCGTGCCCGCCGTATCATCTTGCGATCGTCATCGGCGGCACCAGTGCCGAGCTGACGATGAAGACGGTGAAGCTCGCCTCGACAAAATATCTCGATGAGCTGCCGACCAAAGGCAGCGAAGACGGCCATGCCTTCCGCGACCTCGAAATGGAGGCGGAAGTACTGAAGATGACGCAATCGACCGGCGTCGGTGCGCAGTTCGGCGGCAAGTATTTCTGCCATGACGTGCGCGTGATCCGCCTGCCGCGGCACGGCGCTTCGCTGCCGATCGGGCTTGGCGTGTCATGCGCCGCCGACCGGCAGGCGCTCGGCAAGATCACCAAGGATGGCGTATTCCTCGAGGAGCTTGAGCATCACCCGGCGCAATATCTGCCGGAGATCGATCAGGAGAAGCTCGGCGGCCAGGTGGTCAAGGTCGACCTGCGCAAGCCGATGAAGGAGATTCTCGCGCAGCTCTCGAAATACCCGGTGAAGACGCGGCTCTCGCTGACCGGCACCATG
>DATGDN010000271.1:0-6512 GCA_035310865.1 Pseudolabrys sp. | reverse complement strand
CGGGTCGCCTCTAGCACGACCGTCATCGTGGCGGCCAGCGTATCGAGATTGCCGCGAACATTCGGGTCGGCGGTCTCATAGGCGGCGATGGCCAGATTGCGCGTTTTGGAGTGCGACGCACGAAAGTGCTCGCGGTAGCTCATCGGCTGCCAGGCCAAAAAATCGCTGCGGAATTCCGGGCAGCTCGATCAGCATGACCGCTTCCTTAAAGCGGTTGAGATCGTCTGTTGCCAGGCCCGTTGCCGGATTGATGTTGGCATCGGAGAGCCGCAGGCCCGCGTCGATATCAAGCGATTCATCCGACGCTTGCGCCACGACGGCGCAATTCTGATATTTCATCGAGCCCCTTCCCCGAAGCGGATCGGGCCGCAGTGTTAATGGTGCGGGGTTAAATTGCGCTTAAGCCCCCGATATTTAGGGTTCGTTGCATGTGTGGCCGCTATGTCGTGACGTCTGCGCCGGAGGCGATCAGGGCGCTGTTTGGGTACCCCGGGCAGCCCAATTTCCCGCCGCGCTACAACATCGCCCCGACGCAGCCGATCGCCATCGTGCGGTTGATCGACGGCAAGCGGCAATTCGCATTGGTGCGCTGGGGATTGCTCCCATCCTGGGTCAAGGACCCGAAGAATTTCACCTTGCTGATCAACGCGCGTGGGGAATCGTTAACCGACAAGCCTGCCTTCAGCGCAGCGGTGAAACGGCGCCGCTGCCTCATTCCGGCCGACGGCTTTTACGAGTGGAAGGCGGCCGGACCGCGCAAACAGCCTTACTTTGTGGGCGCGAGGTCGGGCGGCCCACTGGCCTTTGCCGGCCTTTGGGAGACGTGGACGGGACCGAACGGCGAGGAGCTCGAGACGGCAGCGATCGTCACTACGCGCGCCAACCGCGCGCTGGCTGATATTCACGACCGCATGCCGGTCATCGTGCCGCCGGATGCCTTCGATCTGTGGCTCGACTGCGCCAATGTCGATGCCGACACTGCCGCTGCGGTGATCGCGCCCGCGCCGGAGACGCTTCTCGAGGCCTATGAGGTTTCAACCGCCGTCAACCGTACGGCGAACGACAATCCGAAATTGATCGAGCGCTGGTCGGCGCTCGCCGATGCCGAGCCGGCGCCGAAGCCAAGCCCGCAAAAAGCTCCGGCCAGGCGCATCAAGAAAGAAGACGGGCAGGGGGTGCTGTTTTGAGCGGCGCTTGGCCGGGAACCTTATTGGGCGTAGTGCATCTAATCATCGAAACCGAGGATATTGCCCATGGCATTGATGCAGGCTGAACAGGCCGCTGAAACGCTCGACGACGAAGCCCTGGTGTGCATGGCGCGTGCGCGTGACGAAGCCGCCGTTCGCGTCATCACCAAGCGATATAACCGCCGCCTGTTCCGAATTGCGCGCAGCATTCTGCGCAACGACGCCGAAGCCGAAGACGTGGTGCAGGAGACCTATGTCCGCGCTTTTACCGGCCTCGACATGTTCCGCGGCGACGCCGCCTTTGGAACGTGGATCACGCGGATCGCGATGAACGAGGCTTTGGGACGGCTGCGGCGCCGGCGGCCGACGGTGGACTGGGAAACTTACGGCGCGAACCGCAACCAGGCCGAGATCATTCATTTCCCCGTGTCTGCGGCGAGCAGTGATCCGGAGAAAACAATGGCGCAAGGCGAAATCCGTGCGGTGCTGGAACAGGCGATCGATGAGCTTCCCGATGCGTTCCGCTCAGTATTTGTCGCACGCATCGTCGAGGGGATGAGCGTCGAGGAGACAGCCGACCTCTTCGGCCTGCAGCCTGAGACCGTGAAGACACGGCTGCACCGCGCGCGCGTCCTGCTGCGGGCCGGACTCGACAAGCAATTGGGTCCAGCGCTCACCAGCAGTTTTCCATTCGGCGGCCGACGTTGCGAGCGCATGACGGAAACGATCGTTCGCCGTCTCTGCTTGGGCTGA
Organism: Pseudolabrys sp.; assembly: GCA_035310865.1. Lineage (GTDB taxonomy): Bacteria > Pseudomonadota > Alphaproteobacteria > Rhizobiales > Xanthobacteraceae > Pseudolabrys. The sequence goes on along the minus strand of DATGDN010000271.1, from coordinate 4,572 downwards.
TTTCCGGGAACCCCCCGCACGCTGCTGCATCAAATCCCGCAGCGATGCACGGCACGGCCGCGTGGCCGTTAAGAAAGGGAGATTCCCATGATTGCCAGACTGTCCGCAGGCGTCCTCACATTTTGCCTGTTGTCCGCGCCCGCCTTTGCGCAAGGCGCCAAGCCGACTGATCCGCAAATCGCGCACATTGCGTACACCGCGGGCCAGCTCGACATCGACGCGGCCAAGCACGCGCTTGAGAAATCGAAGAACAAGGAAGTGCGCGAGTTCGCACAGGACATGGTGCGCGACCATACCGAAGTGAACAAGCAGGCACTCGCACTCGTCAAGAAACTGAACGTAAAGCCCGAGGACAACGACACCAGCCGCGCGCTGACCAAACAGGCGGCGGCGAAACGCGCCGAACTGGCGAAGCTCAAAGGCGCCGCCTTCGACAAGGCCTATGTCGCCAACGAGGTTGCCTTCCACAAGACGGTGAACGGCGCGCTCGAAAGCACGCTCATTCCCTCGGCGAGCAATGGCGAGCTCAAGAGCCTGCTGCAGACCGGCCTGAAGATCTTCCAGGGCCACGAGCAGCATGCCGAGCACGTCGCCGCCGACGTTAAATAGGCCAGGAGTTTTCACCATGACGCCGGGACGGATCGGCTTTGCCGCGCTCGTTGCGTATACGCTGTCGTCCGTCCCGGTGCAGGCCGAAACAATTCAAGTGACGATTGACAAGCTCGTCTTTGCGCCAGCCGAGGTGAATGCCAAGGTTGGCGACACCATCGAATGGGTGAACAAGGATGCGCTCGCGCACACCGCAACTGCGACAAATGGCGACTGGAATGTCGTCATCGGGCCGAAGCAAAGCGGCCGCGTCGTGCTGAAAAAGCCGGGGGCTGCAGATTATTTCTGCAAATATCACCCGAACATGAAGGGGCACGTGCTCGTGGCGCCGTGAGGCCTCGCTAGAGGACCTTGCCCGGATTGAGGATGCCGTTGGGGTCGAGCATGCGCTTGAGACCACGCATCAGATCGAGCGCCACCGGATCTTTCGCCTTCGGCAGCGAATCGCGCTTGAGCTTGCCGATGCCGTGCTCGGCCGAGATCGAGCCGTTGTATTTGAGCACGATCTTGTTGACCGCATCATTGATCTCGCCCCAGCGCGCAAGAAATTGCGCGCTGTCGGCGCCGACCGGCTGGCTGACGTTGAAATGCACGTTGCCGTCGCCGAGGTGCCCGAACGGCACCGGCCGGCAGCCCGGAACGATGGCTTTCGCGGCGGCTGTCGCTTCTTCCAGGAACTGCGGAACCGATGCGACCGGCACCGAAACGTCGGCCTTGATCGAGCCGCCCTCCGGCTTCTGCACTTCGGGGAGACTATGGCGCAGGTGCCAGAAGGCCTTCGTCTGATCGAGGCTGGCCGCGACCGTTGCATCTTCGATCAGCCCTTGCGCACTCGCGTCGGCGAGCAATTGCTCGACGCTGTCGCGCAGACCGTCGCCATATTGCGACGACACTTCCATCAGCACATACCAGGGGTGCCTGCTTGCAAGCGGATCGCGCACGCCGTGGCCGTGCTTGACCGCGAACTCGATGACATCGCGCACGATCAATTCGAAACTCGTCACCGTGCCGCCCACGCGCGCCTGCGCCTGATTGAGGAGGGTGACCGCGGCAGCCGGGGAGGGCACGCCGATGAAAGCAGTTTCCACCGCGCGCGGGCGCGGGAACAGCTTGACCACCGCAGCGGTGATGATCCCGAGCGTGCCTTCGGCGCCGACGAAGATGTGCCGCAGGTCGTAGCCGGTGTTGTTCTTCTTCAGCTTGGAAAGGAGATTCATGACGCGACCATCGGCCAGCACCACCTCGAGACCCATCACCAGATCGCGCGCGATGCCGTAAGCCACCGCACCGGTGCCGCCGGCATTGGTGGAAAGATTTCCGCCGATGGTGCAACTGCCCTCGGCGCCGAGCGATAGCGGAAACAGCCGGTCGGCAGCGGCGGCCGCATCCTGCGCTTTCGCCAGCACGACGCCGGCTTCGCAGGTCATGGTGTTCGAGGCGGCGTCTACTTCACGGATCTTGTCCAGCCGCGTGAGCGAAAGGATCAGTTCGCCGTCAAAGGGAATTTGCCCGCCGACCAACCCCGTATTGCCGCCCTGCGGAACCAGCGGTGTCTTCGTCTCGTTGGCGAGCTTGAGGATCGCCTGCACCTCGGCGAGCGAGCCGGGCCGCAGCAGCATCGACGTCCGGCCATGATAGATGCCGCGCTCTTCAATCAAAAAGGACTCCAGCGCAGCCGGGTCGGTGATTGCGTACCTGTCGCCGACAATGGCCGCAAAGCGAGGCAGCAGGTCGGGCGCGGGCGCTCGGCGCAGTTGTTCGTTCATTTCAGTGCATTATCCTTTTCGCGGTGCCGCGGCGCGTTTGAGGCGGTCGTTGATCGCCTCGCCCAGGCCGTCGCGCGGCACCTTCATTACCGCGATGCGCTTTGCACCGGAAGCATCCAGTGCCCGCAGGTGCGAGAACAGGTTGGCGGCGGCCTCGATCAGGTCGCCGCGCGGCGAGAGATTGAGTATCTTTCCTGAAAATTCCGGGGCCTGGCCGAAGGCAAGCAGCGCTTCGCCGGGTTGAGCGATGTCGGCACCGAGACGCAGCGACGCCTTCGGTGCGTAATGAGATGCCAGCATGCCCGGTGCCACCGGCGCCTCTTCTCCCGCCGGAGATATTGCCAGCGTGCTGCGAAGCGCGCGCTCGATTGCATCGCGCGGAACACCGCCTGGCCGCAGCAAGGTTGGTCGATCCACGCACGACACGATCGTGGATTCCACGCCGACCGCGCAGGGTCCGCCGTCGATGATGAGATCGATGCGCCCGCGCAGGTCGGCGAGCACGTGCGCGGCGCTCGTCGGCGAGACGTGGCCGGACCGATTCGCCGATGGCGCGACGATCGGTCCGCCGAAGGCCTTGAGCAGCGCGCGCGCAATCGGATGCGCCGGCACGCGGACGGCCACGGTGTCGAGCCCGGCAAGCGCAAGATCGGCGACGCGACAGTCCGGCTGTTTGGCAAGAACGAGAGTCAACGGCCCCGGCCAGAACGTGGCGGCCAGCTTTTCGGCGGCGTTTGTGAAAATGCCGGCGCGCCGTGCGGCCTCGACGTCCGCGACATGCGCGATCAGCGGATTGAACGAAGGACGCCCCTTGGCCGCATAGAGCCGGGCCACGGCCTCGCCATTGCCGGCGTCGGCGCCGAGCCCATAGACCGTTTCGGTCGGGAACGCGACCAATCCACCCGCGCCAAGGCAGCGCGCCGCCGCCTCGATCGCCTTGTCATCGGCCGTTAAAACGCGTGTTCCGGGCCCGGCGGTCATCGCCTCTCTCAAGCTTGCCTTTAGGGACGCCGGGGTTATAAGACCGGCCATCAGTCGGAGTGTAGCGCAGTCTGGTAGCGCACCACGTTCGGGACGTGGGGGTCGCAGGTTCAAATCCTGCCACTCCGACCAGAAAACCCCCAGCAAATATATGGTTTTTTTGCTGTAGCGCAGCGCGAACGAATCACGCTCAAATAACGGCAAAATCCCGGGAAACCCGGCGAAAAGTCCCGGGGCGCTTTCGTGCGTTCGCCACACGTTCGCGGCGCTCACCACCACCATCACCCTAGTCCAAACAGAAACCCCGTAGCCGGTGCGACCCGGCCACGGGGCAACAATGGAGATTGCTGTGATGAAGCAACCTACGAATACGCCTCAGCGCGATTCCGCGCAAGTGCGTTCAATATGGCGCGGCAAACTGCACGAACTGTGCCGGCGCCGCTACGGCAACCATCGCCTGCCCAATGACGCCAGCGGACGCGCCATGCTGACGGCGCTGCTGTGCTTCGGGCTGAGCGCCGAGGCTGCGATGGAAGATGCGCCCTGGCTCGAGACCGCCGAGTTAGAGATGATGCAACGCACGGCCACCAGTCGAAGAAGGTCACCCTCCAAGCAGAATATCACAGCATTGTTTGCATCACACAGGCGAGCGGCGTTTTCAGTATTGACTGAAGATCGGTCGGCGAGCTCGAGATGACTTGCAGCACCTCGGAAGTCGCCGCCAGCTGCTCCAGCGCCTCGTCGCGCTCACGTGTGAGCAGCGCAATCTTCTCGTTTGCACCGGCGGCGAAAGGCTTGGGGCGAGGAGCGGCCTTTAACGCATTGCGGCGCCTCAACGTCTTGGGGCGTTGCGCTTTTTGCTGCCTTGTCGCCTGTTTTGTCGCGCCGTCTCATTGCCTCCCCGAGGGTCAGGACAAAGCACGTACCGGCTCAAACTAGCACCCTGAAAGCGCGCCGGTGTAACTGCTGGCACAGCTAGTTTTGTGCATATCGATGTCCGCTTTGGGTCATTCGCGACCTGCCGTTCAGCGCCAGGGCCGACCAATGTCCGCTCTTACTCCAATAGCGGACAAACGTGGGTGGGGTCGAATTGTCCGCTTTGTGCCCATAAGCGGACATACTTCGTGGAACGCTGCCATGCGTATCGCCTTGACGTAAATCAAGGTGCAACTGAAAAGTTTGATCATTGTTTTGTACTAAAGAACACTAGGCGTCT
>DATGDN010000270.1:0-2654 GCA_035310865.1 Pseudolabrys sp. | reverse complement strand
AGGAACGGCTTGATCGTTCCTATTCTACATTCATCCAGGAATTGCATCGCCAGATTCTAAAGGTAAATAGTTCGGCGCAATTCGAGCGAGGAATCAGCCCTTTGGTCTTCTGGCCTGGCGTTATCGTTTTCGTCGCGACCGCGTTCGGGCTTGCCGCTCTCATCACGCGCGCACTGCAGGCGGGCGCGACAACCGGTGCGGCGATCGTCGGCGCATTCCTGCTGCTCTATCTTTGGCAGGCCGGCAATTTTTTTCGGCGGAATCGGCCAGGCACCTATCGGCCAGATGCGCTTCCTGCCGATGTCATGCCATCGGAATGATCACGCCGCGACAATTTTGAAGATCTGAAATGCGGATTGCTGGCCGTAAACGCTCAGGTCCAGACGCACCGCGGCGTCGATGCGTTCGCGTCGGCGGGTATTGTTGTTGAAAATCCCTACGACTTCGGCATCAAGAGCCAGCGCTAATCGTCCGGCGAATTCAGTCAGATGGAAAGAGGCCGCTCGTGAGCGGCCTCTTTTCGTCATCTTAATTGCGTACCACCAATACCGAGCATTTCGCGTAGCGCACCACATGACCGGCATTCGAGCCAAGAAAATAGGTGCGCATTGCCGGCCGATGTGAACTCATCACGATCAAGTCGGCGCCAAACGTCTTCGCCTCCTCAAGTACCTCGTGATAGATGCCGCCTTGGCGCAGGGTTGCCGACACGCGGGCGGGATCAAGGCCGCATTCGCGCGCGATGATGCCCAACGCTTCTTCCGCCGATTTGCGCTGCTGAACGTCAAAGTCCGGCGGCACATATTCCGCCAGCATCACTGGTGTCATTGCCAGCACGTTTACCAGCCGCACCGATCCGCCGGACGTTCGCGCCATTTCAATTGCAGTGGTGATGGCGGGTTTGGCCAGATCGGTATCCGCCAGATCAACCGGCACCAGAATCTTGTTGTACATGACAGCGCCCCTCGTTTCGCTGCAGGGCTGCAATCATGACATGTTTTCGGGCGCACGTTGAGTGCGGGCTATTGCCTCAATTGGCCACAGCAGCCAATGACTTGGGAGTGACGAAACGCTCCAGCCGCCCGGATTGTGGATGTAGTTTTCCCCAGTCGTCGAATACGAAATCGATGACCACCAATCCGCAACTGGGTAATTTCTCCCGCAGGCGCTCACGGGCTTCGATGTCCCCTGAAGCAATTAGCATCAACGCGACCGCGTGCAGGCCGGGATTATGACCCAGGATGAGGAGGTTTTTGATTGCAGCGGGGGCTTCTTTGATGACGCCAAGGATGTCATGTGGCGTTGCGTCATAAAGCTTGTCCACCAAGGTTGCGGCCGGGGCACGCTGGAAGGAGGGGGCTGCGAATTTCCAGGTTTCCTGCGTTCGCGCCGACGGGGAGGTCAACACGTGGTCGGGTACCAGAGCGTGGGAGGCCATATAGGCGCCGATCTTCGCGGCATCCTTTCGTCCGCGCTCGATCAGCCTGCGCGCACGGTCTTCCATGCCCGGTTCGGAGCGTTCTGCCTTGGCGTGACGAATTAGCAGGAGGCGGCGCGTGGTCATGATATGGATTTCGTTCCCGGTATGGCCCAGTCTAGCATGTGTTCGCCACGCGCAGAGCGCTGCAGTACAAACCGCGCGGCGAGCCAATGGAAGAAAGTGAAAGTATGGAAGCGGGCTGGTATGAGGCGACAAGTGTTGCACGGCCGGAACGTCCGCGCCTCAATCTCGACCTCGACGTCGATGTCTGTGTGATTGGGGCAGGATTGGCAGGCCTGACCGTCGCGCGCGAGGTCGCGCAGCGCGGCTGGTCGGTCGCAGTATTGGAGGCCGGTCACGTCGCGTGGGCCGCCTCGGGCCGCAACCTGGGATTTGTGCTGCCCGGCTTTTTTGAAGATATCGATCACATCGTCGAACGCGCCGGTCTTGATCATGCAAAGCAGCTCTGGGCGCTATCAGAGCGGGGACTCGACTATGTCCGGCGCACGATTCTCGACACACAAATGCCCGGCGTCGATCTCATCAACGGCTGGCTACACGTGTCGAAAACCGACAACGCCGGCGCGTTACGCGCCGAAGTCGAACGCATGCGCTGGATCAGCGCCGACGTCGAATTCTGGCCGGCGGAACGAGTGCGCGAGCAGTTGCGCAGTTCGCGCTATTTCAATGCGGTCCATTACCGGCAGGCCTTCCACATCGACCCCTACAATTATGCGCTCGGGCTTGCGGCTCTTGCCGAAAAAGCCGGCGCGCGCATTTTCGAGGGGACGCCGGCGGTATCGCTTGATCCGGCCGGCGTGCGCAAGCGCATCGTCACGCCCGATGGCCGCGTGCGCGCAGCGCATGTGGTGCTCGCCGGCAATACCCATCTCGGCGCTTTGATGCCCCAGCTTGCGGCCACGCTCCTGCCGGTCACAACCTTCGTTATGGTGACCGAGCCGATTGGTGAAGTCCTGCACGAGGTGGTCCGCTATCGCGGCGCGGTCAGCGATACAAATCGCGCCGATAACCATTATCGGATCCTCGGAGGCGACCGACTGCAATGGTCGGGCCGGATGCGTGCATGGGAAGCCAATCCGCGCTTCATCGGCAAAGCGCTTGCCAATGACGTCCGGCGTACTTTTCCGGATCTCGGAAAAGTCGAAGTCGCGCA
>DATGDN010000269.1:0-2663 GCA_035310865.1 Pseudolabrys sp. | reverse complement strand
TATCGGCAAGTCGCACATTGCCTTCGCGCTTGATGAACGGCTCCAGAGTGAGTCACACATCACGCTGCGCTATTTCTGCTCTGCGCACCATACCAACAGTGCGTTGTTCCCATTCATCAGCCAACTCGAACGTGCTGCCGGGTTCAAGCGCAGCGACTCGCCTGCGGAGAAGCTGTCCAAGCTAGACGCTCTCGTCGCGCAATCCGCGGCCGATTCCGAACACGTGGCGGTTCTGGCCAGCTTGTTGGCGCTGCCGGCCGATGATCACTACCGACTGCAGGAGTTGGCTCCGCAAAAACGCAAAGAGAAGACCTTGGCGGCGTTATTGGCTCAGCTCGATGGGTTGGCAGGACAGCAGCCGGTGTTAATCATTTTCGAAGATGCCCAATGGATAGACCCAACCTCGCTTGAGTTGCTCGCGACCATAGTGGAGCACGTGCCTGAGCTTCGGGCGCTGCTAATCATCACTGCCAGACCCGAATTCACGCCGCCCTGGCCAAGTTATCCGCACCTGACGACAATCTCGCTTAGACGCCTCGGCCGACGCGACGGCGCAGCGTTGGTCGAGCGGGTGACGGGGGGCAAAACACTGCCGAAGGAGGTGATGGACCAGATTCTCGCCCACACCGATGGGGTGCCACTGTTTATCGAGGAACTGACCAAAATGGTGCTGGAAGGTGGATTGTTGCAGGAACGGGATGGCCATTACGTCCTCGGCCGTCCGCTACCGCCTTTGGCGATCCCGACCACGTTGCAGGCGTCGCTGATGGCACGCCTTGATCGGTTGTCACTGGTGCGGGAGGTGGCGCAGATTGGTGCCGTCGCGGGCCGCGACTTTCATTACGAACTGCTGAACGCCGTCGCCGGGCTGCCGAAGGAAAGACTGGACGAGGCGCTTGATCAGCTGGTGCGGTCGGAATTGCTTTTCCGCCGGGGCGAGATTCCAAACGCGGTCTACACCTTCAAGCACGCGCTGGTACGGGACGCCGCATATGCCGGCCTCTTGAAAAGCCGGCGCGCTCAGATGCACGGCGCCATGGCAAACGCGCTCGAACAACAGTTCCCTGAAATCGTGCAAACTCAGCCCGAAACTCTGGCGCACCATCTCACGGAAGCCGGACTGACCGAAAAGGCGATCGGATACTGGCTGCAGGCTGGCAAGAACGCGGCCCTGCGCTCGGCCAACCTCGAGGCTATCGCACACCTGCAGCGAGGCATCGACGTGACAGGCCACTTACCGGCCGGCGAGGGCAAGGACAGATCCGAACTCGATCTCCAGCTGGCCTTGGGGCCGTGCCTCAGTGCCACGCACGGGCCGGCCGCGGGCAACGCACTAGCGACCTTTGCCCGTGCTCGTGAGCTGTGCGAGCGGCTCGGACAACCACCGGAGTATCTTCAGGTGATGTTCTGGCTGGCGACCGCAAGCGTCGTGCGGGGCGAGTTGCCGCAGGCTCTCGACGCCATTGCGGGTTTGCCGCGTGCCGCCGAAGCGCGCGGTAATCAGCCGGCATTGCTCAATGGGATACGAGGGCAAGGGATGATTCTCATGTTCATGGGACGCATCGTTGAGGCCCGCGAGGCGCTCGAACGAGCTGTCGACGTGTTCAGCGCAACTCAGGAGTCCGACAGAATGGCTGCTCGGGCAGCCGGCCAGGATGCTGGAGTATCCATGCTGGTTCTCATGGCGTGGGTGTTTTGGCTTCTCGGCCAAGTCGACGAAGCGGTTTCGCGAATGGCCGCCGCGCTTGAACGCGCCGACGCGGTCCAGCATGCGCACACGCACGCTTACGCCTGGTATTATGCCTCTGTTCTCCACGCTTTGCGCGGCGAGCCGGCAATCGCTCAGGGCTATGCGGAGCGCTGTGTCGCCATATCGGAGCAACACGGATTCCGCCATTGGCTCGGACTCTCGCGCGCAATCCGGGACATCTGCGCGGCCATGCTGGACGCCTCAGCCGGCCGCCTCGACGAGGTGAAAACTTCCTTGGAAGAGTATCAGCGCGCTGGCTATCAGCTCGGCCTCACAGCGCAGTTCGTGCTGCTGTGTCCGGCCTTGCTGCTCCGCAACGAGCCCGAGCCGGCGCTGGAGCTGATCGATCGCGGGCTCTCGATCGTCAGCCACAACAGTGAGCGGTTCTTTGAGGCCGAGCTGTATCGACTAAAGGCCCGCGCGCTGCTCATGCGAGGTGCAGCGGACATCGATGCGGAGTCTTTGCTCGACCAGGCTTTGCGAACCGCCCGCAGCCAACAGGCGCGATCCCTCGAGCTGCGCGCGGCAACGGACTTGGCCAGGCTCTGGATGAAACAAGACAAGCGCGCCGAAGCACTCGAAATCCTTGGATCTATCTACGGCCGTTTTACGGAAGGTTTTGACACGCGGGATCTCAAGAACGCGAATACTCTGCTCGCTGAGCTTCGAAGTTGATCGTCCGCTTTTAGTCATAAGCGGACATTCCCGCGACTCTGAGTAATGTCTGCTTTACCCCCGAAAGCGGACGTGTGCGGTGCAACTAGCGATGTCCGCTTTGGGCCGATTTTGTTGCAAAAGTCCGTTGCAGGCTTTTTTGGTCAGTGATTCCCTCGCTGTGATGTGATTCGTGACGGGAGCGGGCCATGATGGGACGGCTCAACCACGACCAGGAACAATTTTTCTATTCATTTCG
>DATGDN010000268.1:0-2699 GCA_035310865.1 Pseudolabrys sp. | reverse complement strand
AATTCGATCGCGCATCGGCGGCGGCCTTTTTGTAAAAAGCGTAGTCGGCCGTATAAGGCACGCTCAGGAATGCGCCGGACGAGTCACAGGTCGCATCGGCGCGGCCTCCATGCGTATTCAATCTCTGGATTGTCGTGACTCCGCTGAGCAGTCCGGACCCATGCCTTGCCGCGACGTCGAGTTTCAAAAGCGGAATGTCGTTGGCGCTGGCGCCCGGTGCCTGGGCGGAGACCTTTGCGCTCACCGCGCTGCCGTCCGACATCTCCCACACCGGCCCGGCATAGTGGCGGCCGACCGTCTTGCCGTCGATAACCAGCGTCGCGATCGGCTCACGGAATTGCCAGGTCAGTTTGCCGGCCGAATCGGGCCGGCACTCGTATACCTGCGCGCCGGCCGCATGTGCCGTCGCAACCAGAACTTCGCCACGGGCGGCGATCGCCTCGGGCACATCGGCGGACGCAGGCGCCGGAGAAATCAGCCGCATCGAAATGTACGCGGCGATAAGCGCGAGCATCACGGGCCGGAAGACCGGGCCCATGCTCTTGAAGAATTGCGTTGTGGTTTGCGCGCGCAGGGCAAGTGCCTCCTGGCGGTAGCTGTCGATGTCGATCGTCCCGTTGCTGCGGCGGCGGACAGTGGGGGTTTGCATCACATGCTCCATTTTTCGGAGGCATGGATGCGCCCTTCGCGGTCTAAAGACTTTGAGCCACGCTTGATTTGTTCTTGAGGAAGTCTTGATTTCGCTTTAGAGGCCCCAAGTCCGTATGATTTGGCGGCCGTTATTGGGGCACAACGTGCTGTTTTTATTCGACAATTATGTATTGGACAGCGACCGCCGGGAGCTGCGTGCAGGCGGTGCATCGGTCCCCGTCGAGCCGCAGGTCTTCGATGTTTTGGTCTACTTGATCGAGAATCGCGACCGCGTTGTAAGCAAAGACGACCTCATTGCGTCGGTGTGGGGCGGCCGCATCGTTTCCGAGTCGACATTGACCAGCCGGATCAATGCCGTACGAAAAGCCATCGGCGATACCGGCGAGAAGCAGTCCTGCATCCGCACGTTTGCGAAGAAGGGCTTTCGCTTCGTTGCGTCTGTGGACACCCAGGGGACCGAGGCCAACGAGGCTAACGAGCGCAACGGCCTTGCTTTGACACTGCCGCAAAAGCCATCCATCGCCATCCTTCCCTTCAGCAACATGAGCGGCGACGCCGAGGATGATTCCTTTGCCGAGGGCGTGACCGAGGAAATCATCACGGCCCTGTCGCGTGTGCGCTGGTTCTTCGTCATCGCGCGCGGTTCGACGTTCGCGTACAGGAGCAAAGATATCGATCCCAATGAAATTGCGCGCGAACTGGGCGTCCGTTACATCTTGATGGGAAGCATCCGCCGCGCCGGTGACCGTATCCGCGTGACCGCCAAGCTAATCGATGGAAGCAACGGCAGCAGCGTCTGGGCGCGGAGCTACGACCGCGCACTATCCGACATCTTCGCCGTCCAGGACGAAATCACGCAGACGATCGTTGGCGGCATCGAGCCGGAATTGGGCCGGGCCGAACGGGAAAGAGCGCGGGTCAAGCACCGCGACAGCATCGATGCGTGGAGCATCTATCAGCGCGGCATGACTCATCTTTATCGCTATACGCAGGACGATCTGGCCGAGGCCCGAAGGCAGTTCGCGGAGGCGATCGCCATCGATCCTGAACTCGGACCGGCCCATTCCGCCACCGCCGAGGCCTACTATTACGAGGTGGTCTACGGATTTGCCGTTTCGCCGGATCACAACCGCGAGCGGGCGATCGAGTTCGCGCAAAAAGCCGTCGCGCTCGACCGCGACGATGCCGGAGCGCACTGCACACTAGGACGCGCGCGCTACCTCCGCCGGGAATATGCGGCGGCCATCTCAGAACTCGAGCTGGCGCTGGATCTCAATCCAAGTCTTGCGCTCGCACACTACGGTCTCGGCGCCGCTTTCGTCTTTTCGGGAAAGCCGCATGAAGCTTTCCCTCATCTGGAATCGGCCATCCGGCTCAGCCCGCAGGATCCCAACATGGGCTCGTACCTCGCGCGCATGGCGGAGGCAAAATATCTGGTGGGCGATGACGATGCCGCCGTCCGGTTCGCATTGCGCGCGCTGGCGCAGCCGAGCTTTCAGTGGTCGCGATACGCGATTCTCATCGCGGCGCTGGGACAATTGGGCCGCATGGACGAAGCACAGCGCTATCTCGCGGAGGTGACCGGAAAGAGGCCAAATTTCTCGGTTGCTTTCGTGCGAACCATGCATCCTTTCAGCCGCGACATGGGGTTTGATCGCTACTACGAAGGGCTGCACAAGGCAGGCGTGCCGGAGGGCACCGCATGAATGTTCGCGTCAATGAAAGCGATTGATCCGAAGCGGTCTGATGCGTGCCGGCCGTGCGCCCCAGGCGCGAAGCGCGGCGATGAGCCGCAGCCCGCGGCGCCAAAGCCTCCTTTGCAGTCCCGATTGCATGCCTCGACAATGACAAGGACTTTCTCCGGCGTCGTTGCGGAACCATTGATAAGTCATTGGGAAGAGATTGATTTCTCATCAATGCCGGCCTCAGCTATACTGGCTTAAACAGAGTTGCGGGCGACAAAGTGCTGTTTTCATTCGACGATTTCGCGCTTGACTGCGAGCGCCGTGAATTGCGTGCGCGTGGCTCGATTGTTCCGGTCGAGCCGC
>DATGDN010000267.1:0-8427 GCA_035310865.1 Pseudolabrys sp. | reverse complement strand
TGGGGAATAGTTCAACGGTAGAACATCGGACTCTGACTCCGAGAATCTAGGTTCGAATCCTAGTTCCCCAGCCAAATACCGATTTTTCACCCGCCGAAATCACGAAGACATATTCCGCACAGTCTCGGTCGAGGCGTGCGTGAATGTACTGGCCAACAAACAAATTGTGGCTCATCCTGTTGGTGGCTTGCTGGGTAAACCCAACCAAAAACGGGAACAGGGAGGCAGTCGCCGTGGCTCAAACCATAGAGGGATTCGTAGGAAACGCGTTGGATGAGGCGAAGATTTCGCCGATGCATGTCAAAGTGGTCGCTCTGATTGCTGCCGGATATTTCTTCGACGTGATCGATTTGATCGTGCTCGGGTCGCTGATCCCCGACATGATTCAATCGAAGTTTGCAACTGGCCCAGAAGCGGCTCTCGTCGGCAGCGCCACCGTATTCGGCATGTTTATCGGTGCCGCAGGTCAAGGCGAATTCAGTGATCGTTGGGGACGCAAGACAGTTTACCAGTTCAACCTGTTGCTGTTCGGGATCTTCACGATCCTTGGCGCGCTGGCGCCAACAGTATTCTGGCTGATGGTTTGCCGGTTTATCGCAGGGCTTGGCCTCGGCGGCGAACAGCCGCTGGCGTTTGCCTATGCCGGCGAGTACTCGCCGAAGGCGATCCGTGGCCGAATTCTTGCGATCGTGCATTTCATCGGCGGCGCCTGCGTATGGCCAATTGCCTCGCTGTTCACTCTCGCGTTCCGTGACACGATCGGTTGGCGCGGCGTGTGGATTGCGATCGGCATCGGCGCACTGATCGTGTGGCTATTCCGCTTCTGGTTGCCGGAGTCGCCGCGCTACCTCGCCACACACGGTCGCGGTAAGGAAGCTTTGGACGTTCTTGCCAGAATGGGCATAGCCGGTCCGAAAGAACCGCTTACGACCAGCGCAGCCAGCGACACGAAAAGCGATCCATTCGCGCTCGTCTTCAAGATGTTCCCGAAGCGCGTCATCGCCGGCATGATCTGCTTCTCGGCATTCTTCGGCGTTGCGATCGGATTGGGCACTTGGTTGCCCAATATCATGACGGCAAAAGGCTTCACGATCACGAAGTCGCTCACTTACACCTTCGGCATGACGCTGGCGGTGCCATGTGCGAGCCTGTTCATGATGTATGCACTCGACAAATTCGGCCGCAAGATCACATCAGTATGTGCATTCGTTTGCGCAGGCTTGATGGCGGTCGTGTTCGCCAATGCGGCAACCGACACCCAGTTGCTCGTTGCCGGCTTCATCATGATCTTCTTCATCCAGGTTGCCGGCAACTCGATGCAGATCTTTGCGTCTGAGGTGTTCCCCACCAATGCGCGTGCATCGGGCTTCGGTTGGGCCGCGGGTGTCGGACGTCTTGCTACTGCGTTCATTGTGCCGACAATCCTGTGGATCCAGACTGGATATGGCCTCACGACGGTGTTCGTATGTCTGGCTATAGTCCTGCTCATCGCGGCATTCTCGGTCACGCAGATGGGCCCAGAAGCACGGCAGAAAGGCCTCGACGAGATCGCGCCGCCAACTGGCTGACGGCCTGAAACGCCGAACAATACGGGGCCCGGTTCGGCACCAGTGCCGGCCGGGCCTCGCTTCAATTTGATACGCATGAATTGATCGTGAAGATGGCGGCCGCGATATCAGCCAAAAACGTCCGTTTCCTGTCGCGCTGCGATCAAGGCGGCCGCCCCGATGGGGTGCAGGTCCTTGTGCACAAGGACCACGCTTTTATTGGACATATGTTCAGCGACGGCTTTTCGGTCGTGGACGTGCGTGACCCGCTCAGGCCGAAAACAGTGGCGTTCGTAGCGGCGCCGAAAAACACCCGCTCTCACCATCTGCAAATTCACGGCGACATTCTGCTGGCCGTCAACGGCCCGAATATCTGGGCCATGCAGCAATACGCTACGCAGCAGGACTACTACGCCAAATCGTTGATTGACTCGGTCCAGACCGAGCAACCTTTCGCAGCAGGATTGCGCATTTTCGACATTTCGACGCCGTCGAGCCCGCGTGAAATTGCATTTCTCCACATGCCGGGATTCGGCGCCCATCGAATCTGGTGGGTCGGCGGCCGCTACACCTATGTATCGGTCCATTTTGAAGGTTTCATCGATCACGCACTGGCGGTGATCGACGTGTCGGATCCGCAAAATCCGCAGCTCGCGACGCGCTGGTGGTTGCCGGGCATGAACCGCACCGGCGGTGAGACGCCGCCGGCATCTTTCGGCAAGCGCACGGCATTGCATCATCTCATCAACGCCGGAGCGCTCGGTGCGGCTTGGCGCGATGGTGGTTTTACCATTCACGACCTGAGCGATCCGACAAAACCGAAATTACTCAGTCACCGCAACTATGCGCCGCCCTTCGGGGGCGGTGCACACACGCCGCTTCCACTGCCGAACCGCAAGCTGCTTGTGCTTGCGGACGAGGCCACATCCGTGAACTGCGCCAATGGGCTCGCTTACACTTGGATGATCGACGTGCGCGAGCCGTCAAACCCTGTTTCAATCGCCACCCTGCCTACTCCTGCTGAGGAGGACTTCTGCGCCAAGGGCGCAAAATTCGGGCCGCATAATCTGCATGAGAACCGACCGGGCTCGATGCAAACCGAGGATCTGATATTCGCGACCTACCACAACGCGGGCTTGCGGATTTACGACATTCGCGATCCGTTTCAGCCGCGGGAGACGGGCTACTTCGTGCCGCCGCCGCCGGAAAGAATCGTCGACCAAAGGCCAAACCCCGCGAAGGTCATTCAATCCTGCGACGTATTCGTCGACACCAACGGCACGATGTTTCTCACTGACACCAATGCAGGTCTGTATATATCCTGCAATACGAAGGCCGATAGTGACGCGGAGAATCTGAAGGATGTCGCAGAAATTTGGGCGCCTTGCCCTTCATATGTGGACGATCGACACGACCCCGCTTGCCACCGCGCTCGATGCGGCCAAGCAGGCCGGTTACGACGCCGTCGAGCTGCGTCGGACGGATTTCAAACGGTGTTTTGACGCCGGGATGAGCAACGCGCAGGTGCTCGGCCTCATCAAAAAGAGCGGCATCCCGTGCGGCGTGCTTGGAGTCGAATACGGCTGGCTGTTCGCCACCGGCGACGAGAGCAAACGTCTTTTCCATGTATTTCGGGAATCGTGTGAAAACGCCGTGGCGCTTGGCTGCGACATGTTGATGAGCGCGCCCGGTCAAGTTAATGGACCGATCAAGGAGGCGATCAAATACCTGAAGGAAGCCGGCGACATCGCTGCCGAGTACAAATTGAAACTCGCAATCGAGTTCAATTCCCAGCACGAAGTCCTTAACAGCCTAGGCGTTCTGACCGAATTGATCGAAGGCGCCGGCAAGCCGCACTGCGGATATTTGATCGACGCCTATCACTTCACGCGAAGCGGTGCCGGTGGGCGGGGGTTTGAGAATGTGCCGGCGGACAAGATCTATTGCTTCCAGTACAGCGATCTCTCTCCCAATCCGGTCACCGGCGTGCGCCGGCCGACGGATCGTTTGCCGCCCGGCAAAGGCGTAGTGAAATGGCGCGAGATGCTCGGTCTGCTGGCTGAAAAAGGCTACACCGGCTATCTCAGTTATGAGGCTCCCAATCCCGAACAGTGGGCGCGCTCGCCTTATGACGTTGCACGCGAAGGCGTCGAACTCACGCGCAAATTATTGCGGGACAACGTCCCAAGTTATGTCAGTTGAGGTCAAACATGTCAGCAGAACAAGAACTTCCGCTTTTTCTCGGCTTGAACGACAAGTCGATCACCGACATTCCCAAAACCGTTGAGAAGCAGCGCTATATGACAAGCGTTGCACCCAAAGCGGCCAATCCGGGCAAATGGATCGAGCAGCCGCGCATGCCGATTCCGACCGGCGAGCATGCCGTGATCGAATGCCAGGGCAAGATTCATTCGATCGCCGGCTATGCCAAGCATCGGGTCGATCAGAACTTCCATCAGGTGTTCGATCCGAAAGCTGGAACCTGGTCGCTCAAAGCGCCCTTCCCACTTCCCTGCAATCACGTGGCCGGGGTTTCTATCGGTTCGACGATCTACACCTTCGGCGGTTTCATCGAGCAGAACCGCTGTCCGCACTCCAAGTGCTTCGTCTATGACACTGCAACCGATCAGTGGGCGCCGATTGCCGGCCTCTCACGGCCGCGCGGAGCGATGTCGGCCATCGTGCTTGATGACAAGATTCATTTGCTTGGGGGCCGTGACGTACGCTCGGTCGAATGGCACGAAATCTACGATCCCTCTACCGACAAATACACGATCCTCGCCGGCATGCGCGGCTCGACCGGCACCCAACCTTTTGTCGGCCAGCGCGACCACATGGGCGTGGCCGTTGTCGATGGAAAAATCCACGCCATCGCGGGACGAATGGATTCTTACGACTTCAATACCGGGTTGAACGCCGTCTATGACCCCAAGACGGATGCGTGGACCTTCCGCGCTCCTTTGCCGACGCCGCGCAGCGGTCCCTCATGCGTGTACATCAATGGCAAAATCGTCGTGTTCGGCGGCGAGGCGACCGGCAAGGTATTCGGCACCAACGAGGGTTACGACCCAAAAACTGACACTTGGGAACAGCTCACGCCGATGGCGATCCCACGCCACGGACTGCATGGAGCGACGTGCGCCGTCATCGGCAACATGGTCCACGTACCTGGCGGGGGGCCCGTGCCGGGCGGGCAGGTCCAGGGCGCCTACCACGACGCTTTCACTTTTGGCTAAGACCTACAAACGAGGCGGCCGCCCGTCAGGCGGCCGCTTCTTCTTCATCGGTTATTGTTGTCGCCGATTACCGCGCCGGCCGAAGTTCGAGTCCGGCCACACCGGCTGCAACGTTCAGGCCGGCCTGACCCTGCACCGATACCGGCTGCAGCGTGATCGTGCGGTTTGAGCCGCCGACCAGCACGTTGGCACCGACGCCCGCGCCGACCGTGGCCTCCGCCGTAGCGCCGCCGTAATGTCCGGCGAGCGCGCCAAATTTCCGGTTAGTCGGCGCATAGACCGCCCAAATCATTTCGCCGCCCGCGGTCGCACCAAGATCAAGGCCGAATTTGCTGATCGAACCCACATAGACCTCGCGTGGACCGGGTTGCGACGGCGTGAACATACAGGTCAAATCTTTTTTCGACGTAATGATGAGACCGATGCCGCCCGATATGTCGCAGCTCAGCGTGCCGACTTTCGTCCTGTTGGCCGTCTGGGCTGAAGCCGGAATCGGCAGAGCAACCGCCGCGACAACCGCCAAGGCGACGAGAGCGCTCAATGGCTTGTGCATATGTAGTCTCCCTGTTCAATGAAAGTCGGCCTACCAACGTCGACCGCAAAAACAAGTTCCATTCCTGCAGCGCATGGCAGGAACTGTCTGTCAGGCAATGCAGCGGCCCGGGAAATTGATCTGTTTGGCCGTCGATAGCGAGCTGAATACAGGGTCGCATCCAACAAGCACAGGCGTGTTCGGCGGCGTCACACGACGCCCACTCGCCGTCGGGATTTGCAATCGATCGGATTTGTGAGTGCGGTCGACGACTTGCGGCGGTGCGCTCCCCTCCACCGAGGGCCTTGCAACAGTCAGGCCCAACCCAACCGGCGGAGCAATCACGTCCATCAACAGCACCACAAGGGCACCGGCTAAAATATACCAAATGAAATTGCGCATTGCCGCTCTCCTTGCCGATAGACGCATCTGCTTGCTGCGCATCCGGCGAGCGTGAGTAGAAACGGCGATGGACGAATTATGTTCCGGCCCGACTGCCAGCAGCCAGAACCTGGCTTGCGGGAATCACAATGTGACAGTGCAATCCGTCCGGATCGAAGTCCATGTTCACTTCGGCATCCAGCGCTCGGGCAAGATTGCGCTCGATCACCATACTGCCGAACCCCTTCTTGCGCCTGACTTTCACTTTAGGGCCGAGTTGCTCGCGCCAATCCAGTTCCACGGCATTGTCGGCCATGTCCTCGCGCTGGACCCAGGTGATCGCTACCCGTCCGGCTGGGACCGAAAGGGCGCCAAATTTGGCGGCATTGATAGCAAGCTCGTGCAACGCAAGGCCCAAGTTTTGTGCTGCTTCTGGCTTGAGTGCGAGGTCAGGCCCTTCGATCGTGACTTGCTTTGCGGCCCCGTCGAGATAGCTGGAAAGTTGCGAGCGGATCAGCTCGCCGAGCGAAGCACCATGCCAGCTTTCGCGCACAAGCAAATCATGTGACGCTGCCAATGCCTGCAATCGGGATCCAAATTGGGCAAGAAAGGCATCGGTCGAGCCTGCATGACGCGCGGTTTGCCGGGCCATGGCTTGTATGACAGCAAGGAGATTTTTTGAGCGATGCGTCAGCTCCCGCAGCAGCAACCGCAGGTGAGCTTCACCCTCTTTGCGCTCGGTCACGTCGACCGACGCACACGTCAGCCCAATGACTTCGCCGGCGTCGTTGCGTAGCGGTTCGATGTGCAAATCATGCCAGCGTATTCCCGAAGTCTCTTCAAGCGCAATTTCCGCGCGCTTAGTCTCGCCGCTGTTGAGTACTTCGCGCTTGACCGCGGTCATGGCTGCTGCACCATCTCGCGGCAGAATTTCTGCGTCGGTACGGCCGAGTATGTCTTCTACCGATCGGCCCAACATCGAATTGCTGATGGACGTATAACGAAGATCGCGATCCTGGGTGTACACCGTCACTTTCGACCCGCGCAACGCGGTTTCGTAGCGTGCGAAGCGCGCACGCAACAGGCTCAACTCCCAAGCTTGCGTAGCAATCTGGTCGTGCAGTTGTCCGTTTTCTTCTTCAAGCTTTGCCAATTCGGTGTCTTGCGCCGCGGCCATAATTGCGCACCTTAGCATTCGTTCCGTCTCCTAGCGCAGATCGCAGCCGGGCACGTGCAATCGACTCGACGGCGTTGGGAGCAGTTTTCCTTATGAATACGGTCATCGGACACTTGTCAATAAATGAGAATTCTCGCTTTCCCACCCTGGATTGAAACAAAAGGCGCCCCAAAGCCGCAAACGACTCTAACGCCGCGAGGGTCAAACTGTTGCACCACGCTGCCGCAAATTCGGCGTTGCGAGATCGGAGACTTTCGTCAGCGAATGTCCGGAACGCACCATAAACCGCGTAAAAGCCCTGCCGGCGTACGCGGCAAAAGCCATGATGCTCGGCGACACGTTGGCCCGTAAGGCGCAACGCGCATCTAGCTCGCGCGTCGTTCGCGCCGCCGCGCGTTGCGCTCGAAGAACAAAGCCTGGCTGAGCACCGCCGACACTGTGGACGGCTGGAAAGGCTTGGCGATGAGGAAGGCCGGCTCCGGGCGCTCGCCGGTAAGGAAACGCTCCGGATAGGCGGTAATAAAAATAACCGGAACCTCGAACGACCGCAGCATCTCATTCACCGCATCGAGCCCTGAACTTCCGTCGGCCAGCTGAATATCGGCGAGGATGATTCCTGGTCGCTTTGCCTTCGCCAGGGCGACAGCCTCGGCGTGTGTTCGTGCAACGCCCAACACCCGATGACCGAGCCCTTCGACCAGTCCCTCGAGATCAAGAGCAATAAACGTCTCGTCTTCGATGATCAGCACATCGGTCGCAATTTCGGCGGCAAGCTCGCGGCCGGATTCCTCGACGAGATCGCGCAACGTCGGCGCATCGACATCGAGCACCTTTGCTGCGTCGTCCTCCGATAGCCCTTCAAGAGCGACCAGCAAAAAGGCTTGGCGCGGTTTCGGCGGAATCTGTGCGAGGTGACGTTCGACCGGCTGACTGAGGTCTGCGGCGACCGTTTTTCCGTTAAGGGCTATTGAATTCCAGATCTTCGTGAATAGCCGGTAAAGGGCTATTCGTGTGGATACCCCGGTGTCGAGCACCTTGGGGTCCTGCACCAGAGCCTCGAGCGTTGCCGCCACATAGGCATCGCCGGAAGTCTGGCTACCCGACAGAGCGCGCGCGTACCGCCGCAAATACGGCAGATGTTGAGCAACTGCTTGAGATGTCGACAAGAATCCCTCCGAATGCTGACCGGGTCGCAGTCGACCAGGGTAACGCCCCCAATATGCCGGTCGACCTGTAGCGCTCCAACGCAATTGTCTCAAAAAAGTTCCGTTCCGGGGGAACCATCTGCGAGGTCAGGGGTTTTGACACAAACCAGGGGGCACCCGAAGGCCAACCCGGGCCTCGGAAGGTGGGGTTGAACAATGAACGAACGAAAGCCCGTGGGACAGCAAAATCCAATGGAAGCCGCGGCAACTCGAAACAAGAAATCCAGTTCTAAGCCGGCAAAGCTTGGTCGAGACGTACAGGCTCGGCTCGGTCAACAACTTCGGGCGATGTACGACGAAGTCGTGAACCAAGGTGTACCTGACCGGTTTAATGAACTCATCAATCGCC
>DATGDN010000266.1:0-5147 GCA_035310865.1 Pseudolabrys sp. | reverse complement strand
TCACTGGCCCCCGGATGACGTGCCCCCATGCGACCTGCGCATAGGGACCCATCTCGCGAAGCGGGGCAAGGAAATGCCGCGTAAAAAATGGTATAGGCGTGCCCCCGCCCGCCGCCAGCAAAAGCCCGCCTGTGCCTTCATCTTCATCGCGCCTCACTCATCTGGCGATATCGACCGCACCGGTCGTCTTCGTCCTGTTATGGAGCACCGGCTTCATCGGCGCGCGCTACGGCCTGCCATACATCGAGCCGCTGACATTTTTGGCCGTGCGCATGGCCTTCGTGGTCCTGCTCATGTCCATGATCGCGGTCATTGGAGGCGCGCGCTTTCCAAGCCGGCCGGAAATCGCCCACAGCGTGGCCGCCGGCGCGCTTGTGCACGGGCTTTACCTGGGCGGCGTGTTCACCGCGATCAGCCAGGGCGTGCCGGCGGGTGTCTCGGCGCTGATCCCGGGGTTGCAGCCGATCCTGACGTCAACGATCGCCAATCGCTTCATGGGCGACAGGGTGACTCGCATTCAATGGCTCGGCCTGGTGCTCGGGCTTGTCGGCGTCATGCTTGTGCTGCATGACCGGAGCATTGTCATGGCCGGTTCACCGTTGGGCTGGATCGCAAGCGTCCTGTCGTTGATCGGCATCACGCTCGGCACGCTTTACCAAAAGCGCTATTGCGGCGGCATCGATTGGCGGGCCGGCAACCTGGTTCAATATGTCGGGGCAGGCATCCTGTTCGCGATCGGTGCTCTTGCATTCGAGACGCGAGTGATCCATTGGAGCGGGGAGCTCATCTTCGCACTTGCATGGCTGGTGCTCATCCTGTCGATTGCCGCAATCGGATTGATGTATTGGCTCATCCGGCGCTCGGCGGCGACCGGCTTTGCGAGCCTCTTCTATCTGGTGCCGGTGGTTACGGCGCTGTTCGCCTTCGCCCTGTTCGGGGAGCGGCTCGACGCGCTGTCGATTTTCGGCATGCTGGTTTGCGCCGGCGGCGTTGTGCTGGCCAATCGCGGCGCGGCGAAGCCGGACGACGTCTGAGGGCTATTTACCGCGCTCAAGAACGAGCTGGGTCTGCGTCACCAGCGCACACAGCTTGCCGTCGCCACGCGTGATGCGTGTCTGCCAGACCATGGTCGTGCGGCCGCGGTGCAATGGCGTGCATTCCGCTTTCGCGACATCGCCGATTGGCACGGCAGCAAAAAAATTGGTCTTGCTCTCGATGGTCGTAGTCGACTGACCCGGCTTGAGATTGGCGGTGGTTGCAGTACCGCCAAGATTGTCCGCGAGCGCCATGAGAGCGCCGCCATGCATAATGCCAAAGCGGTTATTGAGATCGTCGCGTGCCACGAGCTCCGCGGTGACGCGCTCAGGCGAAACCTGCGTGATCTTGAGGCCGAGAAATTCGGCAAATGGCGGTTGCGTCTTGGCCGCTTCGTTCATTCAATTCTCCCAGCCGGCACGAAAACAACAAGGGCGCGGACGTTATCGTCCGCGCCCTTCGTGTGCAATCCAAGATCGGCTAGCCGCGCGGCTGCGGCACGATGCGGATATAGGGCCGCGGCGCCTTGAAACCTTGGGGCCAGATCTTTTTGGCTTCTTCGTCGCTGACGGACCCGGCGATGATCACGTCCTCGCCTTGCTTCCAGTTCGCGGGCGTCGCGACGCGGTGCTTTGCCGTCATCTGAAGCGAGTCGAGCACGCGCAGGACCTCATCGAAGTTGCGGCCGGTCGTCATCGGATAGACCAGGATCAGCTTGATCTTCTTGTCCGGGCCGATGACGAACACGTTGCGGACCGTCTGGTTGTCCGCCGGTGTACGCCCTTCCGATGTGCCGGTCGTGCTGGCAGGCAGCATGCCGTAGGCCTTGGAGATTTTCAGATCCGTATCGCCGATCATCGGGTAGTTCGGCGCAAAGCCGACGACGTCCTTGATGTCGATGGACCATTTCTTGTGATTGTCGACCGGATCGACCGACAGGCCAATAATTTTGGCGTTACGTTTGTCGAATTCGGGTTTGAGCCGGGCCATGGTGCCAAGCTCGGTAGTGCAGACGGGGGTGAAGTCCTTCGGGTGCGAAAACAAAACGCCCCATGAATTTCCCAGCCAATCGTGAAATCGGATTTTGCCTTCCGTCGTTTCCGCCTCGAAATCAGGTGCGGTATCGCCAATCGCCAACGTCATGACCAACCTCCACTCAGATCGTTACGAGTTCACCATCCTATATAGTCGACAGCGCCGGTGTGGAATAGGGCGGCTGCCAAAGAGCATCGATGCGCGGTCGGGCGATGATGGGAGAGAACAAATGCTTTGATGCTAAGGCACCGGATGGAAAAGCATTTTCCACCTTGCTTGGGACACGGCCTTGCACCGGCCGCGCCGCGACAAAGCCGCGCGTTTGGCCGCTAGAACGACCCGATCCCCGCAAGCCGCCGCGACGATTGACTTTTCCTTTGTGACACAGCAAGCCAAAAGCCCGGCATTTAGGGCCCCTGACACAGTATGTTCAAGCGTATACTGATCGCCAATCGTGGCGAAATTGCCTGCCGGATCATCAAGACCGCACGCAAATTGGGTATTGAAACGGTCGCCGTCTATTCGGACGCCGATAAGGATGCCCTCCACGTCGAGATGGCCGACACTGCCGTCGCGATCGGTCCGCCGCCTGCCGCCGACAGCTACTTGGTGATCGAGAAGATCGTTGCCGCCTGCAAGCAGAGCGGGGCGGAGGCCGTGCACCCCGGCTATGGATTTCTCTCCGAGCGTGAGGTATTTCCGAAAGCATTGGCCGCCGCCGGGATCGTATTCATCGGGCCAAACCCGAAGGCCATCGCTGCGATGGGAGACAAGATCGAGTCGAAGAAGGCAGCGGCGGCCGCCAAGGTTTCGACGGTTCCAGGCGACCTCGGCGTGATCGAAAACGAGGTTGAAGCGATCAGGGTCGCCGAGGAGATCGGCTATCCCGTGATGATCAAAGCCAGCGCCGGCGGCGGCGGGAAGGGCATGCGCGTCGCGCGCAGCATAGGCGAAGTGACGGAAGGCTTTGCCCGGGCCCGGTCGGAAGCGAAGTCCTCATTCGGCGATGACCGCGTCTTCATCGAAAAGTACATCACGGATCCTCGCCACATCGAAATTCAGGTGCTTGGCGACAAGCACGGCGATGTCATCCATCTTGGTGAGCGCGAATGCTCGATCCAGCGCCGCAATCAGAAAGTCATCGAAGAGGCGCCGTCACCGCTGCTCGATGCAGCGACCCGCAAGAAGATGGGTGAGCAGGCGGTCGCGCTTGCAAAGGCCGTCGGTTACGACAGCGCCGGCACGGTCGAGTTTGTGGCCGGCCAGGACAAGAGCTTCTTTTTCCTGGAAATGAACGCGCGGCTGCAGGTCGAACACCCCGTGACCGAGCTGGTGACGGGCATCGATCTGGTCGAGCAGATGATCAGGGTTGCTGCGGGCGAAAAACTCGCGATCAAACAGGGCGATGTGAAGTTCAACGGGTGGGCGATCGAAAGCCGCGTTTATGCCGAAGATCCATACCGCAATTTTCTTCCTTCTACGGGCCGGCTGATGCGCTATCGCCCGCCGCAGGAGGGAAGCGTCAACGGCGTGACGGTACGGAACGACACCGGCGTCTACGAGGGCGGCGAGATTTCCCTCTACTACGATCCGATGATCGCCAAGCTCGTGACCCATGCGCCGACACGGGCTGCGGCGATCGCCGCGCAAAGTGATGCCCTCGATGCCTTCGCTATCGACGGCATCCGTCACAACATTCCATTCCTTGCCGCCTTGATGGCGCACCCGCGCTGGCAGGCCGGGAAACTCTCCACCGGCTTCATCGCCGAGGAGTTTCCGGGCGGCTTTCATGCCCATGCGCCGCAGGGCGAGCCGGCAAAAGTGCTCGCGGCCGTCGCCGCCGCGATCGACCACGTTCTCGGCGAGCGCAAACGCCGCATCTCAGGGCAGCTGAGCGGCAAAAGTGTGATGCGAGAGAGTGAGCGCGCCGTGTGGCTCGGCGAGCATGAAATTAGGCTGGCGGTGAAGCGCGACAACGGCGTGATCGAAGTCCGTTTGCGCGACGGCAAAGGCCGCCCAACTCGGGTCGTGTCGGATTGGAAACCAGGAATTCCCGTCTGGAACGGAAAAATCGACGATCATCCGGCGACGGTTCAGGTGCGCGTCATCCCGAATGGGTTTGCGCTGTCCCATCGCGGCGTCGAAACAAGAGCCTATGTCTACACGGAGCGCGAGGCCGGCTATGCGCGCTTGATGCCCGCGAAGAAGGCCGACGACACGGGCAAGCAGGTGGTTTGCCCGATGCCGGGCCTGGTGGTCTCGATCGCGGTCAAGGAGGGGCAAGAAGTCAAGGCCGGCGAGACCGTTGCGGTGGTAGAAGCGATGAAGATGGAAAACGTGCTGCGGGCGGAGATCGATGGCACGGTCAAGAAGATCAATGCAAAGCCGGGCGACAGCCTGGCCGTTGATGCGGTCATTCTCGAATTCGCTTGAACGCAAGCTCACGGCGCGCTGGAACTCCGTGAACGGCCGGGCGTTGGTTCCCAACATCACAAGGGAACCGGACCATGCGAGACAAACCGCGCCAGCGGCGCCAATCGCCTGATCAAGCGCCTGATCTGGAGACGAACATCGCGCCGGACGCGTTGCGCGATGACCTGCGACGGCATGATCCGCGGCCGACGCCACCCGATTCCATGCCGATCAACGACGAAGCCCGGAAAGACGCGACGCCCAGCGACTACGAGCGCGAAATCGACCGGTTGGATGCGGCCGTGCGGGCGCGCTGACGAAGCAGCCGAAGGTCTGCTATTCCGGGGGCGATGAAGTTCTACTTTGCCTATGGCTCCAATATGAACCGCCCGGCGATGCAACGCCGGTGTCCGGGTGCGCAGGCGATCGGGCCGGCTGAACTTGATGGCCATCGTTTTTTCGTTGGTCTCGATGGTTGGGGCTCGGTCGCGCCGAGTCGGGGTGATGTGGTTCACGGCGTTCTCTGGCGCGTGACACCTCGCGATATCGCGGTCTTGCATGCCTACCAACTCCTACACCGGGGTCTCTACGATGTCCGCTATCTGCCGGTCCGAAGCGGAGCCCAGCGTATTCGTGCGATGATCTACCTCTTGCGAGGGCGGACC
>DATGDN010000265.1:0-3664 GCA_035310865.1 Pseudolabrys sp. | reverse complement strand
ATATTTCCTGTTTGCAGTGCATCGCTTCCTCGCCCTGTCATGGCCCCTGGCACTGACACTGCTCGTCGGGTTTGCAGGCCTTTCGACTGCGCTTGCGTCATGGGTACCGCGAAGCGTGCTCAACGGATCGTCGGGCTATTTCCCGGCGCTGGCGGCGCTCGTCGCGATCGGATGGCTCACGCGCGCCAATGCCGCTGGTCGAGCCATGTTGCTGGCGGGCGCTGTCTTCGTCGCGTCCCTTGCTTTCCGGATCATCGATCTCGACGTATGCGGCTCACTGACCGTTGGCACACATTTCCTTTGGCATATCCTCAATGCGGTCGTACTTTATCTGGTGCTGCGCGGGGCGATCGCGGAGAAAAGCGAGACATTCCCGTCGGCGGCCGTTAGGGAGAAAGTATGAACAAGAAGAAACGATCGATTGCCATCGTCGGCGCCGGAATGGGCGGGCTGGCAGTCGCGGCGACGCTGCGGCGCGTTGGATTTGACGTTCAGGTTTACGAACAGACGGCGCGCTTCGCGCGCATCGGTGCGGGCATCCAGATGATGCCGAATTCGATGAAGGTGCTGCGCGGCATCGGCGTCGAAGACCGCTTGCGCGCGATTTCATTCGCGCCCTATTCGCATCTCAACCGCATCGCCGATACCGGCGAGGTGACGCGCGAATTGCCGATGCCGGAAAGTCTCTACGGCGCGCCATATCTGTGCATGCATCGCGCCGATCTGCACGATGCCCTGGCGTCGGTGGTGCCATCCGAAATCATTCATCTCAACAAGAAGCTTGTCGGTCTCGACCCGTCGGGCGGACGCGTCACGATGCGTTTCGAGGACGGCAGCGCGGCGAGTGCAGATGCCGTTGTCGGCGCCGACGGTGTGCACTCGGTCGTGCGCGATATCGTGGTCGGGCCGGACGCGCCGATCCACAAGGGCCGCATCGCCTATCGCGCGGTATTTCCAGCCAAGCTCATGGGCGGGTTCGACATCGGGCGCTCGCGTACGAAATGGTGGGGGACCGACCGCCACATTGTGATCTATTACACCAACAAAGCGAAAAGCGAGGTCTACTTCGTTACCAGCGTGCCTGAACCGGCGGAGTGGCTCACGCGCGAATCCTGGTCGGCCAAGGGCGACGTCAGGGAATTACGAACCGCTTATGATGGCTTCCACCAGGACGTCCGCAATGTGCTCAACGCGTGCCCCGATTGCCACAAATGGGCGATCCTCGAACGCGAGCCCTTGCGGCGCTGGAGCGACGGACCCGTGGTCCTGCTCGGCGACGCCGCGCATCCGATGACGCCCTATATGGCGCAGGGCGCCGCGACCTCGATCGAGGATGCTGCCATTCTGGCGCGTTGCCTCGAAGCGGTGAACGGCGAGGACATTGAAGGCGCCTTCAGGCGCTATGAAGCGCACCGCAAGCCGCGCACTTCCGTGGTGCAGGCAATATCCAGCGCCAATACGTGGATGCGTGAAGGCGACGGCGACACCAGCTGGCTCTATGGATACGACGCCTGGAACGCAAATCTCGACCAACCCGCCGCGCATCCGCAAGCCAAGGCGGCGTAGTTACGGCCCCCCGTAGAGCCAGGCGATGCCGTCGTAATTTTCTGCCGGCGTACGCGCCGACAATGCCGCCGCGCGCAATTCGGCGGCGACGCCACGCGCGTGATAGATCTCACCGTAGACGCGCGCCATGATCTGTGTGCGGCCCGTGCGCAGGTAGCGGTCCTGCTCGTAGGCCTTGAAGGCAAAGGCAGGGTCGTCCGGCGAAGCTGCGACCTTCTCGGCCAGCACGATTGCGTCTTCGGTCGCCATGCAAGCCCCTTGCGCGAGATATTGCAGCATTGGATGCGCGGCATCGCCGAGCAGGGTCACGCGGCCCCGCGACCAGTTCTTGACCGGCTCGCGGTCGCACAGGACCCACATGCGCCATGTCTCGATGCGTTCGAGCATGCGCAGCACTTGCGGGACCTGACCCTTGAAGTGCTGCCATAACAGTTCCTTGCTGCCTTCGGCGTTCCAGCCTTCCTCGTAATGATCGGAATGAAACACCGCGACGAGATTGTAGAGCTCGCCGCGGCGCAGCGGGTAATGCACGAAATGGGTGCGCGGGCCGGCCCACAACACGACGTCGGGCCGCCAGAGATCTTTCGGCACCTCTTCGCGCTTGAGCACGCCACGGTAGGCGATGTGGCCGGAGACGCGCGGCTTACTGTCGCCAATCACCTGGTCGCGAATTTTCGACCACATTCCATCGCAGCCGATCAGCGCGCGGCCTTCGACAGTTTCGCCGTTGTTAAGCGTGACACTGACGCCGTCACGGTGGTCCCGGTAGCCATCGACCCTGCGGCTGGTCTCAAGCGTGATCAGATTGCTGCTCTGGCACGCCTTCAGAAAGGCGCCATGGATGTCGGCGCGATGGGTCACGCCGTACGGCTGGCCAAAGCGCTTAAGGAAGGCGTCACCGAGCGGAATATTGGTGATCAGTTCTCCGGTGAGGGCGTCCCGCATTTCCTGGGCCGGCGGACGGTGTGCGTCCGCCAGAATGGCATCCTTCAGCCCGACCTTTTCGAGGACGCGAAAGATGTTGGGGCCGAGCTGGATGCCGGCGCCCACCTCCCGAAATTCCGACGACTGTTCGAACAGCCGTACCGGAAATCCTTTGTGCGCGAGCGCGTAGGCCGTGATCAGGCCGCCGATGCCGCCGCCGGAAATGAGAAAGGGGGCGGAGCCACCATTCGTACGCGCCATGGCATCACCTCAATTCACAAAGACAGAGCCTGTTTCAATCTGACCATAAAACCTGATTTGGCCGGACGCAAAGCGCGTCGCGCGAGAAAAACGAAAACCCGCCTGCGGGATGCAGGCGGGTCATGACGAGACCGCGGTTAGGGGACCGCGTGTCGATTATTTCTGTACCTGACCCCGGATTTCACCCGCCTTGTTGGCGGACGTGTGGACGTTCACGTACCATTTGCCGGCCATGAGGTCGGCTGCCTGCACGTCGGTGAGCGTGGCTGTGCCCTCGAAAGACCCTTTGTCGGCACCAGCGATCGGCACCACGACGGGGCCATTCTTTCCGGATTCCGCGGCATGGAAATGTGCGGCCGTTGCCGGACCGGTCAGGCCGGTCACGCTGCCCTTCCAGGATAGTTGCTTGCTCGTCGTGTCAAAGGTCGCGGTGACCGAGCCATTGCCTTTGCTGTCGACTGGAGGGACTTCATTGGAGGCCTTCAGATCGGCCTTGAGGTTGACCGTGGCTGCCGTCGACGGGGCGGCCAGAACCAATGTGGCAGCACAGGCGAGGGCGGCCAAACCCGACCGCACAAATATCGTCGTCATACAGGCTCCTCCCTTGGAATGCGTAGACGCATATACGCAAGGGGAACACCCTACACGGGCAACTATTCCGGCGCGCGGATTTCAATGAGACGTAAGCGGAATCGACGTGCTGGAGGGTTGACCACAGAACTCGCATTCCCAGTGGTGCCGGATTTCTCCACCCTCGACGAATTCCGATGAGACCGGCGCGACCATCACGTCGCCGCAGTGCGGGCAGCGGATAGGGGCCGCGAAGGCGCGGATGTCGGAGAGCTTCGCCCGATATTCATGAAGCTGCATGTCACGGCCTCCTTGTTTCTCCCCGATCCACGCCCCTGGATAC
>DATGDN010000264.1:0-3555 GCA_035310865.1 Pseudolabrys sp. | reverse complement strand
GATGACGGCGTCGTGAAAAAGCTCAACATCGAAGACGCGCCCGGAAAATGCGAGATTTCCGGCGGTCAGTCGCTGCTGGCGCAACTTTAAATCAGCCTTCGACTATCGTGTGGCGTCGCGGCCGGGCGAAACTACTTCGTCTTCATCGCGCCAATTGCGCCTGCACGCCCGGCGACAATGCCTTCACGCGCGAGCTCATCGACACGCTCGTTCATGGCGTGACCGGCATGGCCCTTCACCCAGTGCCAATGCACCTTGTGATGGCCGAGCGCCTCGTCGAGCCGCTTCCACAGGTCGACGTTTTTTACCGGCTTCTTGTCGGAGGTGCGCCAGCCGTTCTTCTTCCATCCGTGAATCCACGACGTGATGCCGTTCTTGACATATTCGCTGTCGGTATGAAGGTCGACCGTGCACGGCCGCTTGAGTGCTTCCAGCGCAGAGATCGCCGCCATCAGCTCCATGCGGTTGTTTGTCGTGCGCGGCTCGCCGCCCATGAGCTCTTTTTCATGATCGCCGAAGACGAGGATCGCGCCCCAGCCGCCTGGTCCCGGATTGCCCGAGCAGGCGCCATCCGCGTAAATGGTGACGCGCTGCTCCGTCATTAAAGCCCGTAATCCTCGATGCTTTTCACCGACTGGTGAAAGCGCAGCTTGCGGTAATACTCAAGCGGATCCTTTGGCCGCACCAGCGCACCGTCCGGCACTGCCAGCCAATCGACCAGCCGTGTCAGCAGGAAACGCATCGCGGCACCGCGCGCAAGGATTGGAAGCGCGCTCCGCTCGCACCCCGACAGCGTGCGGGCTTTGCCATAGGCGTTGAGCAGCGCCCGTCCCTTGGTGACGTTATACGAATGATCCGCTTCGAAGCACCAGGCGTTGAGACATACAGCGATGTCATAAGCGAGGGTATCATTGCAGGCGAAATAGAAGTCGATCAGGCCCGACAGCTTGTCGCCGAGAAAGAACACGTTGTCGGGAAACAAATCGGCATGGATCACGCCCTGCGGCAATTGACGCGGCCAGGATTTTTCAAGCGCAGCGAGTTCCTTGGCGATTTCCGCACAGAGGCCGAGCCGCACGCTGTCACCGCGCGACTTGGCGTTCTCATAGAGAGGGCGCCAGCTCTCGATCGACAAGGCATTCTTGCGCTTCATCTTGAAATCCGCGCCTGCAAGATGAAGCCGCGCGAGCGCCTCGCCCACGGCCGCGCAGTGAGCCGGGCTCGGCCGCCGGATCCACAGTCCATCAAGAAACGTGACGATCGCCGCGGGCCTCCCCGCAATCTTGCCCAGCACGCCACCCTGCCTGTTTTTCACGGGCTGCGGACAGGTAATGCCACGCGCCGCCAGGTGCTCCATCAATCCCAGAAAGAACGGCAGATCGCCTTCCGCGACGCGCTTCTCATAAAGCGTGAGGATGAAATTGCCGGCGCCGGTGTGCACCAGGAAATTCGAATTCTCGACGCCTTCCGCGATGCCCTTGTAGGAGAGCAGTTCGCCGATGTCGTAAACTGAAAGAAAGCGGGCAAGATCCTCCGCCGTAACGTCGGTGTAGACCGCCATTGCAGCGCTACTCCGCCGGCTCGTGCTCCCGCAGCGGGCGGGGCAGCGGGAAAAACACTCCCTCCTCGGTCGCAGTTACAGTCTCGAGTTCAATCGTGTAGCGCTCCGTGAGAGCGCCCAGGATTTCCTCAACGAGGACTTCCGGCGCCGAGGCGCCGGCCGTGACCCCGATTTTGGTGACGCCGTCGAAGTAGCTCCAATTGATATCGGCCGCTCGCTGCACAAGCACGGCGCGCGGGCAGCCCGAACGCTCGGCCACCTCTTTCAGCCTTTGCGAGTTTGACGAATTCGGCGCGCCCACGACGATCATCGCATCCACGATCGGCGCCACGCGCTTGACTGCGTCCTGGCGATTCGTGGTCGCATAGCAGATGTCTTCCTTATGCGGGCCGACGATGTCCGGAAATCGTTTCTTGAGGTGATCGACCATTTCGGCGGTGTCGTCGACCGACAGCGTGGTCTGCGTCACGTACGCAAGCTTGCTTTCATCGCGCGGCGTGAACCGGTCAATATCCTCGACCGTCTCGACCAGTGTAATGCTTCCGGGCGGAAGCTGGCCCATGGTGCCGACGACTTCCGGATGGCCTGAATGCCCGATAAGGACGATTTCCCGCCCGCGCCGATGATGAATCTCCGCCTCGCGATGGACTTTCGTCACCAGCGGACAGGTCGCGTCGAGCGCGATCAGATTGCGCCGCGACGCCTCTTCCGGGATCGCGCGCGGGACCCCATGCGCCGAGAAGATGACCGGCACGTGGTCGTCGGGAATTTCGCTCAGCTCTTCGACAAAGATCGCGCCTTTGGTACGCAGGCTGTCGACGACGTAGCGATTGTGCACGATTTCATGACGCACATAGACCGGCGCCCCGTAGATCGCGAGCGCCCGCTCCACCGATTCAATCGCGCGCACGACGCCGGCACAGAAGCCGCGCGGCGAGCAGAGCAGAACCTTCAGTGCGGGTTTTGGCGGGTCTGCTGGCATTAATTCCTCGAAACCGCGCATTTTCCGCGCGCATTTTCGCCTCCGACATGGGCCGCACCGGCCTGCCCTGTCAAGCGGAACGGTTGCATGACCAGCCCTCTACCCCTATATTCCGCCCACTTTCCGATCATCACCGATGATCTGGTGCTTCGCCCGAGGGCGGGCGGAGCGTAGAGGAGATTTGCCATGGCGACCGCAGCACCCTTGATGCCGAAGGCGACCGCCGTCTGGCTTCTGGACAACACCGCGCTTTCGTTCGACCAGATCGCCGATTTCTGCAAGCTTCACCCGCTCGAGGTGAAGGCTATTGCCGACGGCGATGCAGCGCAGGGAATCAAGGGCCTCGACCCGATTCTGACCGGGCAATTAACCCGCGAGCAGATCGCAGAGGCCGAGAAAAACCCGGACGCCCGCCTCAAGTTGACTGAGCCAAAAGTCGCAGTTCCGACGCCGGAACGCAGCAAGAAAGGCCCGCGCTATACCCCGGTTTCACGCCGCCAGGACCGGCCGAACGCAATCTTGTGGCTGGTGCGGAACCACCCGGAACTCAAGGACAGTGCGATCATGCGCCTCGTCGGCACCACCAAGTCGACGATCGCCTCGATTCGCGATCGCACACACTGGAATTCGGCCAATCTGACGCCGATGGATCCCGTGACGCTCGGCCTTGCTTCTCAGATCGATCTCGATCTCGAAGTGCAGCGCGCCAATAAGGAAAAGCCCGCGCCTGTCGATACCGGCGCGACCCTA
The DNA here is from genome assembly GCA_035310865.1 of Pseudolabrys sp. GTDB lineage: Bacteria > Pseudomonadota > Alphaproteobacteria > Rhizobiales > Xanthobacteraceae > Pseudolabrys. The sequence continues at coordinate 262 of DATGDN010000264.1, read as the reverse complement.
TTGCCGGCCGCTGAGACCACCGCGCGCAAGGAAGCCGAAGTCGCGACTGCGGGAGAGCCGGAGAAAAAGCCGAGCGAACTCGATGTCAGTGCGGTCCTCGCCAAGCTCAAGCAGCTCGGCGGCAAGGGCGACAAAGAAGGCGAATAGCCGGCGGAATTTTCGCCGGTCTTGTGAAAAATTCGATGCAAATAAATTGCGCCGTGGCGTAGTCGCCGCGATCTGCGGTCGCACGCACCAGTCGCGATAAGTTGATCGATTCCGG
>DATGDN010000263.1:0-20522 GCA_035310865.1 Pseudolabrys sp. | reverse complement strand
GGTACTGTTGAATGCGCGTGGTGCGCAGCCCGGCAAGACCATGCTGGTCGATCGAGTTCTGCCAGGAGAGGAATTCCTCGATGGTAAGCGTGTAGCGGGCGCACGCTTCTTCCAGCGACAACAAGCCGCCACGAACCGCGGCGACCACCTCTGCCTTACGGCGGATGACCCAGCGCTTGGTTGTCGGCGGCGGCAAATCCGCAATGGTCAGCGGACTGCCATCTGGCCCGATCACATATTTGACCCTCGGGCGATGGGGTTCGGTCATTGGCGTACTCACAAAACAAGACTCGACTGACAGTTGCTGGCGAAAAGCTACAGGTCCCGGCTTAAAATTTGCCTAAGCATGGCAAATGCATCGGGCAATGATTGCCGGGTTTCCGCTAACCTTTTGGTTACGGACGGAGCGGCCCCGCGGGGCCTCATCGAGCCTTTGCGGCAAAGCGGCGTATTTGCGGCTAGTATGGCCGGAGGACGGGCATCTTGGGATTCGCGCAGGTGAAAAAGTTCCCTGCAGCTTCTTCATCGGAATCGTTGAACCGGGGCGGCCTTGGCGGCTATCTCGCCACGCTGTTCGCGGTCGCGCTTGCCTATTTCGTTTTGGCAAAACTTGGCCTTCAACTCGCCTCCATTAACCCCAGTGCCAGCCCGATCTGGGCCCCGACAGGAGTGGCCCTTGCGGCTGTTATATTGGCCGGCCTCCGAATCTGGCCTGCCATCCTGATAGGCGCATTTGCCGCCAACGCCGCGACTGCCGGCACTCTGGAAACCTCGGCCGTCATCGCCGTCGGCAATACGCTGGAAGGTGTGGTGGGCGGGTACCTGATCACGCGCTGGTGCGGCGGTTCCGGGACATTTGCCACGCCGGCGCGGATCGCGAAATTTGCGATCGTCAGTGTCGGGCTGCCAACCATGCTCAGCGCGACTATTGGCGTGGCCACCCTTTATGTGGCGGGTCTCGCGGCCGAGCCGAATCTGGCGCCGATCTGGATCACCTGGTGGCTTGGGGATACAGCCGGCGCATTAGTGGTCACGCCGGTCATCGTGCTTTGGGCGATCACCGACTGGCGTTCAATTGATTGGCGCGAGCTGCGCGAAATGGCTGCGGTATTCGGCTGTGCCATATTGGTCGGACTTGTCACGTTCAGTCCGCTACTGCCGCGTTCGCAATATACGAGTCCCCTAGGCTTTCTGGCGATCCTGCCACTCGTATGGGCGGCATTGCGGCGCGGACCGCGCGACACGGCTACTGTCGGAGTCATCCTCACCATTTTCGCGATATGGGCGACAATCGCGCAGGCAGGCCCATTCGCTCATATGGGCCTGAACGAATCGTTCCTGCTCTTGCTCACCTTCATGCTCAGCGTATCGGTGCCAAGCCTGGCGTTGAGCGCAGACGTCGAGATGCGCCGCCGCAGCGAGGATGATCTGCGCCGCATCCAGGCGGAACTCGATAGCCGAGTAAAAGAGCGCACCGCGGCGCTCGCAGATACGAATGTTCAGCTTTCGAAAGCTAATACCCAGCTTGCGGACGCCAACATTCAGCTGTCAGAAGCGCAGCGGCTCGCCAATCTCGGTAGCTGGTCCTGGGACGTCGTGCACAATCGCATCAGCTGGTCGGATCAGCTTTACGACATCTACGGCCTCAAGCCCGGTGAATTTGGCGGCACCTTCGCCGACTTCATAACCCTCATTCACCCGGATGACCGCGCGCAGGTGCAGGCAAGCCTGACCGGTGCTTTGAAGTCTGGCGGAGATTTCAGCCATGAAGAGCGGATCATCCGGCGCGATGGACGCCTGCGGCATCTGCACAGTGTCGGTGAGGTGATCCGGGACGAGAACGGTGCGGCCGTGCGCATGCTTGGCGTTTGCCTCGATGTGACCGAGCGCAAGGAGGCCGAAACGGCTTTACGCGAATCGGAGCAGAACGTCCGGATGCTGCTTACGGGTTTGCGTGACTATGCCATTTATATGCTCGACATCGAAGGTCACGTGCGCAGCTGGAATGCCGGCGCCGAGCAGATCAAGGGCTACAGCGCGGACGAGATCGTCGGCCAGCACTTCCGCACATTTTATACCGACGAGGATCGCGCCCAAAATGTGCCGGAGCACGCTCTAACGACAGCAATGCGCGAGGGGAAATACGAGGCAGAGAGCTGGCTCGTGCGCAAGGACGGCACCCGCTTTTATGCCAATGAGCTGATTGAGACCATTCGCGACGAAGCCGGCGAACTGGCGGGCTTTGCCAAAATTACGCGCGACATCACGGCGCAACATGACGCGCAGGTCGAATTGGATGAGACTCGCGAGCAGTTGGCCCAGGCGCAGAAGATGGAAGCGCTCGGCCAGCTCACGGGCGGCATCGCTCATGATTTCAACAATCTGCTGATGATCGTTTCAGGCTATGCGCAGATTCTGCAGCGCAGGCTGAGCGAGCCGAAGGAAGTCCAGGCCGTGGAAGCAATCCGCGCCGCCGCCGGCCGCGGTGAGAAACTCACACGCCAACTGCTCACCTTTTCGCGACGCCAGCAATTAATGCCTGTGGTGGTCGATCTTCACTCCCGCATCGGCGTGGTGCGCGACATGCTGGCACCGTCGCTGCGCGGCAATATCGAGCTCGTGGTCGATATCGAGGACAAGATCTGGCCGGTCGAAGTCGATCTGGGCGAGCTGGAGCTCGCGCTCGTCAATATTGCCGTCAATGCACGCGATGCAATGCCGGAGGGCGGAACGATCACGTTGCAGGCGCGCAACGTCGTGCTTACGCCCGGGACGGCGGCCGGATCGCTCGAAGGCGATTTTGTCGCGCTGGCCATCATCGACACCGGCACCGGCATTTCAGCAGAGGTGCTCCAGAGGGTATTTGAGCCGTTCTACACCACCAAGCCGGTCGGCAAGGGTACCGGCCTTGGGTTGTCGCAAGTACATGGCTTTGCCAATCAGTCCGGGGGTGCCGTCACGGTCGCAAGCGAGCCCGGTCGCGGTACCGTCGTTACCGTTTATCTGCCGCGGGCGCGCACGGAAATTCCGGCGGAACCGGGAGCAGGGGCTTCGGTGGGGCGCGATCAAATCCAGGGGACGGTGCTCGTTGTGGAAGACAGCCGCGACGTTGCCGACGTGACCTCTGCGCTGCTGGAGCAACTGGGATACCGCGTCGTCCGGGCCGAGAACGCCACCGAGGCATTGCGCCACCTTCAGCAAGGCATCGAATTCAACTTGTTGTTTTCGGATATCGTGATGCCGGGCGCGATGGATGGGATCGGCCTTGCGCAGGCCTGCCGCGAACAGTATCCCGACCTGCCCGTGCTGCTCACCAGCGGCTTTTCCGATGCGGCTCAAGCTGCCGACGGCCGTTTTGATATTTTGCGCAAGCCGTTCGAATTATCCGTGCTCGAACGTGCAATTGAGCAGGTTATTGGCGGCGGGCGTGCACGTCCGCGTGCATCTGCTTCCTAGGCTTGGCGCGTTACGTTGTCGGCCGGACGATGCGCTTGATCTTGTCGAGCGTGTAGCTCTGCCCATTGATCGACAAGATCGGCGAAGGTCCCGTGAGATCGACGGAGTCGACGACCGCTTCGACCTCGGCGGAAATGGCGACCGATTGCTTGTTGCTATCGACCGCTGTCGCGATAAGGGTGTAGCTGCCGTCCGGCCAGACGCGGCCGTCATTGCCGCGGTCGTCCCAGGTCTGGTTGCCCAGATTGACGCCGATGGTGCCCGTATAAACCGACTGCCCGGTCGTTGAATCTTTTATCGTCACGGTCGCGGTCAAGGGCTTGCTGACGTTCATACTCCATTTCGCTCTTCCGTTGGAGAGCTGCGAGGTCGATCCATCCACCACGACGGTCGCGCCGACATAAGCGAGCGTCGCGGTCGCTTCGGAGCTCTTTTCCAGCAAAACCAGGCCGGAGAGCAGATCGCTGGACTTCATCTACTGCTCGACTTGCGCGAACTGCACAAGCTGCTGCGTGAATTGGTTTCTCCAACGGATCGAGCGGATTCTCGTTCTTCAACTGGGTCGTCAGCAGTTGCAGGAAGGTCGTGAAATTGCTGGCGATCTCAACGTTATCGAGCGCGCCTGAAGCCGCGCTTGCGCCAGTACCGGTGGAAATAGGAGGGACGGTAGCCATGGCTGAACCTCTGACGCGGATGTCCAGGCCGCTGCCTTGTCCAGCAAGGCGGCCGTATCGTTGTGGAATTACGTCGACAGAAGGCAGAGTTTCGTCATTCACGACAATCTGCGCTGTGTCCAAAGCGGCGCTTGCCTGCTGCTCGTTCATGGACTGATCACGCAGGGAAAATTGGAGACCGTTGTTGGCGGTCTTGAGTCCCGCATCCTGCAGGGCGCGCTCGAGGCCGGCGGCGTCGCGGCGCAACAGGTTAAGAGTATCCGAGCGGTCGACTGTCATTCGAGATGTCACGTTGCCGTCGCGGTCGACATCGAGCCGGACTTCGATGCGGCCGAGTTCGGGCGGATCGAGCCGGATCTCGAAGCGGTTCTTGCCGGCAACCGCTTTGCCGGCGATTTCGATGGCGACGCCGGAAAGTGGAACGGCCGCAGGCTGCGGCCCGGGTTGCGAAACCAGAGTTGCGGGGGCAGCGGCGTTTTGCGACGCATGCGGGGCTGTGCTGGGGATGGGTAGCTGCGACAGAGTGTCGGGCGGCCTTTTCCAACTGCGGTGCTGATATCAGTGCCCGGTGCCATGGGCCCTTTTGCATCCGGACAATGGGCATTCTCCGGGATTTCGCCGCGAGCCTGCGAGATGTGTTTGTCGGTTTCGTCCACTGCGGCTATTGGCTTGTTTTCGGTGTTCGGTTGCGAGGCATCGCTGGCCAAAAGCTGAAACGTATCTTCGGTCTGGTTGGCCGGCTGATCGGATTCGACCTGGTCGCTGTTGTCCGCTTGTTTTCCGTCTTCGACCTTTTTTCCCGCAACTGCTTTCGGCAGGGCGGGATCGAGCTGCCTTATTTGAGGCGTGGTATCAGCAACAAGCGCGACCTGTTGCAACGACTCCTGCCCGGCTTGCTCGCCGTCATCCGGTGCCGCGCTGGGCGCCTGTGCCGGCGCCGGGACAATCGCAGTCGCCTCAGCTGTGGTGATCGTCGGTGCGCTGAGGTTCGTCGGCGCTACGTTCGCGGTGTCAGTTTTCTGTTCGGCCGCCGGTTTTTGATCCCTGTCCGGCTTGATGCTGTCTCCGATGCCGGCGGCAACGTCGATTTTGGCGCTCGCAACGACCTTGCTATCGTCGTCCGTCTCACCGTCTTCGACCGGTTTCTTATCGCTGGCCGCGACGTCATCGGGTTTCGAGGCCGTTGCAATCGTCAGGCCAGCCCCGGAATCGCCGGATTTGTGTTTTTATTCAAAAGGTTGCCGAGGCGGCTTGCGCAAGAAAGGCCTCCGTCGCCGGGCAGTCGTGTAACAAAACGACAAAATTTGCCGGTCCGCGGGCTCGCATTGCGCGCAACCTGCCGCCACCTATAGTAAGAACGACCATGTCCAACAGTCTCGATCTCGATCGCAGGCCTGAAAATACGCGCGTCGTCGTCGCCATGTCAGGCGGCGTCGATTCCTCGGTGACGGCTGCCTTGCTCAAGGCCGAGGGCTACGATGTCGTCGGGGTGACCCTTCAGCTTTACGACCATGGCGCCGCGATCCATCGGAAGGGTGCGTGCTGCGCCGGTCAGGACATCTACGATGCGCGCAGTGTCGCAGAGCGCATTGGCATTCCGCACTACGTTCTCGACTACGAGACACGTTTCAAGCAGGCGGTGATCGACCGCTTTGCCGAAAGCTATATTCACGGCGAGACGCCAGTGCCTTGCGTCGACTGCAACATGTCGATCAAATTCCACGATCTGCTGGCTACCGTGCGTGAGCTTGGCGCCGATGTGCTCGCGACCGGACACTATGTCGCCTCGCGGCCGCTTCGCGGCGGCGGTCGGGCACTTTACCGCGCACACGAGGAGGAGCGCGATCAAAGCTATTTCCTCTTCGGCACGACCCGAGAGCAACTTGATGTCCTGCGTTTCCCGCTTGGCGAGCGAACCAAAACGGAGACGCGCGAACTGGCACGCCGCTTCGGCCTCGCGGTAGCCGACAAGCACGACAGTCAGGACATCTGCTTCGTACCGACGGGCCACTACGCGGAAATTATCGAACGCCTGAAACCCGGTGCGGCGGAAGCAGGTGACATCGTCGACCTTGATGGAAAAGTTCTGGGCGAGCACGCCGGCATTATTCACTATACCGTCGGTCAGCGGCGCGGCCTCGGTGTTGCCACCGGTTCGCCTCTCTACGTAGTGCGGCTTGATGCCGAGCGCCGGCGCGTCGTTGTCGGCCCGCGTGAAGCTCTGCGCATGAGTCGCATCATGCTGCGCGACGTCAATTGGATCGGCGAAGGTTCGCTTGATGAGGCGCTCGCCGATGACCGCCGGGAAGTCTTTGTAAAAGTCCGTTCGACGCGGCCGCCGCAGGCCGCCTGGTTGCGGCACGGCGCCAACGGCTGTGAGGTCGAACTGGTTGACGGGGAGCACGGCGTTTCGCCCGGACAGGCTTGCGTGTTCTACGACGCGGGTGAAGGGCAGGCCCGCGTGCTGGGCGGCGGCTTCATCAAGAGCGCAGCCGCAGCCGCTAATTTCCAGTCGGTCGACGACGAGCGAGCTGCAGCTCCCGCGATGCGCAAGTAATTCAGCCGTGGGGGCAGATATCGATAAAAAAAGCGTGGAGCGCGCCTATGCCCGGTGGGCGCCGGTCTACGACCTTGTGTTCGGCGCGGTGTTCGATGCCGGGCGGCGCGCCGCGATCGCGGCTGCCGAACAGGCCTGCGGTGCGAACGGCGGACGAATTCTCGAAGTCGGCGTAGGCACCGGCATTTCGCTGCCTGACTATTCGAAAAAAAATCGACTCGTCGGCATCGACCTCTCTGAGCCGATGTTGCGTAAGGCGCACGAACGCGTCGCCGAGCATGGCCTCGACAACGTTGAAGCACTGGCAGTCATGGATGCCGAGCGCATGGCGCTGCCGGGTCGGTCATTTGACGTGGTCGTGGCGCAATTCGTGATCACGGCGGTGCCAAATCCCGAAGCGACGCTCGACGAATTCGCGCGCGTGATCCGGCCTGGCGGCGAGATCGTATTGGTCAATCACATCGGTGCGGAGGCGGGCGCGCGCCGCGTGTTCGAAGTCTGCTTTGCGCCGATCGCACGCAGGCTAGGTTGGCGGCCTGAATTCCGCTTTGGCCGTCTCGCCCAGTGGGCCGAGAGGCACGGCGGGGTACGTGTTTTGGAGCACCGGCCGGTGCCGCCGCTCGGCCATTTTTCGCTGATCCGGTTCAAGCATCTCGCCGATGGCAACTGAGCGGAACTCTCGCTCGGACCAAACCGTTATCTTCCGCGCTGAATGTCCGCGCGTGGAGGAAGCGTGCCATGGTCCGCGAAATGCGTATTTTCACTTTGGCGGTATCGCTGCTGCTGCCGGCTGTGGCCATCGCCCAGGCGCCGCCGCAGTCGAAGACTCCTGTCGCGCCTAAGGTCGATCAGCTCGATCCGAATGCCTGCGCACCATCGGATACGCACACAACGGTCGGGAAGGGTGGGGAAGCCGAAATTCAGCGCCAGGACGGGAAGGGCAACCTGAGCGACAAACTTGCACGCTCAGGCGGCGTCATATGCCCGCCGGAGCACATTGATCCGGAGATAAAGCAGCCGACCCCGCCGGGTGGCTCCATGCCGGTTATTCCGCCGCCCGGAAGCCGCGGCGGCGATCAACCTGTTCAGCCGAAATGAGCGTCCGGGCGCCTGTCAGGCGTGATTGCTTGACAGTGTTTGCCGCGACTTCCTATATCGCGCTCATTCCGGCGGTTTGTTTCGGAATGGCGGGGTAGCTCAGCTGGTTAGAGCAGCGGAATCATAATCCGGAGGTCGGGGGTTCGAGTCCCTCCCCCGCTACCAAGTCCGATCTCAGGCCTGATAGCAAAAGATAGTCGTTGCGGAATGTGGTCGAGGCGCCACGAGGTTCCGTCCAGATCAATATTTGCCGCTTCGATCAAAGGATTGCCGTAATTCTTCGCGCGATGTTGCCATCACAAAGCTGTCAGCATGCAAGCAGAGGGCAATTCGAGGTTGCTCCAGCTTCTCTATGATGGAACAATCTCGCCCATTATTCGTCTCTGTACGGACATCGACTGCCGAAGCCCTTTGCATAGTTACGGAGGCTCTTCATGGCGCGAACCGGAACGTCGCCGGCTCTACATAAAGGGCCGACGACCAAGCCCAAGCGTTCCCTGGATGACACTCGTGCAATCTGGATTGAAGCGTTTCGCCGCGTGCGCGCGGAGACGGAAAGACGCGCGGCGCACCTGTCGATTGAGGATCAGATCGTTCAATCGATGCCGGATGCAAGTCCAACCAAGTGGCATCGCGCCCATGTCACCTGGTTTTTCGAGCAATTTCTGCTGGTGCCGCACGATCCTTCTTACCGGATCTTCGATGAACGATTTCCTTTTCTCTTCAACTCTTATTATGTCGCCGCAGGCCCGCGGCACGCGCGGCCGCAGCGCGGCCTGATAACCCGGCCAAACGGCGAGGACGTCACTGCCTACCGTGCGCATATCGACGCCGCGGTCGAGCGCCTGATTGCGCAAGTACCGGCGGCAGACGCCGAACGGGTGTTCGAAATCGTCGAAATCGGGCTGCATCACGAGCAGCAGCATCAGGAATTGCTGATAACTGACATTCTGCACGCCTTCGCGCAGAATCCGACCGATCCGGTCTACAATGCCGAATGGAAGCCGCCACGTGTGACGCAAGGTCCGCGCGGCTATGTCGACGTGCCGGCCGGTGTCCACGCGGTCGGCCATGACGGCGAGGGCTTTTGTTTTGACAACGAAACTCCGTTTCATGACGAGTTGATTCCGCGCGTGCGTATTGCGCGCCATCTCGTCACGAATTCCGAATGGCTCGAATTCATTGCGGCCGGAGGTTACGCAACCCCTTCGCTATGGCTGTCCGATGGCTGGACGGCGGTGCAGAGCGAAAACTGGCAGGCGCCCGGCTACTGGAGACAGAAGGAAGAAGCCTGGCACGTCATGACGCTGGCGGGCCTTCGGCCGGTCGATCCGGCTGCTCCTGTTCAGCATGTCAGCTACTACGAAGCCGATGCCTTTGCCCGATTTGCCGGGAAGCATCTGCCGAGCGAAGCGGAGTGGGAGGTGGCAGCCCGCCATGAAATCCTCGCCGACGCCTTCGGCATCACTTGGCAATGGACGCGCAGTGCCTATCTGCCCTATCCGGGCTATCGCGCCGCCGAAGGAGCGCTCGGCGAATACAACGGCAAATTCATGGTCAGCCAGATGGTGCTGCGCGGTTCCTCTCTGGCCACTCCGGCGGAACATGAGCGGGTGAGTTACCGCAATTACTTCTATCCGCCGGCACGTTGGCAGTTCAGCGGGCTACGCCTGGCCGAGTTCGCATGAGAGGCGCAAATATGGTCGCAACAGCACGCAAGCGCATTCCGCAGGAAAGCGAGGAACTCTCCGAATTCGAATCCGATGTGCTGCAGGGGTTGCACGCAACGCCGAAGCACATCCCGGCCAAATACTTTTACGATGCGACCGGCTCCGACTTGTTCGAGCGCATCACCGAAGTGACCGAATATTATCCGACGCGCTGCGAAATGCGCATTCTTCGCCGCCGCTCCGCGGACATCGCGAAACTTATCCCCCCGGGCGCGGCGCTGGTGGAATTCGGCAGCGGCTCGAGCAAGAAGGCGCGCATTCTGCTGCGGGCGGCGCCGAAACTTGCCGCTTATGTGCCGGTGGATATCTGCGGTGAGATGATAGAGCGCGAGGCGGCCGAGTTGCGCCTTGATTTTCCGAAACTCAAAGTGCTGCCGGTGACCGCTGACATATGCAAGTCGTTCAAGTTGCCCGTCGAAGCCAAGACCGCCCCGGCACGGGTGGGATTTTTCCCGGGATCGACCATCGGCAATTTCGAGCCGCATGAAGCGGCTGCATTTCTACGCAACGCGGCAAATATCCTGGGCGAAGGCGCGACACTCATCGTCGGCGTCGACTTGATCAAATCGGCCGAGGTGCTCAACGCTGCCTACAACGATGCCGATGGGGTGACGGCCGAATTCAATCTCAATCTGCTCACCCGCATCAATCGCGAGCTAGGCGGCACATTTCGGCTCGATATGTTCGAACACCACGCCTTTTACAATCGCGAGCGGCACCGTATGGAAATGCATCTCGCCAGCCTGAAGCGCCAGAAAGTGCGCGTTGCCGGTGAAACCATCGACTTTCGCGCCGGCGAGACGATCCATACCGAGAACAGCTACAAATACAGCATTGAATCTTTGGGTGCGCTCGCACGCGGCGTGGGTTGGCTGCCTGCAGGTGCCTGGACCGATTCCCGCAAATATTTCTCCATCCAGGCCTTCACGCTCGGCAACTGACTTGCTCAGATTCACGGGCCTGCGCTAATCCTCCCGAAGCCCGATCTCGCATGGTCGGGCTCATTCATTCAGGCAAGGCAGAGGCTCATGAAGATCGTTGGATTTGAAGCGAATAACGGCGTGCGGCTGGGCGTGATTGACGGCGACAGTGTTGTCGATCTTCAGGCTGCGGATGCGAATGTCCCTGGCGATCTCGCCGAGGTCCTGCGCCGGAGCAATGGCGATCTTACGGCCATCGCTGACCTGTCAAAGAAAGCACCGGCATCCGCCCGCCGGCCACTCAGCGGATTGACATACGCGCTGCCGGTCGCGCGTCCGGCCAAGATTATCTGCCTGGGATTGAACTATCTCGATCACGTCAAGGAAGGTCCGCAGCGCGACAACATCCCGAAATTTCCATCGATCTTCTTTCGTGTCCTCACTTCGATGGTACCCCACCTGCAGCCGATCGTGCGGCCGAGGGAATCGATTCAACTCGACTACGAGGCTGAGATGGTGGCTATCGTCGGCAAGCGCGCCAAGCATCTCTCCATGACGAATGCGGTCGATTGCATCGCCGGCTATTCCTGCGCAAACGAAGGTTCGGTCCGCGAATTCCAGCGTCACACGACGCAATGGGGCATGGGCAAGAATTTCGATCGCACCGGCGGCTTCGGGCCCTGGATGGTGACCGCCGACGAGGTCCCGCCGGGAGGCAAGGGCTTGAAGATCTCGAGCCGGCTCAACGGCAAGACGATGCAATCCGACAACACCGACAACATGATGTTTCCGCTGGCCGAGACCCTGGTTTATCTCACTAAGGGCATGACGTTGGAGCCGGGCGATGTCATCCTTACGGGCACGCCTTCGGGCGTCGGCCACGCCCGTAAACCCGAGCCGGTATGGATGAAGGCCGGCGATACCTGCGAAATCGAAATCGAGAACGTCGGTGTGCTACGCAATCCAATCGCGGACGAGAAATGATCCGTTGACAATGCGGTGTCCGAACGCGTTCCCTAAACAACAATAACAGGCGCGCCCCGTGGGGGAGGCGGGCCGACAAAGGGAGGACGATCGTGAAACGCACGCTTATTGCTGCGGTCATTGCCGCAGGCTGTGTCGCGGCTGCAGCCGTTCCATCCGCGTTTGCGCAAGATTGGCCGTCGAAGCCGGTCCATATTCTGATTGGATTCGGCGCCGGCGGCGGAACCGATGTCGCAACCCGCATCCTCGCCGATGGATTGTCCGAGTCTTTAGGCCAACAATTCATTGTCGAAAACCGGCCGGGTGCGGGCGGCACCATTGCCGGCGGCATCGCCGCCAAGGCGCCGAAGGACGGATACAATCTGCTCGCGATCAGCATGGGCCATTCTGTATCGGCCGTCATGGTCAAGCAGGTGCCCTATGACGCGGTAAAGGACTTTGAGCCGGTTGGAATATTCACCAATTCCGCCTTTGTTGTCGTTGTGCCGAAAAATTCTCCGGCGACCGACATCAAGAGTCTCATCGAATACGTCAACAAGCAGCCCGGCAAGCTGAATTATTCGACAGTCGGACTGGGCTCCACCCAGCATCTTATCGCCGAGCATTTGCGCCAGCGGGCGTCAATCAATGCGCAAGCCGTTTCGTATCGCACGACTGGCGAGGTGGTGAGCGCACTGCTTCGAGGCGACGCGGCCTATGCCGTCGAACTGTATCATCCAATTCGCGGCCAGGTGGAATCGGGTGAGTTGCGGATCATCGCGGTCGCCACGCCGACGCGTTGGCCGGCAATTCCGAATGTGCCGACGCTCGCCGAGAGCGGCGTTACAGGAATTGCCTATCTCGGCTGGTACGGTCTGGTATTTCCGGCTGGCACGCCGAAGCCGATCGTCGACAAGCTTCACCAGGCGATGCAGCAGGTCCTGTCCAAGGATGCCGTCAAAAAGCGGCTTGAAGGCATAGGTGCAGTCGCCAACCTGTCGTCTCCGGCGGAATTCAGCAAAGTCATCCAGTCAGACATCAAGACGTTCCAGGAGGTCGCCAAGACGGCAGGCCTTGAACCGAAATAGTGCGTCGGCCGTTGTTCTGGTGTATCGGATGGCACCCGTCGTTCCGCGGCGCGCGGAAATCTCCGGATCGCCGCGTGACCGCAGTTCCGTCTTCCATACAACCATGCGAGGAATGAAATGGCCGACCAGCTCGATGTGCTCGTCATCTGCGGCTCGCTCCGCAAGGGCTCTTACAATGCCGCATTAACGCGCGCGTTGCCGGATTTGGCGCCCGCCGGTATGAAGATGGTGACGGCGCCGCCGTTCGAGACGCTGCCTCTTTATAACGCCGACATGCAGCAGGCATCGGGCTTTCCCGGGCCGGCAGAGGATCTTGCAACGGCGGTTCGCGCTGCCGCAGGCGTTCTGTTTGTCACGCCCGAATACAATTGGTCGATGCCGGGCGGGTTGAAGAACGCCATCGACTGGGTCTCGCGGATGAATGAACAGCCGTTCGAGGGCAAGCCGGTGGCGATCCAGTCTTGCTCGCAGGGACCGCTCGGCGGCGCGCGCATGCAGTATCACTGGCGCATGTCGATGACATTCCTGAAGGCCTTCATCTTCGGCACGCCGGAAGTATTCGTCGGCAACGCTGCATCGAAGTTCGACAAGGACACGCTCGTGCTAACGGATCAGGGCACGAAAGATGCCGTCAAGGCGCAGCTCACGGCCTTTGCGAAATTTATCGAGAAGATCAAACGTTGACCGCTCGTCCCCCGCGAAAGCGGGGACCCAGAACTTCGACGCCGCAATTTTGGTCTGGATTCCCGCTTGCGCGAGAATGAGCGGAGTATTGGCTAGCTCGCCGCCTGGGCGCGTTTCGGGAAAAGTTGCGGCCTCAGCTTCGGGTGACCAGCCATGGTCTTCGGCGCATAAGGCGTTTCCGCGCCGAGCTCTTCTGCCGCATGCCAGGCCCAGCGCGGATCCCAGATCGCCGCGCGCGCAAGACAAACCAAATCAGCTTTGCCGGATGCAACGATATCCTCCGCCTGCTGATACCCGGCGATCAGGCCGACGGTCATGGTGGTGATGCCGCTTTCCTTCTTCACCTTCTCGGCGAAAGGCACCTGGTATCCTGGCGACAACGGAATTTTCTGCAGCGGCGAGAGGCCGCCGCTCGATACGTCCATGTAATCCATGCCGCGTTTCTTGAGTTCCTTGGCAAGGACGACCGTTTCCTCGGGGGTCCAGCCGCCATCGACCCAATCGGTCGCAGAAACGCGCATGCCAATCGGCTTCTGCTCGGGCCAAACGGCGCGCACGGCCTCGAACATTTCGATTGCAAAGCGCATACGGTTTTCGAGCGAACCGCCATATTCATCGATGCGCTGGTTCGAGAGCGGCGACAGGAATTGGTGCGCAAGATAGCCGTGCGCGCCATGCAGCTCGATCACGTCATAGCCGATGCGATCGACGCGCTTTGCGGCTGCGGCGAATTCGCCGATGCAGCGTTTGATGTCTTCCTTCGTCATTGCATGCGGCACCGCCCAGCCGGTGTCATAGGGGATCGCGGACGGCGCCTCCGGTGTCCACGCGTCGGGCCCGTCGAGGATCGGCTTGCCGCCTGCTGCGGGTGGAGTGGTGGGGCCTTTGCGTCCTGCATGGGCGAGCTGCACGCCTAGCTTGGCCACCCCATACTGCCTGCAGAAATCGTGAACACGCTTGAGCGTGGCCTCATTTTCGTCCGACCACATGCCTGCGCACTTCGGAGAGATGCGCCCTTGCGGGTTGACGTTCGTCATCTCGCACATCACCAGGCCAGCGCAGCCAAGGGACATATTGCCGAGATGCATCAGGTGCCAGTCATTGGCCGAGCCGTTGTTTGAATTGTACTGGCACATGGGCGAGACCACGACCCTGTTCGGCAGGGTCAAGCCGCGCATCGTGATGTGAGAAAACAGAACGCTAGCCATTGGAAGGACTTCCTTTCACTGAGTAGACCTTAAATCCCGGCGTGATAGGCATGCATGGCAACGACCAGGCAACTGATCGCCCAGAAGACGCAATACTCGATGCCGCCGATGACCCAAATCCAGCTCTTGGTGACTTTGTAAGTCGCAGCCGCTGCGACCAACAGATGAATGAATGCGATAAAGGCGACATATTGGAGGTAGATGCCGAAGAACAGCCCTATAAACAGGAAGGTCTCGATCGTTCCCGAGATGTACATCCAGGTTGCCGGCGGTTTGAAGCCCGCCTTGACGAAAAACTCGAGCGTTGCCGGGACGGTGATCTTGCCGACGATATGCGGAATGAAGAACACCGCGCAGATGATGCGCAGGATATTGAACTCGTTGAGCAGGTTGAATTTGTCGGCAAGCGACATGGCGGCGGTTCCCCCTGGTGGTTTTCTCTACACGGCAACCACTTGAATGCAAAATCGCACTTCCTGGCGTGCGAGCCAATCCCCGGCGTTATGCCTATAGTTTGCGGCCCTTGAGCCAGGCCTCTCCCTTGGCGTAAAGCGCCGCGAGCGGCGGGCCGTCGAGGCCAGGCAGTTCATCCTTGATCGTGTAGCCGATCTTGCTCTGCAGATAGGCGAGGTGGCGATAACCTTCGGGAAATTGCGCCAGGTGCGTTTTGTCGAGAGTCAATTTCGCATCGGGCTCGACCGGGTCGATGCGGTCTTTTTCATATGTGAGCCGTCGCAGTACGATGCCCCAGCGGCCTTTGCGCTTTTCCAGGAAATCGTAGAAGCGCCCGCTGCAGACGACATCGCACAGGACGCCCTCGACCTTTGCGCGCTGTGAAATCGTCATCTTGGTCTGCGCAATCGCGCGCTTGCCCTTGATATCGATGCTCATTCCGCCAAGCATGTGCATGATACGGACGCCTCGATCGTAGCCCTCCTGACTGACACGGATGAATTCCTCGTAGGAGCCCTGAAACCAGGTCGCCCACATCTGCCCGTCCTTGTGCCAGACAGTGCGAAAGCGATCCCACATACGGGCATCGCGCCAGAGCACCCAGTTTTCGATCAGATCCCGGATCGCCAGGCGGTCGGCCGTATCGCGCGCCATGATATTCCTCCCCCGTGCTCGCTTGTGCGAGCTTCGTCCCGTTGCAAGAATGTACGAGGACAAGAGCGGCCGCCACAAGGCCGGGGCCTTACCGGGAGGCGTTGATGCCGAGGCTGGCTGGAAAAACTGCAATCGTCACCGGGGGCGCCAAGGGCATCGGCCGGCACTATTCGCAAGCGCTCGCGGCCGAGGGCGCGCGTGTGATGATTGCGGACATCGCCGATGGCCAAGAACTCGCCGAAGAAATCGCCGGACGCTACGGCGCGAATTCCGTTGCACACGCAAAATTCGATGTCAGCGACGAGAAAGCGGTGAAAAGCCTGGTCGCGGAGACGATCGATCGCTTCGGCCAAATCGACGTGCTGGTGAACAATGCGGCGCTCTATGCCGCACTGAAGCCGAGAAGCTTCAGTGAATGGGATACGGAGTTGTGGGATCGCGTCATGGCGATCAATGTGCGCGGGACGTATTTGATGGTCCGTCACGTCGCGCCCCATATGATGGCGCGGCGCAGCGGCAAGATCATCAACATTGCGTCCGGTGCACCTTACAAAGGCGTGCCGCGCATGCTGCCCTATGTGACGTCGAAGGGCGCAATTCTTGCCTTCACGCGCTCATTGTCGCGCGAGCTCGGCGAATACGGCATTGCGGTCAACTCGCTCTCGCCGGGGTACATCTTGAGCGACACCGGGCTTGAGAATGCCGCGCATGTCGAGGACGAACGCATCCCGGTGCGAAACAGCCGCGCCTTCAAGCGCGATGCCTACCCGGAAGACCTGCTCGGCGCGCTCGTGTTTCTCGCGTCAAGCGACAGCGATTTCGTCACGGGCCAGTCGCTCGTGGTCGATGGCGGATCGGTCAACAACTGAAGGAGAGCGGAGCGATGAAGGTCGACGGCCGGTGCCATTGTGGCCACATCCGCTACGAAGCCGAAATCGATCCGGATACGGTCGCGATCTGCAACTGCACCGATTGTCAGACCTTGTCGGGTTCGGCGTTTCGCACCGTGGCGCCGACGAAAAAGGGCAGCTTCAGGCTCTTGCAGGGTGAGCTGAAGATCTACGTCAAGACGGGAGAGAGCGGAAACAAGCGGCCGCAATCGTTTTGTCCAAATTGCGGCTCGCCGGTCTATTCGACCAGCACTGACCCCGACCCCAAGGTCCATTCGCTCCGCGTTGGCACTCTTCGGCAGCGCGACCAGCTCAGGCCGAAGCTGCAATATTGGTGTCGATCCGCTCAGCCTTGACGTCGGGTATAGGTGCGCTGCCAAGTTTCGAAAAACAGCGTCTATAGGCCGGAGCATCTGCCCGCGCTGCTGTGAGCCTGGGCACTACAGGTTTCACGGGTTTAAGCGACGCACGCGGTGGGCTATAGTTGTCGCAAATAGAATGTACGGTTCACGGAGGAGCTCAATGACGCTCGCGATCGATAGCGCGAAAGCCGGTAACAAGCACAACATCACCGGGGCACGTCAGGCCTACTACGACAAGATTTCCAAATATCACCTCGCTCCGCTTTGGGAGGTGCTCAAGGGATTGGTCACGCCTGAGCCGAAGACCCAGATGCTTCCGGCGTTGTGGAAGTTCCCCGAGATTGAAAAGCTGATGCTCGAGGCCGGCGATGTCATCACCGCCGAGGAAGCCGAGCGTCGCGTGCTGGTGCTGGAGAATCCCGGTGAACCGGGCCAGGCACGCATCACCAATTCACTCTTTGCGGGCATCCAGTTGATCCTGCCCGGCGAGATCGCCGAAGCGCACCAGCACGTGGCTTCAGCCATCCGCTTCGTGCTCAAGGGCAAAGGTGCCTACACGGCGGTGGAAGGCGAGAAGGCGCAGATGGAGCACGGCGACTTCATCATTACGGCCAACTGGGCGCCGCATGATCACGGCAATCCAGGCAAAGAGCCGGTGATGTGGCTCGACGTGCTGGACATGCCGACGGTCAACCACTTCCAGGCATCGTTCGCCTCGCACTTCGACGAGAAGATGCAACACGTCAACCACCAGGACGGCGATTCCTTCGAACGCTACGCCACCGGCGTGCTTCCGGACGGCGCGCCGATCGACCTCAACCGCTCGCCGGTCATCAATTATCCCTACGCCAAGATGCGGCCGATCCTGGAGCGCCTGAAATCGACGGGCGACATCGACAAGCGCCATGGCGCGCGCGTGCGCTACGCAAATCCGATCAACGGCGGGCCGGTCCTGCCGACGATGGGAGCCAACCTCGCGCTGCTGCCGAAAGGTTTCAAAGGAGAGCCCTACCGCTCAACCGACGGAACGATCTTCGCCGTCGCCGAGGGCAGCGGCGCCACAATCATCGATGGCAAGCCGTTCGACTGGAGCGTAAACGACGTTTTTGTCGTGCCGCCGTGGAAGCGCTATTCGCACAAGGTGACCGGCGGCGACGCCGTGCTGTTTTCGATTTCCGACCGTCCGGCGCAGGAAGCACTCGGCATCTGGCGCGAAGAAAACTGATCAGTAGGGTGTCGCGGCGACCTCTGTCACCTTACCCCGCTTGCGCAGGGTACGCTGGCGCAGCCAATCGAACACGAGCACGGCTACGGCGGCAGTCACGCCGGCCGCGTTGATCCAGATCGCGGCCGAAAACGTTTCAGGCGGCAGCACGACGGCAAGCGAAACGGCGGCGTAGATGGCACGGCCGCCCGTTTTGAGCGGGACTAGTGCGAAACCAACCGCAGCGATCGTGCCGAGCCAGATACCGAACGTAACGCGGCTGAAATTGAGCACGATCTCAACCCACGTCCCGTCCATCAGCAGGCTGGGCGTCAGCACGAACAGGAACGGAAGGAGGAAGGTGCTCCAGCCGACCACGCAGGCGATCCAGCCAGTGGTCCAGCCGTCGGTGCGCGCGATGTTGGCTGCGGCATAGGCAGCGAAGGCGACCGGCGGCGTGATCATGGAGAGAATGCCGTTGTACATCACGAACATATGCGCGGCCATCGGGGTGACGCCGAGCTTGATCAGCGCCGGCGCCAACAGGGTGGCCGTCAGGATGTAGACACTCACTGTCGGCAGTCCGATGCCGAGCACGAAAGCCAGTACCGCGATTAACAAGAGCAGCAGGAAAACATTGCCAGCCGCCAGCGTCAGCAACTGAACGGTCATGCTGAAGGCGAGACCGGAAATGCTCATGATGCCGACCATGATGCCGGCGGCGGCGCCGATCAGAATAATGTCGAGCGAGACGCGGCCGGTTTCCATGATGGCCTTGAGCATGGCGACG
Organism: Pseudolabrys sp.; assembly: GCA_035310865.1. Taxonomy (GTDB): domain Bacteria; phylum Pseudomonadota; class Alphaproteobacteria; order Rhizobiales; family Xanthobacteraceae; genus Pseudolabrys. The sequence continues at coordinate 1,791 of DATGDN010000263.1, read as the reverse complement.
ATTCCGAGGCGCTTGCCGCGGTAGCCGAAGATCATCGCCAGCACCATCAGCAGCGCGGTCGAGACGATGGCCGCTTTTTCCGGCGTGAGCATCGTTACATCCGGATACATCAGCGCGTAGACAAGGAACACGATCGGCAGCAGGAAATGCCAGCCGGACTTCAAGACTTCGAGGATATGCGGCGCATCGGCAATTTTCGCGGCGCCGATGTTGTGCTTGGCCGCCTCCAGATCGACATGGAAGAATAGACAGGCGTAGTAGAGGATCGCCGGAATGGCGGCGGCGACGCACACCGCGCCATACGGCACCTGCAGGAACTCTGCCATGATGAAGGCGGACGCGCCCATGACCGGAGGCATCAGTTGCCCACCGGTGGACCCCACGGATTCGATTGCGGCCGAGCGGTGCGGCGTGAAGCCTGACCTGATCATGGTCGGGATGGTGACGATACCGACGGCGAGCACGTTGCTTACCGCGCTGCCGGAAATCATGCCGAACAGCGCCGAGCCCACGACCGCGATTTTGGCGGCACCGCCGCGGAAACCACCCATTGCCGACATTGAAATGTCGGCGAAAAAGTCGGCGCCGCCGGTGCGGGCCAGCACCTGGCCGAGAATGGTGAATGGGATCACCACCATCACCGCGACATGCAGGATCGACCCGATCGCGCCGTTAATATCGAGGCCGAGATATATGATCATGCGCTCGGGCGACACAAAACGGGTCTGGAAATCGCCGGGGAGATACGGGCTGATATAGACGTAAACGCCCATCGCCACGATCATGCTGACAAAGCCCCAGCCGCTGGTGCGGCGGCTTGCTTCCAGGATGAGCAGAACCAGGACTCCGCTGACGATGAGCCCGCTCAGGGGAATGAAAGCGGCCTCGTCAGTGAGCGCAGCGTAGCGGATCGCGATATATCCGCAGAGCCCGATCGAAAGGATGACTGCCGCCCAATCGGTCCAATGTCGCGGGCGCGACGTATCGGCGATGTAGGCGAGCGCCAGTGTCAGCCCGAGGCAGACGGTCAGCAATTGCTCGGTGTAGAAGGAAACGTTGAAGACCTGCCGGGGTATATCGAGCACCCAGATCACGACCGCCGCTACCAGCAGCGACTGGAAGACATTGGTCCAAAAAACAGTGGCCTTCGATGCGGCGGAGGCAAACTCCGCCGCATCGGGGATAATGCGTTCTTCGCTCACTGAATGCTCTTGGCCTGGATGTTATGTTCCTTGAAGTACTTCAAGGCACCCGGGTGATAGGGGATGTCGTAGCTCTTATAAAGTGCTGCGGCCGAGAACTCGCGCAGCGCCGGCTGGATGCTCACCAGGTCTGCTTTGTTTTTCTCCAGGGTATCGATCAGTTTATAGACCGTGTCGTCGCTCACCTTGTTGTTGGTGAAGATCATGTTGTCCCAGGTATAGACGCCCATAGGATGATCGACGCCGACGAAGAACGGGTTGGGTGCGGCAGGCGTAAGGTAGCCCTCGGGCAAAATCTTTTTGGCGGCGGGCATACCGCTGGCGGGAATTTCCAGCGCGCGGATGCCACCCACAGTCGCATCTACTTCACGCACCTTCGGCGCGCCGAACGCAAAGAAGAACATGTCGGCGGAGCCCGAGGTGAAATCATCGGCGCCGCGGATCACATTAGGGATCAGCACCGGCGTCACGTCCTTTTCCGTCAACCCGCCAGTCGCCAGGATCGCCTTGATCATCGGATCGAGCGTGCGCATGGCGGAATAGCCCATTCCGACCCGCTTGCCCTTGAGGTCGGCGATGGTTTTCATCG
>DATGDN010000262.1:0-3799 GCA_035310865.1 Pseudolabrys sp. | reverse complement strand
CGCGCCCTGGAAGGTCGCGTTGTTCAGGCCAGGTATGGGCTTGCCGTTGAGTTCGAGCCCCGGCAAAGGCGGCAGGTCGGTTGGCGGAATGGGCCGTCCAATAAGTGCCGACGGAAGCTTCGACGGATCGCCGGCGCCAAGCTGATAAAAGAACAGTGCCGCAAGCGCCAGGAACAGAATGAGGGGCAGGAATATGAAGACGCTGCGGCGCCTATTGCCGGAACCTTCGCTCGACGCGGTACTCATTATTCTAGCCTTTGCGCTGGGATCGACGGATGACGCCGCGTCCCTCGAGGTCGCCGAGTGTGCGGCGCTGTGCCGAGTAGTCGAGCAGCACCCAGGCGATCAGCGCGGCCACGACGAACACAGTCACCGCATAGGCGGCGACGATGAAGTCGGCATGCGGTCCGAGATTCATGTTGCTTCCGCCAATTCCTGCGCCTGCATCAATCGCATGCTGCGCACGCGGCGGCGCAAGATTTCATTGCGCATAACCGCCAGGTGCAGCGTCACGAACAGGAGTGTAAAGGCCAGGGCCATGATCAAGAGGGGGCTCAGCAGCGATGGATCGATCTTCGAGCCACCGATACGAAACACTGAAGCGGGCTGGTGCAGCGTGTTCCACCAGTCGACCGAAAACTTGATGATCGGAAGATTAACGGCGCCGACCAGCGAGAGGATCGCCGCCGCGCGTGCACCTCGCCCCGGCTCTTCGGCAGTCCAATAGAGTGCGAGCACGCCGAAATAAAGCAGCAGCAGCACGAGCATCGACGTCAGCCGCGCATCCCATACCCAGTAGGTGCCCCAGGTCGGGCGGCCCCAGAGCGAGCCAGTGACGAGACAGATGAAAGTAAATGCCGCACCGATCGGCGCAGCCGCCTTGCCGGCGACGTCGGCCAGCGGATGCCGCCAGACCAGAGTGCCGAACGCGGCAACGCTCATCAAAGCCCAGCCGAACATTCCGAGCCATGCTGCCGGCACGTGCAGGAACATGATCTTCACAGTGGCGCCCTGCTGATAGTCATCCGGCGCATTCATTGCGCGATAGAGACCGACCGCGAACAGGACAATCGTTGCCGCAATCAGCCACGGCAGCACGCGGTCGACAACGCGCAGAAAACGCGTCGGGTTGGCAAGATCGATCACGGCCATCGGCAGTCTCTTATCATGTCATTCGAGCCCATGGCGCAGCGCCGCCGCCGCGGCAATCGGACCGAGCACAAGGCTCGCCAAGCTTAGCGCACAAAGAATGGTAAAAGGTGGGCCGAAGGGGGCGGGCCCCACGATTGCGGCATTGGCGGCGGCAACGCCGAAGATCAGCACCGGGACAGTGAGCGGCAGCACCAGTACCGCAAGCAGCAACCCGCCGCGTCGCAGCGCCACCGACAAGGCAGCGCCGATAAGTCCGATAAACGTAAGCGCAGGGGTGCCGGCGGCGAGCGTCAGCGTGAGCCAGCCCAATGCATGCAATTCGACGTTCAGCATCAGCCCGAGCAATGGCGCGATCACGACCAGCGGCAATCCGGTGGTCAGCCAATGCGCGATTGCTTTTGTTGCCACCGTTATTTCAAGCGGCATTCCGCCCATCATCAGAAGATCCAATGAACCATCCTCGTAATCGGTCGCAAACAACCGATCGAGTGCGAGGAGGCTTGCGAGCAGCGCACCGAGCCAAAGGATTGCCGGCCCGATACGTGCGAGCAGCGCGAGATCAGGGCCGATCGCGAACGGCATCATGGTGACCACGATCAGAAAGAACAGCGCGCCCATGAGAGCGCCGCCGCCGACACGAACCGCCAGCCACATATCACGGACCAGGAGTGCGGTGAGCGCGCTCATGCCGATCCCAATTTCAGTTCACGTGCGCGTTCGAGACCAATCGCCCCGTGTGCCGCGGCGACAATAATTCCGCCTCCGCCCAGGTGACTGCGCATAAGTTCCGACAACCGTTTCTGTGAAGGCACATCAAGCGCGGACGTTGGTTCGTCAAGCAGCCAGATCGGCCGCGACACGGCGACGAGCCGTGCGATGGACAATCGCCGCCGCTGACCGGCAGAGAGATACGCAGCCGGTAAACCCGCGAGCGGCGCCAGGTCCACCGCTTCCAGTGCCGGCTCAACGGCGCTGCGGGCTCCGAGGAACTTCGTCCAAAACCCCAAATTTTCACCCACCGTCAGCGATGGCTTCATTGCATCCTGATGACCGAGGTAATGTGCCTGTTCACCGATGGGCATTTCCGGAGCGCCGCCGTCGAGCGTGAGCCGTCCGCCGGCGATCCGCGCGAGACCGGCAATCATCCGAAGGAGGGAGGATTTGCCGGCGCCGTTCCGTCCGGTCACCAGGATCGCTTCCCCCGCCGATACCTTAAAACTTACCGCGCGGAAAACCTCGCGTCCGCCCCGGCTGCAGGTCAGCTCCTCGGCTCGGAGTTCCATCACGGCTGCCGCGGGTGGTTCTGGATCGGGTGGATGGCGGGCCGAACCCGCGAAAACCCCAATATTTTGTGCATCTTCAGCGACAATCTCGGTGAATATGGCGTTGGGCGCGAAAAGACCTTATAAGCCCCGACTTGCGACGTTACGTTATTCGAATTCGGACGCAAGTCTCGCCAGCCGAGAAAAACATCGCCTTGCCAATAACTTAGTCCGAACCAGCGCCGGTCGCCCGGCCGGGAATGGAAACAGCCGAAATGACTTCGCTCGATAGCTTTAGGTGCTGCAAAATCCTGCAGGTTGGTAGCAAGAGTTACGCCTATTTCAGCCTTCCCACTGCCGAGCGGAACGGGCTCAAGGGCATTTCGCGTCTGCCTTTTTCAATGAAGGTGCTGCTCGAGAATCTGTTGCGCAATGAAGATGGGCGCACGGTCACCAAGGACGACATCAAGGCGGTCGCCGAGTGGCTCAAGACCAAGACCTCGGAGCACGAATTCGCATTCCGTCCCGCGCGCGTGCTCATGCAGGATTTCACCGGCGTGCCGGCGGTTGTCGACCTTGCCGCCATGCGCGACGCAATGAAGCACCTTGGCGGCGATCCCAAGAAAATCAATCCGCAGGTTCCGGTCGATCTGGTCATCGACCATTCGGTTGCGGTCACGTTCTTCGGCAACAATCAGGCGTTCAAGAAGAACGTCGAGGAGGAGTACCGGCAAAACCAGGAGCGCTACAAGTTCCTGAAGTGGGCGCAGCGCTCGTTCGACAACTTCAGCGTGGTTCCGCCCGGCACCGGCATCTGCCATCAGGTCAATCTCGAATACCTGTCGCGCGTGGTCTGGACCCGCAAGGACAAGGTGAAGGCCGACGGCAAGCAGGTGACCATGGAAGTCGCCTATCCGGATACATTGGTCGGCACCGACTCGCACACGACGATGGTGAACGGATTGTCCGTGCTCGGTTGGGGCGTTGGCGGCATCGAAGCCGAGGCCGCCATGCTGGGACAGCCACTGTCGATGGTGCTGCCCGAAGTGATCGGCTTTAAGTTTTCCGGCAAGCTGAAAGAAGGAGTCACCGCGACCGATCTGGTGCTTACTGTAACGGAGATGCTGCGCAAGCGCGGCGTGGTCGGAAAGTTTGTCGAATTCTTCGGCCCGGGCCTTACGCATCTCACCATTGCCGACCGCGCCACACTCGGCAACATGTCGCCGGAATACGGCGCAACCTGTGGCTTCTCGCCGATCGACGATGATACAATCCGTTATCTCAAAGATACCAGCCGTCCGCCCGAGCTCATTGCACTCGTTGCTGCCTATGCGAAGGCGCAGGGCATGTATCGCGTGAAAACCACGCCCGATCCGATGTTCACC
>DATGDN010000261.1:0-4329 GCA_035310865.1 Pseudolabrys sp. | reverse complement strand
GGAGCTGCCATCACATTTACATTTTGTTGTGCATGTTCAACGGGTTTGCCTTTGCCCGGCCATTTTGTCAGGCGATCAAGGTAAGTCTGACGGGAGTTGGGTTTTAAGCTGAAAACGCTTCGCGCCCAGGTGGGGAAAGCGCGCGCGAGGGGGTCCGGTTAATGCCGGATCAGGGGACGATGCTGCGGATGGGGTCCATCAGCCAATACATTTTGCGCTCCACCTTGGGCGCGTTCCTGATCGTGCTGGTCAGTCTGACCGCCGTGATCTGGGTAACGCAGGCTCTGCGTGACATCGACATCATGACGAGCCAAGGTCAGACCATTCTGGTCTTCATTGGCATTACAGGCCTGATCATACCGCTGCTGGTCCTGGTGATCGCGCCGATCGCATTGTTGATCGCGGCCGCGCACGTGCTCAACAAGATGTCCAACGATTCCGAAATCATAGTGATGAATGCAGCCGGCATGTCACCGTGGATCTTGTTTCGTGCCTTCATCGCCGCGGCACTCGTGGTGTCAGTATTGGTCGGCGCTATCAGCGCCTATTTTGCACCGAAAGGCCTCCGGATGCTGCGCGACTGGCTGACGGAGGTGCGCGCCAATGTCGTGAGCAGCATCGTCCAGCCGGGCCACTTTACGACGATAGAAAACGGAGTGACCATCCATATCCGCGAGCGGCGCCCAAATGGGCAACTGGCGGGAATATTTCTCGACGACCGTCGCAATCCGAATGAGCACATTACGGTTTTGTCGGAAATTGGCGAGCTGCTGGACAACAAAAGCGGTACCTATCTTGTCCTCCAGAAAGGCGTCGTCCAGCGGCACGAAACCGGGCAGCGCGATCCCGCCATGGTGGTTTTCGACCGTTACGCCTTCGATCTCTCACAGTTTGCAGGCGGCGCGCAGGCAGTAAAGTATTCGGTCCGCGAGCGTTATCTCTGGCAACTGTTGTTTCCAGATCCGAAGGATCAGTTCTACATCGAGCAACCTGGTCAGTTTCGAGCCGAACTGAATGACCGCCTAATGGCACCGCTTTATCCGATCGCGTTCGTCGTGATCGCCTATGCGTATCTCGGCGCGCCGCGTACGACCAGGCAAAGCCGCACGTTGTCAATGCTGGGCGCGATCGGCGGCGTCGCACTCCTGCGCCTGATCGGGTTCGCATCCACAGTCTTCGGCGCCACCGTGCCATGGCTACTGGCCCTGCAATATGTGGCAGTGGCGGCTGCATTCGGCGCAGGGCTGTATGTCATCCGCCGCGGTTTGATTTTGGAACCGCCCACTTTCATCACCGACTGGATCGCTGTGCTCACCGAGCGCATTGGCCAGCGTTTCGCCGCGCCATGATGTGACGCCATGCCGATGATCGCAGGAACGCTCGCACGATACTTCGGTCTGCGTTTTCTTAACGCGGTTCTGGTGGTCTTCGTCGGCATATTCGCACTGGTGGCGCTTATCGACTACATCGAGATGATGCGCCGTGCCGGCGACATTCCAAACGTGTCGGCTGCACTGGTCGCCAAGACCTCGTTGTATCGCGTACCGCAGGTGGTCGAGCGTATCCTGCCCTTCTGTGTGCTGATCGGTACGATGTCCTGCTATCTCAACTTGTCGCGGCGGCTCGAACTGGTCGTTGCGCGTTCCGCCGGAATGTCGGCGTGGCAATTCGTGACACCGGCCATGGTGATAGCCTTCGTGATCGGCATCATGGCCACGGCCATATACAACCCCGTATCCGCGATTTTGCAGGAGCGCTCGAAGCGTTTCGAAGCTGAGTTGTTCGGGCAGACGGCAAACGCGCTCAGCCGGAGCGGTGGTACGTTTTGGGTGAGCCAACGCACGGATGAAGGCCAGGCGATCATCAATGCGGTCGCCAGCCGGGACCAAGGCATCAATCTCAACGGTGTGTCGCTTTTCATTTTCGACAACGATGGCCGCTTCAAACAGCGCATCGAAGCCCGCGCCGCCCTTCTGGTGCCAGGTGCCTGGGTTTTACGTGATACTCGAGTTTATGGCCTTGGGGTTGTGCCGATCGTCCAAAGTGAATACCGCCTCAAGACCAGCCTGACCCCGGAACAAGTTCGCGAAAGCTTTGCGACCCCGGAAACCGTCCCATTCTGGGAACTTCCCGTGTATATCCAGATCGCTGAGCACGCAGGACTCGTAGCTGCAGGCTATAGATTGCAGTTTCAGAAGCTTCTGGCGCGTCCATTTTTGCTTGCAGCAATGGTTCTTCTTGCGGCTGCTGTAAGTCTGCGATTTTTCCGCTTTGGCGGGGTCCAAAAAATGGTTTTAAGTGGCGTGGCGGCCGGGTTTCTGCTTTACGTTTTGTCGAAAGTGACTGAAGATTTGAGCAAAGCTGAGCTGATGCACCCCGTGGCAGCGGCGTGGCTGCCTGTGGTCGTTGGCGGCGTCACGGGATTTATAGCGTTGTTGTACCAGGAGGACGGGTGATGGCGGGGCTCGTTAGCGCTCGTCCATCAGCACCGCGGCCTTATTGCCGTGGCGTCGCGATACTTGCCGTCGTCCTCGGCCTTTTGGCGTGCGACGGACTGATCGCGTCCGCCCCGGCACCTGCGCAGGAATTACAATTTCCGCAGCGCCCGCCGCCGCCAAAGAAATCCAAGATTGCCCTCGAGCGCGAAAGGTCCGGGCAAAAGCAGATGCTCGTTCAGGCGAACGAGATCGACTACGACTATGCCAACAACCGCGTCGCCGCCGTCGGCAACGTCCAAATCTACTACGGTGGATCGACGCTCGAAGCCAACCGCGTCGTCTATGATCAGAAGACTAAGCGTCTTCACGCCGAGGGCAACGTGCGGCTGACCGAAGAAGACGGCAAGGTCACCTACGGCGAGATCATGGACCTGTCGGATAACTATCGCGACGGTTTCGTGGATTCGCTCCGCCTTGACGCTCCTGACCAGACGCGCATGGCCGCCGCGCGCGCAGAGCGATCCAGCGGCAACTTCACCGTCTTCCACAATGGCGTCTATACAGCCTGCGCACCTTGCAAGGACGACCCGAAGAAGCCGCCTTTGTGGCAGGTCAAGGCCGCGCGCATCATCCACGACCAGACTGAAAAGATGATCTACTTCGAGGACGCGCGGATTGAATTTTTCGGCCAGCCGCTCGCCTGGCTGCCTTATTTTTCTGCGCCCGATCCGACGGTTAAGCGCAAGACCGGCTTCCTGATGCCGTCAGTCTCAGCGAGTTCGGTTTACGGCGCTGCGATTGAGGTGCCGTACTACTGGGCATTGGCACCCGACTACGACGCCACCTTCGCCCCGATGATCACAACGAAACAGGGGCCGATGCTGCAGGGCGAGTTTCGCCAACGTTTGATCAATGGCGCCTATTCGATTCGTGCCGCCGGCATATATCAACTCGACAAGGACTACTTCCGCCGAGACGACGGCACCACAACGCCCGGCTTCCGCGATTGGCGCGGCAGCGTGGAAACCACCGGGCTATTCGCGCTCAATAATAAATGGGTGTGGGGATGGGACGCCGCGATGTTGTCTGATCGCACGTTCCTTCAGGACTACAACCCGCATCTGTCGAAATACCGCACGACCGATCCATTCCAGAATCCGACCAGCGAGGCGATCTCGCAGCTTTTTCTCACGGGCAAGGGCAACCGTAGCTATTTCGATGCGCGCACCATTTACTACCTCGGTTTCTCTGAAGCCGATGCGCAAAGCCAGATCCCCGTCATCCATCCGGTCGTCGACTACAACTACATTTTCGATCGTCCGGTTCTTGGCGGCGAGCTCGGCTACCGCATCAATTTCACCAGTCTCAGTCGCCAGGATGCCAACTTCGACCCGATTACCCAAAGCGCGCTCAACAACGGCACCTGCACGCAGACGGCTGACCCGGCGGTCAAGACGTCGGCGAGCTGTCTGTTGCGCGGCGTACCCGGCACCTACAGCCGTTTTTCCGCCGAGACCCAATGGCGCCGCAGCATAACCGACCAGTTTGGACAGGTGTTCACACCATTTGCATCGGTGCGGGCTGATGCGGCCTCCATGCAAATCAAGAGCGATCCCGGTGTCGCCAACTACATTGACACAGGCGACAATAATCTTGTGCGCGCCATGCCTACGGTTGGGCTGGAGTACCGCTATCCGTTCATCAATGTACAGTCGTGGGGCACCCAGACGGTCGAGCCGATCGCTCAGGTGGTCGTTCGGCCTAACGAACAACAGATCGGGCGCTGGCCGAATGAGGACGCGCAAAGCCTCATATTCGACGACAGCAACCTGTTCCGCGTCGACAAATTTTCGGGCTGGGACCGCGTCGAAGGCGGCGGCCGTGCAAACTA
>DATGDN010000260.1:0-2852 GCA_035310865.1 Pseudolabrys sp. | reverse complement strand
ATCGGAACGAGCGGGAGCGGGACGCTCACCCCGCTGCCGGTTCCAGTAATCGAAAAGTGCGCGTGTCGATGCGTGTTTGATGCGGCACCTGTTCCGTCGCGAGACACGCACTTGCCGCCTGTCCCCGATCGGCACAGGCACGCAAGTATCATCGTAGCGACTGTGCGTTTGGAGCAGGGATCGTGCCGGGGCGGTATTTGGCGGCGGCGGGCTGCGGTTAGCGTTAAAACGCGAGTCACATTGGCAGGGAATGAGAGGCCCCTTATGGTCGTCTCACTGCATGTGAAGGCACGGCCGCAAATCCACGGCACCGGCGAAAAGAACTCGAGAACCCAAGACCTAAAATATTGGAGCCCGGGGAGGCGAGGGGATGTGACCAAGCCACAAAGGTGCGACAATAACCTTGCAACGTGGCTCAAGGGAGGGCGAAAGCCCTCCCTTTTCATTTGGTTCATCACCGATCCGGCTTGCGGCTGGGTGGTAAGGCAGCGTAACTCAGACGGCCCACCGGAACCTCGTGAGTGAATCGCGAACCGATCTTCAATATCCCGCCCGTCGTGCTCGCCGTGCTCGCTGTGCTGGCGCTCGTGCATCTCGTGCGCATTCTGCTGCTGAGCGAACAGCAGGATATTGAATTTCTGCTGGTGTTCGCGTTCATTCCGGCGCGCTATGACAGTTCGGTTGTGCTCGGTGGGGCGTTGCCCGGCGGTGGCGCGGATATCTGGACCTTCGTCACTTATGCACTGATCCACGCCGACTGGACTCATTTCGGTGTCAATGCCGTGTGGCTGCTGCCGTTCGGAAGCGCAGTCGCGCGCCGTTTCCGCGCGCTGCCCTTCCTTGTTTTTTTAGCCGTGACCGCCGCGGCCGGTGCTGCGCTGCATCTTGCGACCCATCCCGGCGAACAGTTTCCAATGATCGGCGCGTCGGCGTCGATCTCGGGGACGATGGCGGCGGCAATGCGCTTTGCATTTCAGCGCGGAGGGCCTCTGGGGCTGTTTCGGGGCGGCACTGATGACGCCTACCGCGTGCCGGCAATTCCACTGAGCGGTGTCCTGCGCGATCCGCGTGTGGTGCTTTTCCTTGCCGTCTGGTTCGGTATCAACATCCTGTTCGGGCTTGGATCGTTTCCCGTTACCGGCAGTGAGCAGCCGGTGGCCTGGCAGGCCCATATCGGCGGGTTCCTGGCCGGGCTGCTTTTGTTTTCATGGTTCGATCGCAAGCCGGATTCGCCCCAATTCGAGGACACTGCTGCAACGCGGCATTAGCCAATCATGCGGTGCGTGGCTGACCTCGCGCAATTGCGTCTTGACGGAACTGGCTGACCGGCAGGATCGTTGCTCATGGCCCGGGACTCGCGGGTCGTTCCTGTGAGCCTGGACGTGTGCATACGCGCGATTCCTTTCGAGGGGATCGCGCAACAGGGAGGCTGCCATGAACGTTAAGGCGATCCTGGCCGCCAAGGCACGTAATAAGGCACGTAACTTGGGCGGCGACATCGTCTCTATTGGACCGACAGATGATCTTGCGGCGGCGGCAACTTTGCTCTCCGCGCATCGCATTGGTGCGGTCGTTATTCTTGGCGCGGGAGGACGCCTCGCCGGCATATTGTCGGAGCGCGACATCGTGCGCGCGCTTTCCGAACACGGCGCTGCCGCGCTCGACCTGTCGATCGGTCAGGTGATGACGCGCAATGTCGCGACCTGCGCCGAAGATGACTCAGTGGCGAGCATCATGGAGCGCATGACGGCGGGAAAATTCCGGCACATGCCGGTGGTTGCCGACGGAAAGCTCACCGGCCTCATCTCAATCGGCGATGTGGTCAAGCAGCGCGTCGAGGAGATTGAAAGCGAGTCAGAGGCGATGCGCGACTACATCCGGACTGCGTGAGCGGCCTCAAGCCGCTCCGGGGTTGCCTGGCTGAGACAGCGCGGTTGCCGCTTCGTTGACGGCGTCCAGCGCCTTTTCGGTGGCCTCGGTCCCGATGTCGATGGCTTCGGTGGCGCGATGGAAATCGAACCATCCGACGCCACCAAGGCGCGGACTGATCAAGACGTCGGGCGGATCGCCGGCAAGCCGCGCGCGGGTGATGCGGTCTTGCATCACGTTGAAGGCCTCGACCATTACCGTCGGTATCCCTGGGCGGCCGCGCCGGCCGAAAAATTGCCGCCGCAACGAACGCTCTCCGCTGAACATGCCACGAAACCCATTGGCCTTGGGAGGCGCAGCCGCAAGGTCGCTCTCATCCGAGCCGTGGTTCGCGATGATCGTGCCCCGGCCGAATAGGTCTGAGTTGAGATTGACCGCAATCACCAGGCGCGCGCCGAGAGCGCGCGCAGCGGAGACGGGGACCGGATTGACCAGCGTGCCGTCGACCAGCCATCGTCCGCCGATCAGCACTGGTGGAAAAATCCCCGGCAGCGAATAGGACGCACGCAATGCATCGCTCAGTCGTCCCCGGGTCAGCCAGATCTCATGACCGGTGTTAAATTCTGTCGCGATCGCCGCGAAGCGGATCGGCAAGTCGTCGATGCGGTTTTCCTTCAGTCCGGACTCCAGCCGCGTTGCGAGATGGCCGCCGCTGATCAATCCCGAGCCGGAGAGGCTGATGTCGAGATAGCCAAGCACCCCGCGCACAGTGAGCGTGCGTGCCCAGCGCTCTAGATTGTCCATCTCCTTGGCGGCGTAACAACCGCCGACCACCGCGCCGATGGAGGTCCCGACAATGACGTCGGGCACAATGCCGTGGGCTTCCAAAACACGGAGCACGCCGATATGAGCAAAGCCGCGCGCGGCGCCGCCGCCGAGTGCCAGTCCGATGGTCGGACGCACCATGGCCGGCTGCGGTTGCG
>DATGDN010000259.1:0-2008 GCA_035310865.1 Pseudolabrys sp. | reverse complement strand
ACGTCCTCGATTGCCTTGGTGGCATATGGATCAAGGCTGGCGGTCGGTTCATCGAGGAACAGCACAGTGGGATCGCGCGCCAGCGCGCGCGCTAGTGCTAGCCGCTGCTGCTCGCCGCCGGAAAGCCGTCGCGCCGGGCGGTCACCGAGCTTGTCCAGCCCGACCAAAGCAAGCAGTTCTGCGGCTCGCTCGTGGCGTTTGGCACGCAGCACGCCCGCAGCGGCAAGCGCGAAGCGGACATTGCTGGCGGCGCTACGCCGGAGCATGGCCGGCCGTTGAAAGACGATCGCGCGCTGTTTGGGCACCGAAGTCTCGCGGCCACCCCAGGTGATGAACCCGTGTGATACAGGCAGAAGTCCCATTGCAGCGCGCAGCAGAGTCGTCTTGCCGGACCCGTTTGGGCCGATCAGGATCGTCGGAGGTCCCGCTGCAACGGTCAGTGTCACGCGGTCGAGTATCGCCACTTCGCCGGCAAGGATGCCGGCTTCTACGAACATGATGGGAAGATCGAGGGCGGGAGGACGCATGTTCATCCCGCGTAGCGTTCGCCGGCGCGGCGCATGCCCCATGCCAGCGCATTGATGAGAATCACGATGACGATCAGCACCATGCCAAGTCCCACGGCCAGGGGCAGATCGCCCTTGGATGTTTCCAGCGCAATCGCCGTCGTCATGGTGCGCGTGAAGCCTTCGATATTGCCGCCGACGATGATGATGGCGCCGACTTCCGCGGCGGCCCGGCCAAATCCCGCGAGCAATGCGGTGACAAGGCTGAAGCGCGCGTCCCAAATCAGTGTCGCCACACGTCGCGACGGCCCGACGTTCATCGCCGCGAGTTCGTCGCGATATTCGACCCACAGGTCCTCGATGGTTTGTCGCGTGAGTGCCGCAATGATGGGCGATACCAATACGGTCTGTGCAATCACCATGGCCTGAGGCGTGAACAAAAGGCCCCACGATCCAAGCGGGCCCGAGCGCGACAGTGTCAGGAACACCGCCAGCCCCACCACGACCGGCGGCAGACCCATCATGGCGTTGAGCACGACAATGAGGCCCTCGCGCCCGCGAAAGCGCGTGAGCGCCAGCAACGCACCCGCCGGCACGCCGATCAGCGCAGCGAACAGCACGGCACTCAGGCTGACCAACAGCGACAGCCGCACGATTGCGAACAGACCAGGGTCCCCCGTCAGTACCAGTTGGAGCGCGGATCCTTCCCCAATCATTGCAACTTCTAGCTCCCCAGCGGCCGGGCGAGGTTCGGTGACCCGTTCGCGCGGCAGCATTTCAGTGAGATATTGCGCGTATAATTCTTAAGTGGTCAATGTCCGTAAAATAAACATATATATGCTTATGCTAAATAATGAATGGGTTGGAGAATGTGCAGAGGTGGGTTCGGATTGTTTCCCGTCGGACCGAGTCTATAGTGCGCGCCGCCTGCAGCTCCGCGACTGTCTTCCATCGGCGAAGGCGGGAAAATACGGCTGGGCGGAGTTGCGAAGAGGCGCCCGCCTTTTCCATTCAGCTCAGACGGGTGGCTGGTCGACAAAAGCGCGGAAGCGCGCGTTAAGCATTTTGGTGTAGATAGGCACGGCCTGCTTAGTGCCTGTCAGGAGGGGTGGCCGAGTGGCTGAAGGCGCACGCTTGGAAAGCGTGTTTACGGGAAACCGTAACGTGGGTTCGAATCCCACTCCCTCCGCCACCTTGCGTCTGAACCGCATTCTCTAGCCGGAAAGTCACCCACAAACTGCGCTGGATTATCGCGACTCTCTGGACAGAGCTCTGTACTAGGCGGCCGCGATTTCCTCGCGTGGTGTTCTCTGTAGGCCGTTTTTCTCTGAAGCTCTGTACTCCGATCAAAAAGTACGGAATTTTTGAGCCAACATTTTCAGACCCCTCGCGAGGCTCTATCCGCCGCGAGTTCGAATCGCTCTTCCTTGAGCGATTTCTAGCCCGCTGACTCTTAATCAGCGGGTCCAAGGTTCGAGTCCTTGTGCGCCCACCATCTAAAT
>DATGDN010000258.1:0-10939 GCA_035310865.1 Pseudolabrys sp. | reverse complement strand
GGCAGCGCCTGCAGACAGCCGCAACGGCCTCCGTCAGCCAGCTCCTGGCAGGCGGCCCGTAGTGGCCACCGGGCGGAGCCCCGGCGCCGCCCGAGTGCTGGGAGGAGCGTTCATCTCCCGCCCTTGGGCGCCGCATCCCGCTCCATCATCAGACGCCTCATGATGACGCCCCTCGATTGAGCCGGACGCGAATAGGAATAAAACCATAGGATTAATGTCAAGACGCTCCGATGCCCCGATGTTGGTATTTTACACAAGCCTCTCCACTGTCATTGCCGAGTTTGACCCGGCAATCCATGATGAACAGCCACAGCGAAATCAACTAAAGCTATTCGTCGCTGCACCTCATCCTGGATGCCCGGGTCAAGCCCGGGCATGACACTGCATGTGTGGCGCGGTTATCAACACACGAACATGCCCCCTCGCCTCCGCCGCTCGTTCTTCGACCGCTCCGTGCACATGGTCGCGCCCGAGCTCATCGGCGCGACGCTGCTCGCCGACGGCGTCGGCGGAACGATTGTAGAAGTCGAGGCCTATCACCACACCGATCCGGCGGCGCATTCCTATGTCGGCCGCACCGAGCGCAACGCCGTGATGTTCGGCCCGCCCGGCTACGCCTATGTCTACCGCTCCTACGGCATCCACTGGTGCCTCAACTTCGTCTGCGAGGAAGACGGCAGCGCCAGTGCGGTGCTGATCCGCGCCATCGAGCCGACGCAAGGCCTCGCAGCGATGCGCAGGCGGCGCGGCTTGCACGAGGCGCGGGCGCTGTGCTCGGGTCCCGGCAAATTGTGTGAGGCGCTTGGGGTGACGGGCAAACACAATGGCCTGTCGCTCGACCGCGCGCCGTTCGAGTTGCGCGCGCGCAGCGAAACACCGGAGATTGCGACTGGCGTGCGCGTCGGCATCACCAAGGCCGCCGAGAAGCCGTGGCGTTATGGCTTGAAGGGCTCGCCGTTTCTCAGCAAGCCGTTCAGGTGAACTACCACCACCCACCCTCTCCGCTGTCTTTGTCGGGCTTGACCCGGCAATCCATGATGAATCTCAATAGCGTAAAGCTGTAAGTTCACACGTCGTAGCGGCTCATCATGGATGCGCGGGTCAAGCCCGCGCATGACGCAGACTGTGCCGCATTACGAAACCCTGAAACCCGCATCGAAGCCGAGTTCGCGCTTGGCCTTCTCGCTCGAAATCACGCCGTCGTCTTCACCAATATTGTAAATTCCGTGCGTGCCCTTGCTCACGGCAAGCAGAGCCGCCTGAGCCGCGGCATCGACGTGCAATGCAGGCTTTGCCCGTTTTTCGTTCGGATACCAGGTGCCCGGGCCGTAGAGATAGCCGTAGCGCAATACAATCCCCTCCGGCAGTTCGAGCGTCGCCTGCTCGAGTGCGACCACGCCATCGACGGTGCGCTTGCGCGCGCCCGTCGCTGACAGATCAAGCGGATCGGTTTCGGCGCGCATGCCTTCGGCCGGCGCATAGACGAACGCGATGCTTTGCGTGATCAGCCGCCGCACGCCCGCCGCCTTTGCGGCATCCACCAGGTTGCGCGTGCCCTTGACGCGCAGGCGCGCATTGCGCTCGAGGCCTTCATCGTAACGCGGCGTTCCCGGTGCGAAGGGCAGATCGGTGAGTTGATGCATGATTATCTGCGGCGCCGCAATCTTGATCGCGCGCGTTAGTGCATCTCTATCGAGCACGTCGACGATGACCGGATCCGCGCCGAGCGCAGCAACCGCGGCGGCCTTTTCGGAAGAACGCGTCGTGCCGGCGACGGCATGGCCCGCCGCACGCAGCAATGGGGTCAATCGGCGGCCGATGGCGCCACCCGCCCCGGCGAGAAATATTTTCATGGTACCAACCTAACGCGCTGCATTAATCTGTACGTCGAACTCAATCAATTGGACCTCCGCCAGAGCCAAAAGTGCTGGATTCCCGCTTTCGCGGGAATGAGCGGTGGAGGGGCTGCTTCAATCCCGAGCACTAGCCCGCGTCTTTCAGTCGCTCCAGCGCCTCAGCGATCTTCGTCTTGCGGCCGAGGGCCTCTTCACGCTTTTCCTTTTCCTCTTCGACGACTTCTTCCGGCGCGCGCGCGACAAAATTCGCATTGCCGAGCTTCGCATCGACGCGCGCGATGTCGGCTTCCGCCTTGTGCATTTCCTTGGCGAGCCGCGCACGTTCGGCCGCAAGATCAATGACGCCCTTGAGCGGCAACGCCGCCACCTCCCCGCGCACCACGAGTTGCACCGAGCCCTGCGGGGCGGCCGCGGCAGATGAGATGTCCGACACGCGCGCAAGCCGCTTGATGAATTCGGCCCACCGCTCCGCGCGCGCTTTGGTCTCGACCGTAGCGCCGGCAAGGACCAGTGGGATTGCAGCTGTGATGTTCATCTCGGCGCGGACGGAACGGATGGCCGTCACAAGGTCGATGACCCAGCCGATTTCAGCCTCGGCCTTGTCGTCCGCAAGGCCCAGCAGCTTCGGCCATTCGCCGAGCGCCAGCAGCGCGTCATGTTTGCCCGCCACCGCCCACAATTCCTCGGTGATGAACGGCATGAACGGGTGCAGCAGCTTGAGGATTTTATCCCGTGCCCAGGCGACCATTGCCTGCGTCTCGGTCTTGCCCGCGCCGTCCGGCCCGGTCAGCAGCGGCTTCGCCAGCTCCAGATACCAATCGCAATAGATGTTCCAGACGAAATGGTAGACCGCACCGGCGGCGTCGTTGAAACGGTAGGCTACGATCGCCTCCGTTACCTCGGCCGCAGCCTTGGCCGTCTCGTGCGCGATCCAGCGGTTGAGTGTTTCTTTGGCGGACTTCGGATCGAATTTCGCAACGCTTGCGCAGCCGTTCATCTCGGCAAACCGCGCCGCGTTCCACAGCTTGGTCGCAAAGTTGCGGTAGCCCTCGACGCGCTGCGTGGACAGCTTGATGTCGCGGCCCTGCGCCGCCATGGCAGCGAGCGTGAAACGCAGCGCGTCGGCGCCGTAATCATCAATCAGTGCCAGCGGGTCGATGACGTTGCCTTTCGACTTCGACATCTTGGCGCCGCTGGCATCGCGCACCAGCGCGTGGATGTAGACGGAGTGGAATGGAATCTCCTTCATGAAATGGAGACCCATCATCATCATGCGCGCGACCCAGAAGAAGATGATGTCGAAGCCGGTCACCAGCGCCGATGTCGGGTAATAGCGCTTGAGCTCTTTCGTCTCGTCCGGCCAGCCGAGCGTGGAGAACGGCCACAGCGCCGAGGAGAACCACGTGTCGAGCACGTCCTCGTCGCGTGTGAGCGCCGTCTTCTTTCCGTAGTGCTTGTCGGCTTCCGCCTGCGCTTCCGCTTCGGTCAGCGCGACGAAGGCCTTGCCGTCCGGCCCGTACCACGCCGGAATCTGGTGGCCCCACCAGAGCTGGCGCGAGATGCACCATGGCTGGATGTTCTCCATCCAGTCAAAATAGGTCTTCTCCCAGTTCTTCGGGACGAATTTGGTCTTGCCGCTGCGCACAGCCGCGATCGCCGGCTTCGCCAGCTCCTTGGCATTGACGTACCACTGGTCGGTGAGATACGGCTCGATCACGACATTGGAGCGGTCGCCATGCGGCACGACATGCGTGTTCGGTTCGATTTTCTCGACCAGCCCCATCTCCTCCAGACGCGCGACGATCGCCTTGCGCGCGGCGAATCGATCTTGCCCGTGCAGTTTCAATGTTTCGTCGAGCTCGGCTGACGGCGCGATGCCGGCGAGAAAATCGGTGTTGTCTTTCAGGTCGAGCTTGGCCTCGATACTGAATATATTGATCTGCGGCAGATTGTGCCGCTTGCCGGCCTCGAAATCGCCGAAGTCGTGCGCCGGTGTGATCTTCACGGCACCCGAACCCTTCTCTGGATCGGAAATCTCGTCGCCGACAATCGGAATCTTGCGCCCAACCAACGGCAGGATTGCGTTGGTCCCGATCAGCACCTTGTAGCGATCGTCCTCCGGGTTCACCGCAACGGCGGTGTCACCCAACATCGTTTCCGGCCGCGTCGTGGCGACAACGATGTAGGTCGACGGATCCTCCGCCTTGAACGTTTTGCCTTCTAGTGGATAGCGCAAGTACCAGAGGTGGCCCTTGGTCTCGACCTGGATCACCTCGAGGTCGGAAATGGCGGTCAGCAGCTTGGGGTCCCAGTTGACCAGCCGCTTGTCCTTGTAGATGAGCCCGGCACTATGAAGTTCTACAAAAACTTTAAGAACGGCGCGCGACAAGCCCTCGTCCATGGTGAAGCGTTCGCGCGACCAGTCGCAGGAGGCTCCGAGGCGCTTGAGCTGATTGACGATCGCGCCACCGCTCTCGGCCTTCCACTCCCACACCCGCTTGAGGAAGGCTTCGCGCCCCATTTCGCGGCGGCCCGGTTGCTGGCGCTCCATCAGCTGCCGCTCGACCACCATCTGTGTCGCAATGCCGGCGTGGTCCGTGCCCGGTTGCCAGAGCACGTCCCTGCCGCGCATGCGTTCGAACCGGCACAGGATGTCCTGCAGCGTGTTGTTGAGCGCATGGCCCATATGCAATGAGCCGGTGATGTTAGGGGGCGGGATGACGATAGAGTACGGCTTCGCGCCGGCACGTTCGGGCCGGCCGGCGCGAAAGGCGCCTGCCTCTTCCCAAGTCCGGTAAATGCGGCCCTCGACCTCGGAGGGCTGGTAGGTCTTATCGATCGTCATCGTTTTGCTTGAAATCGCTCGCGCGGTAGAAAGCCCGCCAGACCCGCCGGAGTCAACTTTGACCACCACGTCGACTGCGTCGCGCGGCAACGCCACCTCCGCCATCACGCTGCTGGCGCTGGCTTCCTTCGCCAGCCAGTCGATGGTGCGCGTATCGGATTCGCTCCTGCCACAGATTTCCGCGGACATGGGGGTAAGCGTCGGCGCGGCCTCGATCGTGGTCACCGCCTATGCGCTGGCACATGGGTCGGTGCAGCTCATCATTGGCCCGGTCGGCGACCGCTTCGGAAAATTTGCCTGCGTGACGGCTGCCGCCGCAATGTCATCCGTGCTGGTGCTCATGTGCGGCCTGGCAGGCTCGCTCACGACACTGGTAGCGGCTCGCCTTGCCTGCGGACTTTCAGCGGGCTGGATCATTCCGCTCGCGATGGCCTTCCTCGGCGATGTGATCCCCTACGAGCGGCGGCAGCAGGTGCTCGGCACCTTCCTCTCGGGCCAGATCCTCGGGCAGCTTTTCGGCCAGGCCGCCGGCGGCGTGCTCGGCGACTTCTTCGGCTGGCGCCGCGTGTTCTTTTTTCTCGCCGCCCTCTTCGCGGTCGCGACCGTCGCGATGCTCATCGAATTCCTGCGCAATCCCATCACGCGCGCGAGCCACGCCACGGCCACGCGCTCTCGCGGCTTCGTCAAGGATTACGCGACCGTGCTGCGCACGCCCTGGGCGCGCGCGGTGATCGCGATGGGTTTTGTCGAAAGCGTGTTCATGTTCGGCGGCTTTGCCTATGTCGGCGCCGATCTGCATCTACGTTTCGGCGTGAATTTTGCCATCGTCGGCCTGTTCGTCGGCGCCTTCGCGATCGGCGGGTTGATCTACAGCCTGTCGGTGAGCCGACTGGTGAGCCGGCTCGGCCAGATCGGGCTCGTCACCGGTGGCGGCGCGCTGCTTGCGCTTGCCTTCGGGACGATTGCCTTTGCGCCGCATGCGTACTTCGCGCCATTCGCGATCATGGGCATCGGGCTCGGCTATTACATGCTGCACAACACGTTGCAGACCAATGCCACGCAAATGACGCCGGAAGCGCGCGGCACCGCGGTCGCGATTTTTTCCTCTGCGCTCTATCTCGGGCAGACGCTGGGCGTCGCGATCAACGCACCCATATTCGACAGGTTCAGCGCGGTGCCGGTCTTCGTGATCTCGGGCGCAGGTTTGCTCGCGCTCGGTCTGTGGCTTGCGCGCAAGCTGCGGCAGAGACGCGCGGCGGGGCTTTGAGGCTGGTCGACTGACCTCTCATCTGTCATTGCCGGGCTTGACCTGATGACGCTGCGCAACCCGCAATGAAGTTGTAGACGACACGCATCATGGATGCGCGAGTCAAGCCCGCGCATGACACCAAAATTGAGATACCAGTTCTAGCTTAAGGTCTTCCGCGCGAGACGCGCTCGATTTCGGCGCGCACGATGCGCTCGACCATGCCCGGCAGATTGTCGTCGAGCCACGACTTGAGCATCGGCCGCAGCATTTCGCGCACCAGATCCTCGAGCGTGCGCGCATTCTGACCGATTACCGTGTGGGCGAGCGTATTGAACGCGCTGTCCACCGCCTTGACGGTCTCGTTTGAGATCAGCCCGCGATCGGGCGCCGGCTCAGGCCTGTTGGAGAACACGACATCGGAGTTTCCATCGATGGTGCGAAAGCTCGGAGCCGGACCTGGCGGTAGTGTAGTCATTGCCTCGGTCAGGTCGAGCACGTTGGGCGCAGCAGCCTGTGATCCAGCCGGCTTCGGGGTCGCCTTCGGCGGTGCATCCAGTTCCGCAAGCATGGCGTCAATCTCATCCTGGCGGTTCGCGGCCGCGGCCGGCGTTGCGGGCTTGGGCGAAGAAGCCGGCGGAGCGGCCGGTTTTGCAGGGGCCGCCGGTGGCGGCGTTGCCGGACGCGCGGCGGGCGCCGCGGGCGTTGCCGCAGCCGGTTGCTTGGACGGCGCAGCGGGTTCTGGCGCCTTGGCAGGCTTGCCAGTGTCGTCGTCGGCAATGATCCGTCGGATGGAGGCAAGGATTTCCTCCATCGAGGGCTCTTGAGCCTTCGCCGTCTGCGTCATTCCCTAAAAATCCCGACACTACGTTCCCGCGCGGCGACAGCACAGCCGTTGGCGGCGCGAATCGCTGTTGCATACCGTTTATACGCCGGAGCGGTACTGGTGTGGCAGATGGAAAATCGTGTCGATGCAACGAGCCGTGGACACGAAAGCGCTCAGCAGATGGGGCTTTGGGTCGCCTCAGCGCCCGTCTGGTGTGCGCACGCCGGCCCAGGTATCGCGCACCTGGTGGTAGTGCACGGCGGCATCGTATGTCGGCGCCCGCAGCCCCAGCACCTGCGGCGACAGCCGCCCGACCGCCCCCAGCAAGGTGTACGAAGCCACCACTCGGTCGCGCTGGGCGCTCACCAGCGCCACGCGCGCATTGACCAATTCCTGCTGCGCATTGAGCACGTCGAGCGTCGTGCGCTGGCCGACCCGCGCTTCTTCGCGCACGCCGTTGAGCGCGATCTCGGAGGCCTGCACCTGCGCCTGCGTCGCGTCGATATTGGCCTTGGCCGCATCAAGCTGGCCCCAGGACTGCACCACCGTCTGTCGTACCTGGTCGCGCGCGGTATCAAGATTAAGCCGCTGCTGCCCGAGCGTCTCCTTGGCCTGCCGGATCAGCGAATATTCCGCCCCACCCCGGTAGATCGGCACGCTGAGCTGGCCCAGCACCTGAGCGTCGAAGCTCTTGAGCGAGTTCAGGCTGCTCTCGTTATTCTGCAGCACGCTGCCTTGCACCGACAGCGTCGGATAAAGCTGGCCTTCCGCAACCTTCACCGCCAACACGGCAGCGTCGACAGCGTATTGCGCGCTGGTCACCGCCGGATGAGTTGCGGTCGCAACCCCGACCGACTGCGGCACATCACGCGGCGAGAAGCGGTCAACGGGCGAACCCGGGGAAAGCTTGCCCGGTTCAACCCCGATTACCTGGCGGTAGGTCGCAACCGAGGCCTTGTAGGTCGCCTCCGCGCTCAGCACCTGCGAGCGCCCGGACGCCAGCCGCGATTCCGATTGCGCAACGTCGGTACGCGTCACCTCGCCGACATTGAAGCGGTCGCGGGTCTGACGCAGTTGCTCCTGCAGCACCTCGACGTTGCGCCGTTGCAGGTCGAGGATCGCGCTATCGCGCAGCAGGTTCATGTAGGCGGTCACCGCGCTCAGCAGCACCGTCTGCTCGGTCACCCGCAAGGTCTCGCGCGCAGCCTGCACCTGGCTCTCCGCCTGGCGGGTTTTGTTGGCGGTCTGGAAGCCGTTGTAGAGCGTCTGCGTCGCCGTGACGCCGTAGCTGTTCGGCGTCATGGTGCCGGATTGATGAACATGGAGGCCCGACAGCCTACTGGTCGTGTCCCAGTATTGCGAGCCGAGCGTGGCGTTGGCGGTCACCGTCGGCCGGTAGCCCGCCAGCGCCTGCGGCACGCCTTCATCGGTCGCGCGCACCGAGGCGCGCTGCGAATTGAGCGATGGATTGTTCTGATAGGCCTGCATCAGCGCGCCTTCGAGCGTGTCGGCCTGTACCGGCGCCGAAAAAAGCACGCCCGCCGTGCATGCAATGCCGACCGCAAACCCGCGCGCCCAGCCGCTTGGACCCCAACCCGCCATTCAATTCCCGTCCCTGACGCGAAAGGCATCCTGCGAGATTCGCGCCGCCGCATCGAACGCGGAACAATATTCGGACTGGCGCAACGTTAAAACCCCCTCCGGAATAACTCCCGCAAATAGCCGGAAACCGGCGTATTTGCGCAACGGTCGGAACCCGCTGTCAGAAGGCGAAAACGGGCGCCTTTGCAAAACCCGGCAGAAGCGCGGCATTGGCATCGAATATCGGCCGGCCCCCTAGTTCGTCCCCGCTCCGGCAATAAAGCATGGCTTTGGCGCCCGGTCCGTTGCCCAGGACACAGACCAACCGGCCACCGTCCTTGAGTTGGCTGAGGAAGGAGTCCGGCGGTAATTCGGCCGCGCCTTCCAGCACGATTGCGTCATAGGGCGAGCCTTGCGGCCAGCCGGCTGTCAGTGGCCCGCGCACGACGCTCACGTTTGCCGGTCCCGAAAGAGCCGTGCGCGCCGCCTGAGAGAGCCCGCTCTCCTCTTCCAGCGCCACCACCTCACCGGCGATGCGGGCGAGCACAGCGGCGCCATAGCCCGTGGCACAGCCGACATCCAAGACGCGGCTGTCCGGCGCAAGATCGGCAGCCTGGATCAACTTGGCGAGCACCATCGGCTTGAGCAGCCGCCTGGACGTTCCGTCGCCGACAGGCAGATCGAGATCGAGATAAGCGAGGTCTGCCAACGCGGCCGGGACGAAGCGCTCGCGCGGGATCTCGAGCATGGCAGAGATAATGCGCAAATCGGTGACGTCGGCAGTGCGGACCTGTCCGTCCACCATATGGCGGCGAGCGGTTGTAAAATCGGTCATCGCGGTTCTCGATCGAAAGAAGGGCTCGAGGGGCGCGGTTCTTGTGCGGCAACGAGCCGAAAAACGCAAGTTTCGCTACGATTGTCGCAGGGCTTTCGCTCCTATATAGGCTTGTCCAACCCGACGCCCTTATCTAACCAATTGGCCACGTGGCGGAGTGGTTACGCAGCGGACTGCAAATCCGTGCACGCCGGTTCGATTCCGGCCGTGGCCTCCACAAGATCAATAACTTAGCAGTAGGCCTTTTTGGCCAAAAAACTTTCGTCAGTGTTTCGTCCATTCGATTTCTAGGATATTTTTCTCCATAACTATCAGATGCCTAGCCCGATCCGAGTTGCGCGGATTTCCGATTTCAGCACGCACTGACGAGAGGTCGCCTTCGATGACGCGTTTGTGTCGCATGTATAAAATGAGTGGAACGAAACGGACACGCGCATCGGCCAATGACGTTGGCAAACATGTGATGCGCGAATGGCGTGCTCGCACTAACATCGATTGTTATTAGGGCTAACTGTTTTGCGCAGGTCCTATTTAGCCCCGCGCCGCTCCCGCAGCCAAGATTCGGCGATTATGCGCATGTTGTCGTATTGGATTGCGAGATACGCGTTGCCATCAGCTCGCAGCACCGCCGCACGCTCGAGATATTGTCGCGGCGTCATCAAAAATCCGGCCGAGAGCCAAGCCCTCTCATCTTCCGCGGTGAACATCGCGTCGCTCCCGCCAATGATCGGCAAACCTGATTAGGGCCTGCGCGACTTTCGCCGGCGGCTCCTCGCCCTACCAACGCCCGCCTCGCCGGACTAATCTCAACGATCAGGAGCAGCAGCGGCGCCGGTCGCGAGCAGACATGACCGCATGCAATGGTCCGGACGTTTTGCGAATACTATGCTGATGTCTCGCTACGCTAACTTCATCAGCTTGAGCGCCGCACGACCGTTCGGACCATAGGGATTGCCAAGAGTCTCGCACATCTCGAAATGGTTGTAATTCGGCGCCTCAATCAACTCGACGGACTTGCCGGCGGCTTTCACCGCGGCGGCAAAATCGCGGTTCTGGCGCTGGAATTCCGGCGTCCCGTTTGTGCCGTAAGTAACGATGATCGGCGCCCGCAATTTATCGATCTGCCGTTGCGAGCTCATCGCCTGTTCCATCGCGTCCGTGAATTTGACGTAGAAGCTACGCTTGGAAAGGCGGACCGGTTTCATGTCGTACATGCCGCTCATGCAGAGTCCGCCCTTCACCAAGTCGGCCGGGAGCCCGAAATCCTTTTGCCACTCAGTCACTAGGGCGACACCGCAGAGGTGACCGCCGGATGAATGACCACTGATGTACAGTCGGTTAGGGTCGCCTCCGAAGCTCGCAGCATTTTTGTAGGTCCAGGCAATTCCACGGCGCACCTGGTCCGCCATGACGCTGATGTCACCATTCGCCGCGCCTACCGCAGTGAAATCGAGCGCGATGTAATTTACACCAGCATTGACGAAAAGCTCGGCCGGAAAGCCGTAGTCCTTCGCTTTTCCGCGAAGCCAAGCGCCGCCGTGTATGAACACGAAGATCGGCGCACTGGGTTTCTTCGCCGGATATAGATCCAACGCCTCGACCGACGTCGGTCCGTAAGCGAGCCGCTTCGGGACGCCAAGACGGGCACGCGTCTCATTGCTGCTCGAGGCGTAGCGCTTAAGAATTTGCCCGATGAGCGGAGCATAAACGGTTTGATCGTAGGCCGCGTCCGTGCGCGGGCGGCCCAATC
>DATGDN010000257.1:0-2225 GCA_035310865.1 Pseudolabrys sp. | reverse complement strand
GCACCTCCCCATTTTTCAACAGCCGCCGCGAACAACTTGTTGGCCTCGCTGCCCGCAATGCGGTGCCGGCAATTTTCGAATTCCGAGAGTTTGCCGCAGCCGGCGGCCTGATGAGCTATGGCACCAATCTTTCCAATGCCTATCGTCAGATTGGCGCCTATGCCGGCCGAATTTTGAAGGGCGCGAAACCTGCAGACCTGCCCGTCGTTCAGTCAACCAGGTTCGAATTTGTCATCAATCTGAGAACAGCCAAGACACTCGGCCTCAAAGTGCCGCCCGTCTTAGTCGTCCGTTAAGAAGCTGATTTGATCGCGCGGGATACGGAGCCGGCTGCGATGAGGGCAGTCAGAAGGAAGCGCCAAAAATCCCTCAGCCAGGCGAGGATGCGGCGGAAGTTGTGGCCGACGGCGGAGAGGATGACGTTGGCGGCGTCTCCTGCGCGGCCTTTGAGGTAGCAACGTCCGAGGTGACCTTCGGCCTTCAAATGTCCGATGATGGGCTCGATGGCGGAGCGGCGACGCAGCTCGCGCTTGATGATGCCGAAGACGCCGCGCTTCTGGCCGGAGATGAAGACGCGCCGAGGGTTTTGCGCATCGTGGCCGCGATATCCCTTGTCGACATAGGCCCGCTCGATCGGACAGCCGGTGAGCGCCTCGGTGCGGTCAATGACGTGGCGCAAGGTGTGACCGTCGTAGGGATTATCGGGCAGCGAGCTGGCGTGCAGCACGAACAGGCCGCCGGGAGCGCGGCGATTATTGGTGACGATGGAGGCCTTCACGCCGAACTCGTAAGGGGCGGCGGCCTTGCCTTTGCCGATGCACTCCACCTCCGGGGCATGGAAGGAATAAAGCTTCCATCCCCGCTGGCGCTGCTGTTGCGAGCGGATCTGCGCGGCCCGGCCGAGCGGGAGAGCGAACGCTTCCTCCAGTGCCGGCTGGCCCTCGATCTTGCGGCGGATGTCGCGAATGATCCGGCCCAGCCGGCTGCGCAGGATGCGTAGCTGCCGCTGATGCCGCCTGAACTGTTTGGCATGGGCGTAGCGGCCCGCCATCATCGCCGCGGCCTTGGCAACGCGACAATAGGATTGCCGCAGCCTGACACCGTGTCTTCTCGCCAGGCGGTTGAGCCCCTTGATGGCTGCATGCAGCAGCTTGGCATCGGTCGGAAAGCTGATGGCCTTCGGTTGCACCGTGGTGTCGACCGTGACGCGCCTGAGGTCTTGGCCGCGTAGCGCGCCGGCCTGGTGTGCCACTCGCAGGCTCTCGGCCAGCAAGAGCTCCAGCTTGTCGCCGAGCCGCTTGCGCCAGTGGCTCAGGTCCGAGCGCTCGTGGGGGAAGGCGTGCTGGAAGAACTCTTCGCCGGTGAAGAACTGGAAGTACGGGTCGTGGACCCAGCGCTCGCAAATGCCCTCATCGGACAGCCCGTAAATGTGCTTGAGCAACAGCAGCCCGATCATGAATCGGGTCTCGATCCCGGGCCGTCCGTGCTCGCTGTAGAGCGGCGCGACCTCGCCGTCGATCCAGTCCCAATCGATCTTGCCAGCGAGTTGAACCAGCTCGTGCTTCAGATTGATGATCTGGTCCAGCCGCGCCCGGAACAGATCGTTCGATCCCGTCGTCTTGCGCTTCTTCGGCCGCATCGTCCCCTCCGATGCACCACAGAATCATGGCCCGCAGCGAAAGGGAATCCAAAAACGAAATCGCAAGGTTTTGGGGTCTCAAGGCCCCGATCCCTGCAATCGCATATGCCGCCACAACCGAAAAACAGACTCTCGCTCAGTCGCTTAGAGGCTTGTTAACGGACGACTTGGCTCAATTGAAGCTTGGCTTAGAACTTATAGATTGCAGCGATGAAGCACATCTCCGATCGCGCCTTTAGTCGAGCCTATTCGCTGTCGCGGCCCGGCTTTCCGATTCGCTCGCGCTGTCCGCTTGGTGAGCCAGAGGTTGATGAGTTTCGCGCGCTTGTCATCTCAACAACAACAGTGTCGAATTCCCCCTGCACCGGAGCGCTTATGATCGGCTCGTCCGGCGGTTGGTCGAGCGGCTCGTACCATGGGCGTCTCCCGTTGACGCTTGTTTCAAGCGATTGCGCGATGAGCCTACCGATTTCTTCTCCTTGCAGGGGCACAAGCTTGTCCTGGTCGTACTTGTAGAGTTGCGGGCAGAAATACAACGCGTGGATACGAGGATCATATCCGTCCACTACGAGGAAGTGCCGTGCTT
>DATGDN010000256.1:0-5059 GCA_035310865.1 Pseudolabrys sp. | reverse complement strand
CGCAGGGTCGCGCGCATCGTTTGCTCCATTTGGATGATGAGCCCCCAGGCCCTGTTTAACCAGATACTCACGCCAATTGCGATAAATAGCACAGCAGCACCGGAAGTAGCCGCTCTTGCATATATTACCTGAGCCTGCCCGCCGACAAAGACATACAGGACAAAAGTGTCCAAATCGGCGTTCCCATTGCGGTGACCGTCAATGGTCCCGACGGTCGCGTCCTCGCATAGCGGGCGCCCCGACCGGTCTCATAATCGCGATTGCAGTCAGCGTCGCCGCGTTCAAGCAGCGTTGACTTTGGCGCTTTTGTCCTGCGCAACGAGATCGTCGAGGTCGATGAGCCGCGAATCGTCCATTGGTGGCGCGATGTGGGACTGGCCGCTGCCATAAACCTGCATGAGGCTTTGCACGCGCTGGGCCCTCAGATAGTCGACGTGCTGATGCCGAAGCGCGACCGCCAGCAATCTTTTTGGAAGCCCTACCTGCGCGAATGCCCGGACTCGGCGTACCTTGCCGTTTTCCCGCCAGAGCAACGGATCGAGCGAGTAAACCGTTTCGCGCTCGATCTCCGGAGGCGGTGGTGGTTCCGGCTGGGAGGATGCGCTGGCTGCATTTGCGTTGCCCGCACGGGTGCGGGCCGCAGTAACTCGTAGCTCCGCGCAAATAAAGTGCGCGGCCGAGAGAACCTCACGACGCACGGCATCCACATTCATTACAAAGCTGGTCGTTTCCGACATCGATACTGTACTTTTCACGATAGCATCGATCAGTGCCATCGCAGCAGCATCGTAGTTTGGGGTCGCTTGCTCAATTGCCGCAGCCAGCGTCTCCAATTCGACCGCGGCCGCTTCACGGGCGCGTTGCGCTTTGGCGTCAGCCAATTCGCGTTCAGTGGTGGCGATTTTCTCATCCACTTGCGCCAATGCGGCGCGTAAGGTCCCGACGCGGTCCTCGGCCGCACGCATATCGACTTCTGCCCGATCGAGCTTGGCATCGGAAGCACCGGTTATGGCTAGGGTTTCGGCTGCGGCTCGTTTGTCTCCAAGCACAGCTTCGGCACCGCCAAGACGTTCTGTCAGTTTCTCACGCGCTGCCTGCCTATCCTT
Organism: Pseudolabrys sp.; assembly: GCA_035310865.1. GTDB lineage: Bacteria > Pseudomonadota > Alphaproteobacteria > Rhizobiales > Xanthobacteraceae > Pseudolabrys. The sequence continues at coordinate 3,953 of DATGDN010000256.1, read as the reverse complement.
GAGCGCAATCTCGAAGCGCTCGACCGGAGTCAGTTCACGCTTGCTAAAAAAAATCATGGGGTGAGTCCTCACGAATCACCACCATAATAGCGCGCACGCTGACCGCGTTCGCTTCCAAAATTACAAAAGCCACGACAACTTACTGCTATTAACCCAATACCTTGATCAAATCCGCATCAAGCCATCTTGCTCTTCATCAGCGTGGTGGTGTCGGCAATATTGCATTATTACTTTGAATACTACGTGACGCCTGGCCACTGGTCGTTCTGCTCGGAGGTGGTCGTCGGGTGGATCGGTGCCTGGGGCTCGCCGGTCTTCGGGTGCTGGCCTCACAGGATACCCAACCTCCACTACGGAGATGTTTGGTACATTCCGGCCATCCTAGGCCGCAGCGGCGCGCGTAAGCGATAGGTATCATCTGCGCATCAGGGTTCACTGATTTCGGTAATTTCTCGGCCGCCGGCGCTCTCGTGGCGTCCGGTCTTTTTCCTTGAATGCCAATGCGGGCGGGCCGCCTGATCATGACAACCGGGCTTGCAAGAACGCGCCGACGCCTGCGATCGCTGCGCGCGCTTCTGGCAGGATGCGCGCGAACATATGCCAGACATGGAACATGCGCGGCCACACTTCGAGTTCGACCTCGCGGCCCACGACGCGCAGGCGCTCGGCCATTCGCACCGCATCATCGCGCAGTGCCTCATCGCTGCCGACATGAATGAGAGTCGGGGGCAGGCCCGCCGGATCGCCGTAAAGCGGAGAGGCGTAGGGCGAGCGCGGATCGGCACCAGCGAGATAAAGCTCGACCGCCGTCGGCATCAACTCAATCGGCACCATCGAATCGGAGAAGCCGTGCTCAGTGAGCGATTGGCCGGTCAGCGCGAGATCGGTCCACGGCGAGAGCACGACGGCAGCGGCCGGCAAGGGCGAGCCCTCATCGCGCAGACGCATCATACTCGCGAGCGCAAGCCCGCCGCCGGACGAATCCCCAATGAACGCCACGTCGCGCGGCTCGGCGCACTCGGCGATGAGCCAGCGATAGGCGGCCGTGGCGTCCTCAATCGCCGCCGGAAAGGGATGCTCGGGCGCAAGCCGGTAGTCGATGCACAGCACCCGCGCGCTCGCCGCGTCGGCGATGCGCCAGGTAAAATCGCGAAACAGCGCCGGAAAGCCGAACAGATAGGCGCCGCCGTGCAGGTGCAGGACGTATCGGTTGGGAAACGAGCGGGGCGTGGTGATCTGCTCGGCTTTGATACCGCCGGCGTCGATTGCGATCACCTCCGTTCCGCGCGGCGGGTGCGGCACAAGATGGCCGAAGCGCGCCACCCGTCGGCGGACATCCTCGATTTGAATGTCCCTTGGAAACCATGGCTGCGTGAACCAGGGCAGGCACAGACGGATCAGCTCGGCGCGCAGGCTCATTTGCTCAACCCACCAGAGAACGCTGCACCAATCATGTTCACGCACCTAGGCCGAACCTGTGGCTCCAAAACCAATCAGGTTTCGTTTTGTCTTCCGAGGCTAAACTGCCTTCATGCTGGCGCCCTTTAAATGTCGAAAACTGCGCGCAGTACGCTACCTTGCGTATGCTTTTAGAATGCACCCGGCGCCGCTTTAAGCGTAAACTGACCGATATATTCCGGTTGACGCAAAGGGGAGAGAAAAAGGGGGGAAGATGAATTCGGGTCTGCAACCGGCCGAACGAGGTACCGCTGCGCTCGACCTCGACGCGCCAACCCGCTCGGCCTTGGTCGATATCGACCACGCGGCTTTAGGGCGAAGGCTCCGTGACAAACGTGCCGCCCCGTCGCAACTGCTGCGATTTGTCTATTGGCTTTACGAGCGCCGGCTCCTGCACCAGCTCGAACGTGGCTCGTTGCCCCGCCACGTCGGCATCATCCTGGATGGAAATCGCCGCCACGCTCGCCGGCGAGGCCTCGGCGACCCGCGCGAAATCTATCAATATGGGGCCAACAAGCTCGACGACATCCTGGACTGGTGTGCGGAGCTGGGCATTAGCGCAGTAACACTCTGGGTATTTTCAACGGAGAACCTTAAGCGACCACCCGCTGAGGTTTCCGGAATCCTCGCCGCAATCGAAGCGAAGCTTACCGCGCTGGCTCACGACCCGTTCATGCATCAAAAACGCATCCGCGTACGGGCCATCGGCCGGCTCGATATTTTACCGGAATCAGTTGTTGCTGCAATCCGCGCAGCGGAAGTGGCGACCGCACAGTACGATTCAACGACCTTGACGATTGCAGCCGCATACGGCGGCCGGGAGGAGATCGTCGACGCTGTCTGCAGCCTTCTCGAAGCGCAAGCGAAGCAAGGAGCATCATTGTCTGAGGTCATAGAAAACATGACATCCGATGCTATCGCCCGGCATCTTTATGCGGCCGATTTGCCGGACCCCGACCTGATCATTCGAACGAGTGGTGAGATCCGTTTGTCCGGCTTTTTGCTCTGGCAGAGCGTGCACAGCGAGTTTTACTTTACCGATGTCTTGTGGCCGGCCTTCCGCAAAATAGACTTCTTACGTGCCATTCGCGCCTATCAGGGACGCAACCGCCGCTTTGGTCACTAATTCTCGTGTCGCGTCGCAGAAACGCGCGCGATGATTGGAAGCATCATGACCAGTTTGATATGAATCACTCATGGCGTCGAAATGAGACCGCCGCTGGTCGCGACTATCAAACGGCCACCCCAACGCACCATCGACTCGACTCTTCCCACTCCTGGCACCGTGTCTCCGCGCATCGCCTTCCAGATGCCACTAGGCCCTTCCAAGACCGCCGTGCCATTAGTAATGCCACGAAGAGTCCAGCCTGGAATTGTTGCCGGTGGTGTCTCCGGCCACGGAGTGAGTTTCTCCTCATGCAGATGGAGAGACGATGTTTTCTTTTTAACATGTTGCCCGGCCGCCTTCAGTGTCGCGATGTTGCGTGCCATCTGTTCATGCTTTTCAGTGAGCTGCTCTACGTTGCGCCGCACGACGGCGAGATCGCGCGGCATAGCCTCAAGCTGCTGTGCCAACTCAGGAGACGTTGCGACCGCGGGGGGCACCGGTACGGGGGGCGACTTCGTCGTCGAGACCGATGACAACGAACCCAACGATACGACCAAGGTCCCAATCTTTTCCATTGCGTCGTCACCGAGGGACTGCCAGGCGGATAACCCTCCAACACCAATCAGAGCCGCAATGGAAAGGCGAGCAACGGCACGGAACGGTCTCCTGCCAATCGGCGACCTGTCGTTCGCGAACTGATCGTTCTTAAAGCCGGAGCTGCGAGGAAACACGCGGATCGATGGCTCCGCTGCCCGTAAGCCGGCAGAAAAGTCAGGTCGTTCCCGAGCCATCCGGATAGACTGATCGGACGCATCGCGTCCGGCGATCGGATCATGCGCAGCGCCGCTAGACCGAGCTTCTTTCCTATCCTTCGGCATAATGGGGACGACATGCGCTTCGTGGCGCTGGGCGTTCCGTGGTGGACTCGGCGAGGAATCCATTGGCAGGTTTGGCATAAGGGGGACGACATCGCCTTCATGATGCTGGTTGTTCGGTGCACTCTGCGAGGAATCCATTGGTGCCCTCGGCATAAGGCGGACGACACCGGCTTCATGACTCTGGTCGTTCGGTGGGGGGCTCTGCGACGAATCTATTGGCACCTTTGACAGTTCGGCTGTCGGCCAATCCTTCGGCCCAAGAGGGACGACATCGCCTTCATGATGCTGGTTGTCCGGTGCACTCTGCGAGGGATCCATTGGTGCCCTCGGCATAAGTGGGACGACATCGCCGTCATGACTCTGGTCGTTCGGTGGCGGACTCTGCGAGGAATTTATTGGCACCTTTAACAGCGCGGCTGTCGGCCAATCCTTCGGCCCAAGAGGGACGACATCGCCTTCATGATGCTGGTTGTTCGGTGCACTCTGCGAGGAATCCATTGGTGCCCTCG
>DATGDN010000255.1:0-6556 GCA_035310865.1 Pseudolabrys sp. | reverse complement strand
ATATTTTCGGAATCGGCGTCGTGCTGTGGGCGCTCGCCGGATGGATTGCGGTCCGCGAACGAGTCTGGCCGATAAGGCTTGCACTATCGACAGCTTGCGTTCTCGTGCTGTTTTTCTGCCATCTCTCGGCACTTGGCATTTACGGCGTTGGACTGCTCTCGTTCGAAATCCTGCGGCTTTGGCAGCGGCGGCAGGAACCATGGCCGGCGCGGATTGTCGATTTTACCGTCAGCGGCTTGCCATTTCTCGCCGCAGCGCCGCTGCTTTATGCCAGCCCGACCATGCAGCTCCTGTCCGGCATCTACTGGGATCAGCGCGGCAAGGCCGACGGGCTGATGTTTGTCATCTCAGATTACTCCGACATCGCAGCCTTCGCGCTGATGACCATCATCGTCGCCAGCATGGTCTGGGCGATCCGTCATCGGATCCTCCGCTTTCATCCGCTCGTCTACGTGCTGCTCATCGTCGGGGCAGCCGTGTATTTAGCTCTGCCGCGGATGATGTTCGACACTTACATGACCGATCAGCGTGTTCCGCTGGGTATTGCCTTTATGATCTTCGCGTGCGGCGATCTGGCATTGCATCGCCGCCTGGTGCGGCGGGCGTTCCTCGTCGTTCTCGTCATTTTAATCGGCGGGCGGCTGATCGAGATCGACCTCAATTGGTCGCAGTTGTCGGATTCGACCAGCCAGTTCCGCTCCTCCGTGCGTCGCATCGCACCGGGCTCGAAGGTATTTGTCGCCTATGCCGACAGTTCGGCCGGCGATGACGTGCGCGACCTTGGGCTCGTTCATGCGGCGTGCATCGCAACGATCGAGCGCTCGGCGTTGGTCACGACCCTTTTCACGGTGGACGGCAAGCAGGTGCTGCATGCCAGACCCGAATATCGCGACTATGTCGACGTTCATGATGGCACCCCGCCGTCAATCTCTCAGCTCATTGTGGCAACCGAACACCGGCAGCCCAATGCGCCGGCATTCTGGTTGAATTGGACAAAGTTTGATTATCTCTACATTCTTTTTACAGAGGACGAGGCGCCCAACCCCGATCCCGCGCGTCTCAAGCTCGTCGCTGACGGCGACCGGTTTCAACTCTACCGCATCCTCAAGCCGCTATAGGCGCATCAGGCGTAGCGTGTGAGTTTCTCGCCTTCGAAGACATAGACGACGCCCTGCGCGATATCGAGAAGCGGCGCAGCCGCCGGTTTTGCAATCCCGAGATACGCAATGAGCCCGCGCGCGGTGCCACCATGGGCGACAGCGACCGTGTCACGCGGGAGGCTTTCGTACCATCTTTGCATACGCTCCGACACCGCTTTGTAGCTTTCGCCACGCGGCGGGACGAAATGCCATTTGTCGTGCTCGCGCGCGGCGATGCGCTGAGGATCGCGCGTGTGCAATTGTGCGATTGTGAAGCCTTCCCAGTCGCCAAAGGCAATCTCGACAAGCTGTGGATCGATGCGGTAACCGTCCGCGGGAAGGCCTAGCGGGGCCCGCACCAACTCCATCGTCGTCTTGGCACGGCCGAGCGGGCTCGACACGAAATCGAGTTCGGAAACATTGCGGCCGCTCCTGGCAAACAATTCACGGAGAATATCCCCGCAATGCATGGCTTGTGCTCGCCCGCGCGTGTTGAGCGGCACATCGCGGCGGCCCTGCAAGCGACCGGTTACGTTCCATTCGGTTTCGCCGTGGCGGATGTAGTAGACGGTCGGCCGCGGCTTTGCCGTCTCAGCCATCAGTCGGTCTTGCCGACGGCAATGTCGGGCGCATCGGGATGTTTGATACCGACAATATGATAGCCGGCATCGACGTGATGGATTTCGCCGGTGACGCCGCTCGACATATCGGAGAGGAAATAGACACCCGCCTTGCCGACTTCTTCCAGCGTCAGATTGCGCCGCAGCGGCGTGTTGTATTCGTTCCACTTCAGGATATAGCGGAAATCGCCGATACCTGACGCGGCAAGCGTTTTCAACGGGCCCGCCGATATCGCATTAACGCGGATATTCTTGGCGCCGAGGTCGGCTGCAAGATATCGCACGGAGGATTCCAATGCCGCCTTGGCGAGGCCCATGACGTTGTAGTGAGGCATCCATTTTTCAGCGCCGTAGTAGGTCATGGTCAGCAGCGAGCCGCCATTCGTCATCAGTTTTTCCGCGCGCTGTGCAAGCGCGGTGAACGAGTAACAGCTCACCACCATCGTCTTGATGAAGTTGTCCTCGGTTGTGTCAACGTAACGGCCGTCAAGCTGATCCTTGTCCGAGAAGGCAATGGCGTGCAGGAGGAAATCGAGCGAGCCCCACGCCGACTTCACGGCGGCGAACACCGCCTCTATGGAGGCTGAGTCGGTGACATCGCAATGACCGACGACGAGACCGTCTACTTCTTCGGCGAGCGGTTCCACCCGCTTCTTCAGCGCGTCGCCCTGATAGGTGAAGGCGAGGTCGGCGCCGTGGTCGCGGCAGGCGCGCGCAATGCCCCAGGCGATCGAGCGGTTGTTGGCCACGCCCATGATCAACCCGCGCTTGCCACGCATCAGAGCCGAGATTTCCGGCATGATCCTCCCGTTTTTGCCGGTGGGGACCGGCCGTTTCCTATGGCACAGGCACTATGGGCCATCAAGCAAAGCACGGGCAGCGCTATTTGTACTGTTAATTCAATTCGATTTTGGGAATATGATTGGATCGGTGGGGTTTTCGTGAGAACTGAACGGTACCCGACGTGTGTCTGCGGCGTGGCGGACAAGCGGCCCTTCCGGCCGCTCGCCCGCCATGCAACGAAAGTTAACGGAGGCCCGGTTTGCCCACTTTCCGGCAAAACGTCGAAACAACGATCCCCGCGCTCCGCCGCTATGCACGCGCGCTAACGCGGGACGCCGACATCGCCGACGACCTGGTGCAGGACACGCTCGTGCGCGCGCTGCGCTCGGAGCACCTGTTTCATGGTGGCGACGTGCGGAGCTGGCTGTACACGATCCTCACCAACCTCAACCGCAACCGGCTGCGTTCGCTGGCCCGGCGGCCGCCACTGTCGCCCATCGAAGACAACGACGCTCCGGATCTTGCCGGCCCGGAGGCAGGCGGGCGCGACATTGAACGCGCGCTCGCCACGCTGGTTGAGGACCAGCGCAACGCCCTGCTGCTCGTAGTGCTCGAGGGGCTGAGCTACCGCGAAGTCGCCGAAGTGCAGGGTGTGCCCATTGGTACCGTCATGTCGCGTCTGGCGCGTGCGCGCGTACAGATTAAGACCTATCTCGACGGCGGGCGCCCCGCGCTGCGCCGCGTGAAATGAGAGGAAGAAGGTGAACCCATGATCGATCGCGATTCACCCGTGACCGAGGATGAACTGCACGCCTATATCGACGGCGAATTGCCGGCCGACCGGATGCAGGCCGTCAGCGCCTGGCTTGCCGATCATCCCGACCAGGCTGCAACGGTCGCATCCTGGCGGGCGCAGGCCGAGAGAATCCGCGCGCGTTACGGCGCGGTTCTCGAGGAAGCGGTGCCCGAACGGCTCAAGCTCGACCAGATCATCCGCAGTGACCGCGCCAATGGACGGTCGTGGAAGGCATTTGCGGCCGCCGCAGCTGTGGCCGCATTTCTCGTTGGCGGCGCGAGCGGCTGGTTCGCGCACGGCGCTTCCGTCGGCACGCGCACAAGTTCGTTTGCCGTGGCTAGCGAAGCGCTCGACGCCTACAAGCTCTACGTCGTCGAGGTGCGTCATCCGGTCGAAGTGCCGGGCACTGAACGCCAGCACATGACGCAATGGCTGTCGAAGCGGCTTGGCGAAGATCTGCGCGTCCCCGATCTCCAGTCGATCGGGCTTAAGCTCGTCGGCGGCCGACTGTTGCCCGGACCGACCGGCGCCGCGGCCTTCTACATGTATGAAGGCGCGTCCGGCGAACGCTTTACCATCTATTGCGCGAAGGCGAGCGTGCCGGAAAGCGCGCTGCGCTACACAAGCGCCGAACGCGCCGCGGCATTCTACTGGGTCGACGACAAGGTCGCCTATGTAGTGAGCGGTCCGGCCGATCGCGAAAAGCTCGAGAAAGTGACGAAAGCCGCCTACGAGCAGATGGAAAAAAGCGGTGCGAAGAAGTCGTGAGAGAAATCAGCCCTCAATGGTGACGCGCCTGCGGCGCTTCTCACCATGAGGGCTCTTACTCCATGTCCCCGCGCGGATCGTAAGGTTTCTTGTCGCGCCAGGTCTTCATGAGATCCTTGAATGTGTCATCGACGCGTTCGGGCAGCACGATGCGCACCGTTGCGAGCAGGTCGCCGCTGCCGCTTTTTTCTTTCAGCCCTTTACCCTTGAGCCGGAAGGTGCGCCCGGAATTGGTGCCGGCAGGGATCGCCAGTTCCACCGCGCCGTCGAGTGTGGGAACCCGGACCTTGCCGCCGAGCGTCGCCTCATAAAGTGTGATCGGCAGCTCGATCCGCAGGTCATTGCCGTCCGGCTTGAACAGCGGATGCGGCGCGACATTGACCGTGATCAGCGCGTCGCCGGCTTTCCCATTTGCACTCGGCCAGCCCTGCCCCTTCAGCCGGATCTGCTGGCCACTCGCAATGCCCGCCGGAATCTTGACCTCGACATCCTTGCCGGTCGGCAAATGGACGCGAGTCTTTGTGCCTTTGGCCGCATCGGCCAGCGTGATCGTGAGCGAGGCATGGAGGTCCTGGCCGGCCCCTGCGGCGGCGCCGAAATCCTCACCCTCAAACGCCGATCCGCGCCGCGCGCCGCCGCGTGCGGCGCCACCAAACATCCCGCGCAGAAGTTCGTCGAGACCCCCGCTGCCGAAACCACCGCCGCCGCTGCCGGAACGGCGGAAGCCGTCGGGTCCGAAGCTGAAGCTTTCGAAGTGCGCGCCACCACCCGTACCAAAGCCGCCGCCGGGTTGCGCGCCGAAACCACCTTCGAAGCCCTGAAAGCGCGGCTTGCCCTCCGCGTCGATCTCGCCGCGGTCGAACGCCTTGCGCTTGTCGCTGTCGCCTACGATCTCGTAGGCGGCGTTGAGCTCGGCGAAGCGCGAGGCCGCTTTCGGATCGTGCTTGTTGGCGTCCGGATGCAATTTCTTCGCGAGCCCACGATAGGCGCTCTTGATGTCGCCTTCGCTCGCACCCTTGGAAACCCCCAGGACGTCATAGGGGTCGCGCATCTGATCCAAACTCCCGTGAATTCCCCTGCCCGCCAGTCGAATGGCGGCGACTCAAAGTATCAATGTGGGGTTCAAAAGCGAGGGATGCAACGCGCCTATGCCCCGCGGGCTATAGCCTACAAGCGCTACCCGCTTACGACCGCTTCCAGGGCTTGAAGGAGCGCACTTGCCAGTCGCCCTGCTGCTGCTTGCACGCTTCCCCCTGCACCCAGGATTGCGAACTGCCCGACACGAAGCTCGCCAGAAAATCGCGGCACGTCTGGCCGTCCTGGGTATAGGCGGAGGCAATCGGCGTGACCGTGCCGCGCGTTCCCGTGCGCGGATTTTCCCACGGCATGCTGGTATCCTTTTCACCACGGCTGAGCACGGCGCTCGCAGCGGCCCGCGCATAGGCAAGATCGGCAGGCGGCGGCAATTGCACTTCTTCCTTCGCGTCGGGCGGCGGCGTGATCGTGCCGGTGCGCTCGGCCTTGTCGGTGGGGAAGAAAGAGTCGAACTGTCCGGACAGGCTGCATCCGCCGAGGGACACTATGAGGACGCCGCCGAGCGCAAGGTTGCGCCATAGGCGCGGCCACGCGCATCCACTATAAAGGCCACAATATTGACGGGTTTTAGCCCCGGCCACGTGAAGCACTCCAGCAGATGTCCGACACAACACCGATTCAACACCCGAGTTGGTTAACGACTGGTGATTTCACCGCCGCCGACGAGCCCTTGCGGCTGTTTGCCGCCTGGCTGACCGACGCGACTGCCTCAGAACCCCGTGACCCCACCGCCATGACCCTCGCCACCGTCGACGCCGACGGCTTTCCGAATGCCCGGATGGTCCTTTTGAAAGGCGCCGATGAGCGGGGATTCGTCTTCTATACCAATATGGACAGCCAAAAAGGGCAGGAGTTGGGTGCCCACCCGCAGGCGGCAGTTGTTTTTTACTGGAAATCGTCGAACCGGCAGGTCCGGGTGCGCGGCACCGTCGAACGCGTGACAGATGCCGAGGCCGATGCCTATTTCGCCTCGCGCCCGAAGCAGGCCCAGATCGGCGCCTGGGCGAGCAAGCAGTCCGCCCCGCTGGAAAGCCGGCTCGCCTTCGAGAAGGCGGTCGGGGTTTATGCCGCGAAATACGCCATCGGCGAGGTGCCACGCCCGCCGAATTGGTCCGGCTACCGCATCGTCCCGCTCTCGATCGAGTTCTGGCAGGAGCGCCCCTTCCGGCTGCACGACCGCATCGAATTCAAGCGGGATCATCCGGACGCAGTGTGGAACAAGACGCGGCTCTATCCGTAAGCTAGCATCACTGATCGATCGCTACGCTAGAACCATTCCAGGAACGGCATGCCGAACTCGCAGACGAACCAGCCGCGCCGCACGCTGCTTCTCACCGGAGCAAGCCGCGGCATCG
>DATGDN010000254.1:0-2589 GCA_035310865.1 Pseudolabrys sp. | reverse complement strand
ATGCCATGTCCTTGGTTACATCTCGTGCCCAACCTTCGGCGGTATTAAGGGCGACCACCTGCAGCGGACACGAATATTGGCCGCTCAGGATGTTTTCGACGATGGTCGCTTCGTCAGCTTCCATTTCGTCGGTTTCGCAGTAGGCGCGGCCCAGCGGGCCGAAATCGTTGAGCACGATATGAACGGTGACATCAAAGGCTAGCTCACCCGGTGCCAGCGGGGTCTGGTTACGCATTGACGCAACTCCTACAATGTCAGTTCAATGCGGCAGACAAGGCACTGAGCCGCGCCGCCCTAGCCGTCGGTCGCTGCGTCTTAATAACGCCACCGACGGCAAACGTTCCCTGCACCCCACACTACGCACCTGCGGACTTGGCGCTTGGTGGTTCTGGCCACGCAGACACCACGAACTCGTGTCCTGCCCGGTCCGCATCCGTAGGCGACTTGCGTGGTCATGCCCTCCGGCTGATGAAGAGGCGCGGGCGACATGGCCTGAGCCGACGTTGCGAAGGCAAAGGCAAAGGCAGCAACAGCGATAAACCTGATCATTAGTTTTCTCCCATGTTCTGCTGGCGGTTATGTCCGCTTATGACCCTAGATAGCCACTCCCATTCCGAGACCGTCGTGGTTCGCCAGCCTGTCATTGTAGCGCCGCCGCCAGTGTGGTGAGCAAACGCGGGAAACACGTTGTTAGGTCCATGAACGGGTGTTCAGCCGCGACAATTCCTTGGTCAGGCCTCGTTCGGAGCCGCTTTCTGTTTGGTAATAAGAGCTTCGTAAAGCAGGAGCTCAAGATCGCGATAGCTATAGTGCGCTGCTCTACCACTGAGCCTAACCCGGCAAGCCGCAGGAATGATGATCACTCAGCACCAGCGCAGGGTCAGTGAAATACCGATTTGCTTCCGGATTGCTACCTTTTCCCAAACAGCTGCGCCCCGATTGTCCGCGCAAACCTCCGCGTCTGTTGCGGCGTCTGTGCATCTGATGTCGTAAGTCTAAAGTTGATCGACTTTTGGAGGGGACTGTTCGACCGGCGAAGCCGGTAGCAAGCGCGCCTACATCGTGCCGGAGAGCTTTTCCAGGATGTCGATCAGCCAGGCCGCCGATTGCAGCACTGCCAGTCGCTGCGCGAGCTTTTGTTTGCGATAGATATTGTTGAGGAGCTTGAGTGCGCCGTTGTAGGCGGGATGTTCGTGCGCTATGTGCGCGAGCACGCGAAGGCGTGCGCTCAATTCGGCGCGGCGGGCTTCGAGATCGTCGTATTTCTGACGAAAGCTGCGTCGCTTGGCGGCCGGCGGCTGTTCAGTCGTTTTCCTGCGTCCAGCCATTGCGGTTAATCCCGGCATTTGATTGAAATGAAGACGATAGCGAACCGGCCATCTATGCGGTTCGTTAGCATGATTAATCTTACCTGGCGATCTGCGGCCGTCAGCCTTTCGTATATACCGGCACTATTCCCCCAAGACCGGGCGGCGGCCGAAGTCCGGGCGTTTCGGGCGGATCTCGTCGCACCGGCCTGCGAAGGCCGAGGACTACTCTTCTGGTCGGTCTCCTCGGTGTTCGCGCCCGAACTGCCTCCGCATCCTGTGCGGCCATATCGCATCGAGCCCGCGCCATCGCTCGAGCAGCCCAGAAATTCGTCAGGACCGGTGATCGCTTTCTCTTGATTACCGTGGGCCGCGCGAGCTGCGGCTGGCGACATAGAGCGCGAGCGCGGCGGCGTTCGAGACATTGAGGCTCTTGATTTCGCCCGGCAGGCTGATGCGCGCGATGTGATCGCAGGTTGCCTTGGTCAGTTGCCGCAGGCCCTTGCCCTCGGCGCCGAGCACGAGCGCGAGCGGCGCGCGCAAGGCGAGATCGGCGAGATCGGCATCGCCCGTGCTGTCGAGGCCGACGACGAGAAATCCGCTTTGCTTGATCGCGGCAAGGGCGCGCGCCAGATTTTGCACGTTGATCAGCGGCACATATTCCAATGCACCGGATGCGGCTTTCGCCAGCGCGCCGGTCGTCTCCGGGCTGTGACGCTGCGTCGTCACGATCGCGGTTGCTCCGAAGGCCGCGGCCGAACGGAAGATGGCGCCGACATTGTGCGGATCGGTGATCTGGTCGAGCACCAGTACTACGCCTTCTGCCGGAAGTTCCTCGATCGCGGGCGAGGGCAGAGGATCGGTTTCAAGATAGAGGCCCTGATGCACGGCGTCGGGCAGGAGCCGCTCCGCGATCGACGACGGCCGCACGATCTCCGGAGCGATGCGCGCGGGAATACCTTCCTCCGATATTCGCCGTGCGGCGTTCTCGGTGGCAAGGAGCTTGCGAATGTGGCGCGCCGGATTTTTCAGCGCGGCGATCACCGTGTGCCAGCCGTACATCACGACCGGGCCGTCGGCGTCGGCCCGCAGACTTTCGCGGCGCGCGCGCTCAAACCGCTCGCGCCGCTCGATCTGTTCGCGCGTGGCGCCCGGCTTTGCGCCGGTGCGGGGTCGGCCTTTTGGCGGTCGCGACATTATCGCTCTTGTCCATGGCTCCGCCGCTCTGTCTGAGCGGTGAGGGCGGCGGATTTTGAAGGGGTGCCTTAACCGATCGGCGACG
>DATGDN010000253.1:0-1994 GCA_035310865.1 Pseudolabrys sp. | reverse complement strand
CGCGACAACGGCACCGGCATTCCGCCCGAGGTGAGGGACAAGCTATTCAACCCGTTCTTCACCACCAAGCCGGCCGGCGAAGGGACCGGGCTTGGCCTCTCCATCAGTCACGATATTATTGTCAAACAACATGGGGGCGCGATCGACGTCGATACGGTCCCTGGCGAGTTCACCGAGTTCCGAATTGTACTGCCGCGCGCAGCCGCAACGGTTGCCAAATCAGGCGCAGGGGCATGAACCTCCTCATCCTCGTGGTCGACGACGAGCCCGACGTCGAAGTGCTGTTCCGCCAGCAGTTTCGCCATGACCTGCGCGCCGGCCGCTTTACCATGGAGTTTGCCCAATCCGGCGACATGGCGCTTCAGAGCATTACCGACGCAGCGGGCGTGTCGATCATCCTGATCTTGTCCGACATCAACATGCCGGGGATGACCGGTCTTGAACTACTGCCGAAGGCCAAGGCGGTGCGACCCGACGTCCCCGTCATCATGATCACCGCCTACGGCGATGCGGAGACCAAGCGCAAGGCATTGGAGGGCGGCGCCGAAGCGCTTTTTACGAAGCCGATCGATTTCGGGGCGCTTCGCAGCGAAATCGATACGCGGGTTGAACGGGCCGCATGACTGCACGGATCCTGGTTGTCGACGACGAGCCGGACCTGGAAAAGCTCATCCAGCAGAAGTTCCGGCACCAGATTCACGACGGTGACGTCAGCTTTCTGTTCGCCCGCGACGGTGTCGAAGCTCTAGCCGTGCTGGAGGCGAATCAGGACATCGACATGGTGGTTACTGACATCAATATGCCGCGAATGGACGGGCTGTCGCTGCTGCAGAAATTGCAGGAGAACGAAGAGAAGCTCTCCACCATTATCGTCTCGGCCTATGGCGACATGGCCAATATCCGCACCGCGATGAACCGCGGCGCGTTCGATTTCCTGACCAAGCCCATCGATTTTCTCGATCTTGAGAGGACAATTGCCAAAACCATTCGGCATGTCGAAGTTCTGCGCGAGGCACGGCGGCGGCAGGCGGCAGCCGAACGGGCCTATGCGTCGCTCTCGCGCTACTTCTCGCCCAACTTGGCGGAACGGCTTGCCAGCGACACGGACGCAATTGATCTCGGCGGCCAACGCCGCGAGATCGCGACGCTTTTCACTGACATTGCCAGCTTCACCGCGCTCGTGGAGACGCTAGAGCCCAGCGTTCTCGGAACGCTTCTCAATGACTACCTTACGGGCATGACCGACATCGTATTCGCCCATGATGGCACGGTCGCAAAGATCGTCGGCGATGCCTTGCACGTGCTGTTCGGGGCCCCCGGCGAGCAGCCGGACCATGCCGCCCGCGCGGTCAATTGCGCCCTGGCTTTGGATGAATACGCCGAATCATTCCGGCAACGCTGGCACAAAGAGGGGATCGCGCTGGGAGTCACACGTATCGGTGTTCATGCCGGACCGGCGATCGTCGGCAATTTCGGTGGCGGCCACTTCTTCGACTACACGGCCTATGGCGACACCATCAACATTGCGGCGCGGCTGGAAGCCGCCAACAAGCAACTCGGCACCCGCATTTGCGTCAGCGCAAACCTCGCCACAAAGGTAAAGGACTTCCACGGCCGTCCGGTGGGAGACCTTTTACTAAGGGGCAGATCGGAAGCCCTTCGTGCCTTCGAGCCTCTGCGAGCAGAACAGTACCAAGATGCCTTGACAAAGAGTTATCTGGAGGCATTTGCCAAACTGGAAGCGCGCGACCCCGGTGCACTCGCGGCATTCGCAGCGCATGTTGGTAAGCGACCCGATGATCAACTTGCCAGCTTTCACCTCAAGCGGCTGTTGAATGGCGAAACCGGCACGCGCATCGCCATGGACTAAGGTGCGCGGTCGCAGCGCAAAGATTCAAATTGACGCCGTCGAAATGTCCGCTTTCGGGGTTAAAGCCGACATGATCAACCGCACCCGCCAATTTCGATTTATGAGTACACGGGCTACCCCCCGG
>DATGDN010000252.1:0-1804 GCA_035310865.1 Pseudolabrys sp. | reverse complement strand
GAACTTCCTGATCATCTAGAACGTTTTCGATAGCTTGAGCGACACGACGCACATTGAGGCTTGCTCGGAGGCGATTCCGCCGCGATCGATCCAGTTCACCGCTGAGCCAGACCGCATTTGAAGGACATGCATATCGAGCAGGTGCTCCGCCGCACCGGGATCAGGCGACAAAATACATCGCGCGCGAAACAATGAGGCAACGTCGACATGGATTCTTCACAAAAAGCTTCGGACAAAGCGATGATGGCGCGGTGCATCGAGTTGTCGCGCATCGCGGTAAGCAAAGGCGAATATCCCTTCGGCACCGTCATCGCTCTGGACGGACAAGTCGTGGTGGAAGCGATCAATAGCACCATCCGAGACGGTGACGTGACACGTCACGCGGAGGTCATTGCCCTCTCGGAGGCGCAGAAAGCGATCGGCCGGAAGCAGCTTTTCCGCAGCACGCTTTACACCAACATCGAGCCGTGTGCGATGTGCTCCTATTGCATTCGCGAGGCCCAGGTCGGCCGGGTGGCCTATGCCCTCGGCTCTCCGGTCATGGGCGGCCTGTCAAAATGGAACATTTTGCGTGACGACGGAATATCGGCCCGCATGCCGCAGATTTTTGGTGCCGTGCCGGAGGTCCTGAGCGGCATCCTGCTGCATGAGGCCCAACAAGTTTGGCGAGACTGGAACCCGCTGGCCTGGCAGATGATCAAGTTGCGCGGCCTGCTGACCGAGCCGTGCTCGCACGATGGCCACGTTCATGTGCAGCCCGCGCATGGGCGGTCATTGTGGCACCACCTGCAAATGCTGTTCGCAAGAACCGGTCGACCTCGAATTCGAAACGAAAACGCCGGATGTGAACCCATAGACGTTTTGGGATCTGCCAACTCGCCGTAGGATCATTGCCAATCATGCATCAAATGCCTCGCGCAGGCGACGCGGTCGAGGTCGCGGTGGACAGAAGCGTCGCGGGCGGTTTCAGCCGCCGAAGGCCCCCGCACGGGCCCTTCCGCCGATTCCTGCGTGGCTTTATTCACTTCTTTTCCTACCACCTGATTCTCGCCCGGCAGAGCACCCGGGTCACGCGGGCAGCCGGCTTTCGCCTCACTGTCCGCCCGACAGTGTTTCACCCGCGCTATTTCATCAGCAGTGAGTGCTTCGCCGATTTCATTGGCGGCCTCGACCTAAGCGGCAAGCACGTCGTCGACGTCGGAACCGGGTCAGGCATTCTCGCGCTCGCGGCGGCACGCGCCGGCGCCGACACCGTCACAGCAACCGACATCAATCCGAATGCCGCCCTCACGGCCGCAGAGAACGCGCGCGCCAACGGCATGGGCGACCGCGTCAGCGCCGTGTGCACAAACCTCCTCTCCGCGTTTGCGCCCCGTCCGCTCTTCGACGTAATCCTGTCGAGCCCGCCCAAGCATGCGGGCGAACCGCGCAATCTCGCCGATCGCGGCTGGCACGCCGGTCCAAACTATCGCGACATAGCAGCTTTATTCAACCAGTCTCGCGAGCGTCTTAAGCCCGGAGGGCGGCTGTATGTCATGCTCTCGTCGGATTCCGACCTCGATCTGTTCGGCACGCTGATCGATCGGGCCGGATTCCGCGCGCGCCTCGTTCACGAGCATTCGATCTTCATCGAGTCGTTGATCATCTACGAGTTGCTCGCGCGTTTGCAGCGTGTCGACACAACCAATTGTTAGGAGATTCCAATGCGGTTATTTGTAATTGCTGTACTAGCTGCTGCAAGCTTCGGCTTTGCCGCAACGTCTGGTGTTTTCGCGACTCCGATAAACTCAATCGGGAAAGCGGC
>DATGDN010000251.1:0-2083 GCA_035310865.1 Pseudolabrys sp. | reverse complement strand
TAGGAAGCATTTCATTATAGCCGAGGCTGCCACCGCCCGCGGCTGCCGGGCTGTTCGAATTGAAAGCCGCGCCGGGTGCCGGAACCATGGCGAAAGCGTGTAGGCCGCTTTGACCGATTGCAGGAATTGCAGGTGCTTGGTTCTGATAAGTAATCGGATTATTTGTGAACTTCAGCACGTTGCCAGTGCCATCACAAGTGCAGAACGACTGGGCAAATGCCGGCGTTGCGATGGCCGGCGTCGCAATGACGCCCACCGCAGCCAAGGTGGTTAGAAACTTCTTCATGTTACGTCTCCTGTGATTGATGGACTCACGGGAGGAGACTGAAAACCGGCTGCATTATTCCCCGCCTTAGGCGGTTTGCGCCCGCATTCGCGATAACGTTTTCATGAAACAAATTTGAGAAATTTTCCGGGAATAAAAATTTTATCCGACCGGACGGCCGCGATGACATCTTTGTGATGTTGCTGCCTGCGGGAATAAATCGCCGCCCTGTCCAGTCTAAGCCCTGTGTACGTCAATCTCGAAATGGGAGAGCAAACGATGACAGAGCGCGATGACGGATTGAGCCGCCGCAAGGTGCTCGAATGCATGACCTGGGCGGGCACTGGTGTGCTTTGGACCGTTGCCGGCGGCGTGCCGACGTCGCTTGGCATCATCGACGAGGCACTGGCTGCGCAACAGAAGGGCTTCACCTTTCTGCAGATCAGCGACAGCCACATGGGGTTCGACAAGCCCGCCAACCCCAATGCCAAAGGCACGCTGGAAGAAGCGATCGCTCGCGTGAAGGCGTTGCCGGCACGGCCTGCATTCATGATTCATACCGGCGATATTTCGCATTTGTCCAAGCCGTCCGAGTTCGACGATGCTGATCGCATCATCGCGCAGGCGCGGCTGGATGTGCACTACGTCCCCGGCGAGCACGATATGCTCGACGAGGACCAGGGCAAGCTCTATCGCGAACGCTACGGGCGCAACAGCAAGGGTGCCGGTTGGTACAGTTTCGACGCGGACGGCGTGCATTTCATCGGCCTGGTCAACGTCGTTGATCTGAAAGCCGGCGGTCTTGGCAATCTCGGCAACGAGCAACTCGCTTGGTTGGAAAACGATGTCAAAGGCCGCTCGGCATCGCAGCCGATCGTCGTTTTCGCGCACATCCCGCTCTGGACCGTCTATCCAAACTGGGGCTGGGGCACGGAGGACGGCGAGCGGGCGCTCGGGCTGCTCAAGCGATTCGGCTCGGTCACTGTGCTCAACGGCCACATCCATCAGGTGATGCAGAAAGTCGAAGGCAACGTCACCTTCCACACTGCGCGGTCGACAGCGTTCCCGCAACCGGCACCAGGCACCGCGCCGTCGCCGGGCCCGTTGAAGGTGCCGGAAGACAAGCTGCGCACGATGCTTGGCATCGCCAGCGTCACGTTCCAACAAAACGAGCAGCGTCTCGCCATCATCGACACGCCGCTGCAAGGCTGAGTGCAATCATGATCAACGCCAAATCAATGTTGAAAAGCTTCATCGCCGTCGCCGCGGCCACGTTTGTTTTCGCCGCGACGCCGGCCTTGGCCGCCGACGTCACGGTCAAGATCGACAACTTCACCTTCGGTCCGCAGGAAGTGAAAGTGAAAGCGGGTACCACGGTCACCTGGACCAACGGCGACGACATCCCGCACACGGTCGTGTCGCCAAACAACTTCAGGTCCAAGGTGATGGATACCGACGGCACATTTTCCTTCACCTTCACGACGCCGGGCACCTACAAGTATTTCTGCGGTCTGCATCCGCACATGACTGGAACAATCATCGTGGAGGCGGCGACCGGAAGCGTCGCCCCGCCGTGACATGTCAAATTCGGAACACAGGGAAACCACCCCCGAGACCGCCGATGGCCGAACGTACGCCGCCAACTAACGCGACGACCTATTGTCTCAAAGAATCTCGCTGATGCAATTCGGAAGGCTCTTACAGTTCGATTCATACAGACCCGAGTTGCACTATATGCGCGGTCCCGGGCCCAAGTGGCACGCCAAGCACGATCTCGCGTTCGTATCGCTTGACGGTGCCATCGGTGGCTCGCGGAAT